>JAVYAJ010000431.1:0-23814 GCA_032229885.1 Candidatus Anammoximicrobium sp. | reverse complement strand
GGCACTGGCCCGCGTTAAGTGAAATTGGCATTGAATGACTGTTGCACAGCACAGACGACAGGAAGCGTGTTGGCCGAAGGCCATCACCAACGTAGCCTGGGGCAACACCCCAGGAGTCAGAGATGATCGCAACCGTGTTGGCCGAAGGCCAACATCAACGTGTCACCTCCGCCCGTATGAATAGCCTTCGGCCAAAAGAGGCTCGCGCGGCGTCCGTCCTGGGGCGTTGCCCCAGGCTACGGTGAGCGGAGGCCTTCGGCCAAACAGAACCAGCGGCGATCTGGGTTCAAACGGGCAACAGCGGAAGCGTCCGTAGTTTAAGAAATTGATCGCGCCAGGGCAGGGCTGATTCCAGGGCGGAGCGAGACCGTGTCGCGGCAGTTTCGCCCCCGGATTTCTTCGAGCGATGCCCTACGACGCCTGCTGAAGCGCGTGCATGCTGAGCACAAGCCAGGATGCCGCTGAGAAGCCGAGCACCAGGCAGACGCCCCCGGCGAGGCGGGTCCGCTTGATCTGCCACCACATGACCAGTCCGGTCGCCCCCCACATGATCATCACTCCGGCCATCACGTCGACGAGCACCGCCCACAGCGTGCGCGCGTTGGTCTCGCCCGCCGGATATCCGTGCGTTTTGTGCAGGTTGGTCAAGAAGTTGCGAAGTGGGAGCGAGGAAGCCGTCGCCGCCTCGGCGCGTTTCACGGTGCCGGAGAGCGCCCCCGAGTCGGCAGAATACACCATTTCCCAAGTTTGAGCGGCATCCCGCATTTCAAACGTCAACGGCGACATTTGAACCGACAGGATCTGGGCATCTGCCAAGCCGAGGCGAGACAGGAGCGCAGGCAAAGCCTCGCGCAGGCGGTCTATCGGCGTGCTCGATAATTTCCCATCGTCCGCCACGGCGAACGAGGTGGAACCGTCGGGGCTTGTCTCGTGCGACCTCTGCGTGTTGGCTCCGCCCGCCCGCGATTCTTGCTTGCGGTGTTCGTCCGGAAGATCTCTGCCGCCCGACCTCGAGGCTTTGCGCGCCTCGCTGTTCCCCGGTTCTTGGCGGCCGGGACTGTTCGGATCGCCTCGCCCCGGGCGGCCTGCCCCTGGCTGACCCGAAACGGCCGCAGCTCGGCCTCCACGGGCTGGCCGAATGATGCCGCCCTGACCGTTGGCGTGAATGGACAATTGAGACAACGATCCGTCCGCCAGCGCGAGCGAGGCGCTCAGCCCTCCTCGGCCCAGCGTCGCCGCGGGGCCATTGGGGACGTAATCGCTTCCTTGAGCCGCGTTGACCTGCGCGATCAAGTTTTCGGCCAGTTGCTGAGGCGTGGGCAGATCCTGCAAGGGCGTCCCGACCAAGGCATCGGCCCCAAAGTTGACGTACAACTGGTTGCTGAACCAAGAGGGATGGTTAAACAGAAACGCTGTCGCACCGAAGAGAAAAACCCACGGAACGAACAGCAAGCCCGCGTACAGATGCGCGCGACGAACGAGGTGCAGCGTCCATTTTAGCCAGCCTGGACGGCCCCGTGTTCGCGCGGTTGGATCGAGAGACATGCCGTCGGCATTCGGTTTGTGTCGGGGCCGGACATCGCGCACGGCCGAATTACGATCGGGCGAAGGCGCGTTTGTAGGTTCATTTCGGTACGTGGTGACGGATTCGGGCATGGATATCGAAGACATTGTATCTCCGGGGGAGCAATAGGTTGGACGCGGGTGAAAATGACCACACGAACGTCAAGCCTTGGTCAGCAAGGGCGGGCTGAAGTCTACTCGACGACGTTCCGTTTCGAGCCACGCGGGGTATACAAGGGGACGACTGGACCAAGCCGGTTGCAGATCGACACGGCAGGCGGCAGCCTAGAACTTGCCCATCACATAACCATCATCGCGGAGCATCAAGTTCAAGAAGACGCCGAGGTCTATCGTGTCACTGATGAGGCGAGCAGACCCATCGCACAGACCGATCATGACGCCCCCGTTGTGAAAGCTGTAAGGCTGGCCTGAATTGCTATGGCCGAGAAACAGATAGGTCCCCGGCGCGGTGTCGATCGTTGCTTCCCAGGCTGCTGGCAAAGCGGGATTGGTTGGCGTCGTCGGGGGGGCCGCGATTCCGTTGACTTTGCGTCCACTGTTGGTCGGACTCGTGGCGGCAGTCAGGTTGTCGCTCCGGTATGCGCGCATCTTGACGCCATCGCCAGCACCGGCCCAGGCCATCGCGAGCGTCGCCCCGGGGACCGCCTGCCGTTGCACGTATACCACGGGGGCGCCGCTGCACTCGTAGTACATCAACGTATTGCTCAACCCGTCCGTGACGTAGGAGCCGCGCGCGCCCTGGCGGCGCGGGTCGGTGCTCCGCGAATCGGGCGGGCTCATCGCCGTGTTGAAATTCATCTGCGGCTCGCCGTCCTGATACCACAACTGATGCCCGACGGGCCGCAGAGCGGGGATGCGTGGCGTCGTATAGTCGGTCGCCTGGACGGGGTAGCTCCCCGTGCTGTCGCTACCGGTCACCGTCCGCTCGCCCGGAGTGCTGGGACAGACGAACACAGACAGCTCGTTATTCATCGCCTCTTTGATCTCGGCTGGCCATCCGGGATACGCATTTCCCGGATTGAGGGCGCCGTTGTAGCCGTGCTGGCCATTGGGGTGAATGGCAGTCGCGAAAACGTCGTACAGCGTCGCCTGCTCGACGTACGGCAAGATTCTCCACAGCGATCCGGTGCGCGAATAAGGATAGTGGCCGTGGTTGTGCTCGAACTGCGTCATCCCTAAAGTGATCTGCTTCAGATTGTTCAGACACTGCGATCGACGCGCCGCCTCGCGAGCCGCTTGCACTGCTGGCAATAGCAGGGCTACGAGCGTGCCGATGATGGCGATGACGACGAGCAGTTCCACGAGGGTGAAGCCACTCGCAACTGCTGATTGCCGACGGGGTTGTGTTGATCGAGCGGTGGGCATGACGACTCCTGAGGTCAAAGGTCGAAGAAACAACGCCTAGCAAGAATCTCGGGGCCAAGCCGCCTTCTGGCCGCACTGCCGGCGGTCGAGCGGCGCCCTAAGGCAGTTAGTTGATGTCGAGACTCAGTATCAACTTTGACAAAGTGTAGAAACCAACCCGGTCATGGTCAATGGCCGAAGCAAAAAAATATTTCGCGGGCCATGGCGAACGACGCGAGTAAAGCGGTCTGCCTTGAACGAGGTCGTGTAGCCCGTGCCATGATAGGACTTAAAGAACGGTCGTCGTGCTGTTTACGTGACCTCTCGGCGAGCGCGTCCGAGCACGATTCGTCTGCGACGGTGGATTTGTCACCGCGGCGCCAACGCTCATGGCCCCGCAGGCAATCGCGTCGTAACGGAGCGAGGTTCCTGGCGCCTCGAACGGATCGCTCGCCGATTGGCTCGATTCGTTGGTTCAACCCGCAACGGCCATATCCCAGCCCGCTCGTTCCGGGGAATTCGCCGGCAAATAAACGACTGGAAGCGTTCGACCGCCTCGGGGATCGTCCGCGATTTCATCCCCGAGTCCGCGTCGTAGATGGATCGGCTCTCACGTTCACGCCCGTACTGCAACAGGCTCCACAGGCCCTCTCGTTTCGCCATGACCTGCAGCGACACCCATGGTGATTGGGCTGAACCGCCCGTCCACAAGCGTGGTTGCCCGCCGAATCGCGGTCAGCGTCTGCTGGGGAGATGGGCGAGAGAGAAATGCAGAGCGATGGAACAAGACGGGTCATGAATTCCGCGGACAAGCCTTGTTTTCCCCGCCTTCGTAAATAGACTAGTCCATCGTCAAGGCTGAATACGAGGGTGGCCGCAGTCGCGCGACCGCCGGGATCCCGCACGCGGGCGAGAGCGGCTGCGCGAAGATTACGGGAAGATTACGATTGGACAACGCGCGCTAGGCGTAAACCGACTTTTCGGTTGCTGGCTTGGACGTAGATGAGAACCGCGAAGATTGCCGTCCAAGTGCCGCCTCTGTGTTGTAGGTGGAGCGCCGGAGTCTGTTGCGGCCAGAAAGCCGGAAACTGCGGAGTTTAGGCGAGATTGGTTTTGCAGGGCTGTTGCGCAGCACGGACGACCGGAATCGGCTTGGCCGAAGGCCATTTTCAACGTAGCCTGAGGCAACGCCCCAGGAAGCGAAGACGACGGCAACGGTGTTGGTCGAAGGCCATCTTCACCGTGTCACCTCCGCCCGCATGAATAGGGCCTTCGGCCAAAAGCCAGCCCTGGGGCGTTGCCCCAGGCTACGATGAGCGGAGGCCTTCGGCCAAACAGAATCAGCGGCGCTGCTGCGCAACAGTCGAAGCGATAGTAGTTTAAGAAATTGACCGCGACAGCCGTCGTCTGTTGCCGAGGCGGAAAAGAACAACGGTCTGAGACTGCTCGATTTGCCCTTCCCGGGAAGCGCAAACGCTCGGCCGCGCGAATGCGGCAACCCGCCGCCGGCAATCATTCCGTCCGAGAACACTGCGATGGGCATCGAGCATCAACGGCTCAAAGAGTGCCAACTGCACCACGGCCCGTGGCGCAAATGGGGACCGTACCTCAGCGAGCGTCAGTGGGGCGTTGTGCGCGAGGATTACAGCGCCGATGGATCGGCTTGGGAATACTTTCCACACGCGCACGCGCGGAGCCGCGCGTACCGTTGGGGCGAAGACGGATTGCTCGGCATCAGCGATTCCGCCCAACAGCTTTGCTTTGCGCTGGCTCTCTGGAACGAACGAGATGTCATTCTAAAGGAGCGTCTATTCGGTCTCACCAACGGCGAAGGCAATCACGGCGAAGACGTCAAAGAGCTCTATTACCATCTGGACGCCACACCTTCTCATTCTTATCTGAAGGCCCTCTACAAGTATCCTCAATCCGCCTTTCCGTATCAGCTTCTGAAGGAGGAAAACCGCCGTCGCAGCCGGGCTGAGCCCGAATACGAGCTTGTCGATACGGGCGTGTTCGGCGATGACCGCTACTTCGACGTGTTCATCGAATACGGCAAGGCGGCGCCGGATGACATCCTGGTGCTGGCGAGCATCCACAACCGCGGCCCGGCAGCCGCTCGGCTGCACGTGCTGCCACAGCTCTGGTATCGCAACACATGGTCCTGGACGAACGGCGCGCCGATCCCCGAGATCTCTCTGATCGACGCCAACCGGGCGGTCGCGCAGCATCCGACGCTTGGCAGTTATTGGTTCCACGCCGACGAAGATCCCGAATGGTTGTTCTGCGACAACGAGACGAACGTTCGTCTCTTGTATGGCGGCTCGGCAGAGGGTTTTTTCAAAGACGCTTTTCACGACTATGTCGTCGCTGGCGCTGTCCAGGCCGTGAACCCGGCGCGGCACGGCACGAAGGCGGCGGCGCATTACACGCTTCAGATTCCGAACGGCGGGCTGCAGCGACTTCGGCTGCGCATCAGCGCTGCGCCGGCAGAGGCTCCCTTCGCCGAGTTTGACGCCATCTTGGATCGAAGACGACACGAAGCCGACGAGTTCTACGACGAGCTTCAATCCGGCATCGCGGACGCCGACGCCCGCCTGATCCAGAGGCAGGCGCTGGCCGGAATGATCTGGAGCAAGCAGTTCTACCACTACGACGTCCGGGAATGGTTGCAGGGCGATCCGGCTCAGCCGCCTCCGCCGCCGGCGCGCAAGCACGGCCGCAACTGGGAATGGCAGCATGTCAACAACGCCGACATCCTCTCCATGCCGGACAAATGGGAATACCCCTGGTACGCCGCCTGGGATCTGGCCTTCCACTGCATCCCGTTTGCGCTGATAGACGCCGAGTTCGCCAAGGCGCAGCTCGTTGTGTTGACCCGCGAGTGGTACATGCATCCGAACGGTCAGATTCCGGCCTATGAATGGGCGTTCGGAGACGCCAATCCGCCGGTCCATGCCTGGGCTGCATGGCGAGTGTTTCAGATAGATCGCAAGCGCCGGGGCGACGCGGGCGATCTGGCGTTCCTGGAACGGATCTTCCACAAGCTGATGCTCAATTTCACCTGGTGGGTCAATCGAGAGGATGCGCAAGGCCGCAACATCTTTCAGGGCGGATTTCTAGGGCTGGACAACATCGGGGTCTTCGACCGCAGCAAGCCGCTGCCCACGGGAGGCTTTCTGAGCCAGGCCGACGGCACAAGCTGGATGGCGATGTACTGCTTGAATCTGCTGCGGATTGCGTTGGAGCTGGCCCTGCATAATCCGGTGTACGAGGACATTGCCACCAAGTTCTTCGAACATTTCCTCCAGATCGCCGAGGCCATGAACGAAATGTCCGAGACGGGCCAAGGCCTGTGGGACGAGCAGGACGCTTTTTTCTACGACGCGCTCAATCTGCGCGACGACCGCGCGATCCCGCTCAAGGTCCGCTCGATGGTCGGCCTCATCCCGCTGTGCGCGGTCGAGACGCTCGAACCGGAACTGCTGCGCAAGGTGCCGGGCTTCGCCGAGCGGCTGGACTGGGTTCTGCGGTATCGGCCTGAGCTGGCCCGGCTTGTGTCACGTTGGACGGAACCCGGCGCCGGACAACGCCACCTGCTTGCCCTGCTTCGCGGGCATCGCATGAAGTGCGTGCTGCGACGGATGCTGGACGAAACGGAGTTTCTGTCCGGCTACGGCGTGCGAGCGCTCTCGCGCTATCACTCGGATCATCCCTACGTGTTCTACGATGGCGAAGAAGGGATGACCGTCGGCTACGAGCCGGCCGAGTCGACCTCGAACCTGTTCGGCGGCAACTCGAACTGGCGCGGACCTGTCTGGTTCCCTCTGAATTATCTGATCATTGAATCCTTGCAGAAATTCCATCACTACTACGGCGATGACTTCAAGATCGAATGTCCGACAGGATCCGGCCGACTTCTCACGATCAATCAAGTCGCGGAAGAGTTGACCTCGAGGCTGACCCGGATTTTTCTCCGCGATCCCGACGGGCGCCGCGCGGTTTTCGGCGATTGCGCCAAGTTCCAGGCCGATCCGCATTTTCGAGACTATCTGCTATTTTTCGAGTATTTTCATGGCGAAACGGGGCGCGGCGTCGGAGCCTGTCACCAAACGGGATGGACTGGACTGATCGCCAAACTGCTGCATCCGCGCCGGCCCTTGCACTGAAGAGCGTTACTCGTTCGGCGATTCCGATCGGGCACTCGCCGAGTGCCATCCGCCGGGCAAAGGCCCCCCTTCTTATGCCGTACGGCAAGCATCTACGATGGCCGACAGCCCGCGAACGAATACCCCGTTTGACAGCCGCTATCGGATTCGCTAGGTTTGGCTGCGTGGTGGATCGTGGAGCGCAAGGCGACGGCAATATGCCGTCAAAGCCCTGTGTGGCGTGGTCTTACGTCGTCGGAGATGCTGAAGATGAACCTGAGCGTTGACACCGGTACGTACCTCCGCATTAGTGCGGTCATGTTTCTGCAGTACGCCGTCTGGGGCGCGTGGGCGCCCGTGCTGGCTGCGCGCCTGTTGGGGCCGCTGAAAATGACCGGCAAACAGACCGGCTGGATCTATGCGACGCTGCCGATTGCATGCATCATCTCGCCCCTGATCTCCGGCGTGCTGGCCGACAAGTACATGAATACCGAACTGGTGTTGGCGATCGCTCACGCTCTGGGGGCGGTGTTGATGTTTGTCGCTGTGCGTCAACAGACGTTCAAAAGCCTGTTTCCGGTCATGTTTTTGTACTCGCTGTGCTACGGCGCCACCCTGCCGTTGGCCAACGCCGTGTTGTTTGCCCACATCGACGACTTGAACACCCAGGGCTTGGTGTTCATCTGGGCGCCCATCGCGTGGGCGTTGGTGGGGTACTTTCTGACCGGGTGGCGAAATCTGCGCGGCGGCGAGGGCGAGGGCACAGACTGCCTGGTGCTGGCGGGCGTGCTTTCGGTGGCGATGGCGGTCGTCTGTTATCTGGCGCCCACGACGCCGCCCAAGGGCGCGACCGAGATTCCCATTGTCAAAGCGTTCGGCATGTTGGGCCACACGGATTTCCTGGTGTTCATCCTCGCCTCGTTGGTGGTCGGCGGTTTGATGCAGTTTTACTTCCTCGGCTCGGCGAGATTCATGACGGACATGGGCATTCCCGGCAAGAACGTCCCGGCTACGATGGGCATCGCGCAGGCCGCTCAGGCTGTCGCCACGTTTTTCCTGTTGGGAAAGATGCTCGAAACACTGGGATTCAAGTGGGCCCTGACGTTCGGGGCCGTGTTTTGGACGCTGATGTACTTGGTCTACATGGGCGGGCGGCCGCGGTGGCTGATCGTGGTGTCTCAGACCTTTCACGGCTTGGCGTACGTCTTTTTCATGATCGTCGGCCAGATTTTCGCGGGCCGCGTCGGGCCGCATATTCCGGCATCCATGCAAGCCTTGATTTTTGCCGTCACCAGCGGCGTGGGATTGTTCCTGGGCACCCAACTGGCGGGCATCGTCATGGATCGTTTCTGTGCCGATGGGCAATTCCAGTGGCGGAAAATCTGGATGGTGCCGATGGTGATCACCGCCGTCGGCGCCCTGGTTCTGGCGACCGTGTTTCAGGCCGAAGTGCCGCCGGCGGATCCTGGTCAGGCGGCGGCTGTTCAGGCCGTCGAACGGATTTGAGCGGCGCGTTGTATGGGACGCGGCGTGGGATGGCTTTGCTGGCCTGAGGCCGCCCGGCACAGTCAACAGGGCCGCCACGGAATGCCGCCCGTGAGGCTCGGTTCACACCCCGTGCCAGGCGAGGCTGACGACGTGCGGCGCGTGGTGTGTGCGGCAAAAAGGCGAGTGCCCCGCGCGCGGGCGACCGCGAGACGTACCGTAGCCTGAGCGAAGGACTCGGGCATTCCCTCGCTTACGCTACGGGTTATGATCAAACGTGTCGTCCTCGGCAGCGCGCGGTGTAAATCCGCCCCGCGATAGGCTGCGATGCGCCGTGCGAACGTGTCATTCTAATGCGACGCCTGCAACTCCGGCGTCGGGGCGCCGTTCGACTCGCCGTTCGATTGAGGAGCCGCAGAGGCTTCATGGACGTCGAACTGGCCGACCGGAACACCGTAGCGCCGGAGCACATCCATCACGCCCCGGTAGATGTAGCGATCGTTCTTGGGTGATTTCTGGTTGGTTTCGCTCCACGAGTCGTAGGCCAGTTCTCGAAACGCCACCTCGTCGATCTTGTCGAGTTCGATCAGGATGTCGCGCATGATCTTCGCGCCCGTGAGTTGACGGTCCTTGAGCACGGGCGAGCCGTCCGAGTATCGCAGTTCGGCCAGCCGCTGAATCGCCGGCGTCTCCGGCAGCAGGTCGGTCGGATCGGTTCGTTGTGCGATCGGGTTCCAGAGGACGAACTCGGCGTCGTAGGCCAGGGCGAACAGCGCCGCCAAGCAGTCCGTGGGCTAAGGCCAAGGCCCATTCGGCGACGACCTGACGTCGCCCAGACCTTCCGGGCCGCGCGCGCGTTCGGACCAGCGCGTCTGCCCCTCCAGGAACCAACGATTCTTGAAATAGGTTGCGCCGTACTGGATCAGATGAAACAACTCGTGCGCCGGAGACAAGTTCCGGGCGGCAACGATGTGTCGCCCGAGCGCCATGACGAGCGCCCGATCGTTCGGCTTGCCTTCAGGAATGCGTCTGGCGCGCTGAGGTTCGTCATAAGCGACACCGTTGGCGCCGCCCAGTTCGCTGCGGTCGCGAAGATAGACCTCGATGCACGTGACCCCCGGATAACGGGCGCTGGCCAACGGGTTGGGAAAGTCGAGCGCATGACAGAATAGCCGATGCGCCGCCCAAACCTGCTTGGCGACGTCCTCGACGTGATCTGGCACGCCGTTCGAATCGACATCGGTCTCTGGCACGGCCGAGACTCCCTCGATCGTATAGAACACGCGAATTTCATCGAGGACGTAGTGCTTTGGCAGCGCTGATTTTTGTTGCGCCGCGGCCGGCATCGATCCGGTAGCAGTGGTCAACCACAGCACGGCACAACATAGCCAGGCCAGACGCGTCTGTCTGATCCGTTCAGTCATCGCTCGGACGTCCCATCTAGCGCAGGTATCGGCAAACGGCAACGACAGACATAGCCGTCGGCGCGCCACCCTTGCTTTCGCATCCGGCGCGCGTGTGCGGATGATCGCACGAACGTCACGCCGTGTGTGGCAGGCGGACAGATGTCCGCCCGACTAGGTTCCATTCCGAGCCGCGCAGAGCACGGGCCGCGCCCGTTGGTCGAGCACCCCGTGCTGGACGAGGTCAACACGCACTGCGCGCCGCGGCGACGCAAGGGCGCGGGCCGACGGACGGCCCGCGCCCCCGCCCGACGTTCGCAGTTCGAATTAGCGATAGGGCTGTGTCCAAGCGGCCGGCTTGGACTCCCAGTCGGGTTTCAGGTTCGCCGAGACCCGGACGATCTTCGCGCGGACGTACAGATCGTCCGGTTTGAGCGTATATGCGCCCTCGGTTCCCTCGACGGTATCCAGTACGACGCCGATGCTATCCGAATAGACGTCGATCTTTCGAGCCGGGCAGCGTGGTCCCTTTTCCACATTGATCACACGGCTCGACGGATCGTAGCCCCGTTTGGTTCCGATGAACTCGATCCGGTAGGGGCCTTCTTCGCGGACGTCGATTTTTACGGCCAACGTGCGGCCGTCGAAATGAATGTCGGCAAAATCTAAGCCGTTCGAGGCATAGAAATCGCCGGCCGAGATCGCGGTCAGCAGTTCGCCCACGTCTAGGTTCGCAGCCCGGACGACACTCCAGGCGGGGGCAGGTCCGTCGTAGGAATGGCGGTCGTCGCTGCCCATGCCCAGCAGCAGCGGTTGGTCGTGCGTGGCTCGATGCGCATTGACGACATCCCAGAACTTCTCCGGCTTCCAGCCTTGCGGATGCCGGTCAAAGCCGCCCATCCCGTTGTTGTTGACCTCAAATATGCGAACCTGCGGCAGGGCGATCAGATCGGTGGGTGAATAGTCGTAGTACCGCCACATCGGATGATTGGCGATGAACAGATACTGTTGCCCGTCGTAGGTCTCGGCTCCTTTGGCGAACGTCCGGGTAAGAATCTCGCGCGGCGTTTCGGCCGTGATGTAGGGAAACACTTCGCGGACGTTGATAAAGTTCATGTGGACCTGCTGGCCGTTGTGACAGCCGCCGGTCTGCTCGTATCCGGGAATCATCAGGAATTTTCCCGGCTCGACGAATCGCTGTTCGAGTTCGGCGAACGGCGTCATCCGAACGTACGTCTTGCCGCCGACCTCGAGCGTCCGGACCGCGTCCCGTCCGAATTTCTCGATCGTCTCGTCGACCCGGATCTGCGTCAGCTTGGGCCAGCCGGGCGTCGGGGAAACCAACTTCCAGAGCGACGTCTCGCCCTGGAACGGGGCCAGGTCGGACGGTGGGTTGTTAAACCCGAAGCCATCGAAGCGCAAGGTCTCCGCCTGAAAGATGTTGTGGTCGGACGGGCAGATGAAGTGATAGCCGTGCGACTTGTACCAGTCCACGGCCCATTCCGGCAGGGGCTGGCCGTCGGACCATTGGTTGTGCATGTGCAGGTTGCCTTTGAACCACCGCTTTTTCGCCGACGAACCGGCGTCCAATGCCGGCGCGATTCGCCCGGCGCCCACCAGGGCCGTGGCTGCCATCGCTCCGGATGCTTTCAAGAATTCGCGGCGAGAGACGTGTCGTAGCATGGCTGGCGCTCCTTCGAGGTAAGTCATTGCTGGAGATCTCATGGTGGGGGGCAACGCGCGTGAAGGCCCACTGGATCGATGGATTATCAAGCCCAGCCAGGCCAACTGTCTGGCGATCGGCTCGGCGGCGCGCGGGCGAGCACGTGATGGGATGGGTTTCAGTCCCTCTTCACCACCTCGGACTGGCGTTTCGTGCAGCCAGTTTGACCGGCGCATGCCGCGCCCGTCTAGAACCGTCGTGCCCGCCTAGAATCTGTCGGCCTCAACTGTGCCGGATTTGATCGCCAGCGACACATCCACTGCGCGGGACAGAACGATCGCGGGCACGTCAAATCACGTGCTGAAAAAAACGGCTGAAGCCCGACCTGTACGGCCGTACTCTGAGCTAGGCGAAGCATCGAATCTTCGTCGATGCCGGAAAAAGCAATCGTATCGTGATATCTGTTTGATGTCAACTATCCGGAACTGGACGGAGAGGTCAACTCGGTCGCGATGTTGCTACGAGTCGTTGACAATGGCGCGCTCTGGGGCGACATTCCGCTTGGTTTTGTCTCTAGAATCTGATTTTCGTACAGTCGATTTTACCGACGCGCAGGGTAATCCTCGTTTTCCCGTCACTTCGATACTGTGAAAATCATAGTTTAGTGCTAGGCTTGTCGTATATTTGCGCGCAGACCGGTTCGCGGCGAATGGAGAATTCGTTATCATAAAAAGCTGAAGAGAATGGGTGGAATGGATGAAATGCATTTTCTCTATAGGGTGTAATCGTGCACCAAGGCGTTAACGCAGCCCAGCGGAATCGCGCGTGTCGGCCGGACAACGTGTGGCGGTTGTCGCGGAGGATGCCGCGACGACGCTCTGCCGGGCAGCGCGTTTACGTCGATTGTGCGCCCGTGCGTTGTCCAGGTGTAATTTTCGTGTAGCCGCGGTTGCCAGAACGCGGCACTGCAATATTTAGCGGTGACGACGTGCTAGGCGCCGATCGCCATCGACTCGATGCATACTCGGGCCGGCGGGCTGTTCGAGGTTAGCGGTCCGGCGTCCGTTCCAGCAGCCGTGGCGCCTTGTCACCGATTCTCATTCCCCTATTGTCGCCCCTATTGTCAATGGATGTTGTTTTCGCAGGAGTATACAAAGCATGGAATCGGTCCGCGTGCTGTTGATTGTCCCGTCGTCTCCGGACCGGAGACGCATCTGTGAGCTGCTCGCCGCGTCGACGACGGCACAATTTCAAGTCGATTCCGTCGCGGACTTTAGCGAGGTTGCGGCGCGGCTACAGGCGGTTCGTCCAGATGTCGTACTTCTGGATGCGGTGATCATTCCAAGCAATGCCGCAGAGGTCTCTCGGCGGATCGGCTCCGTTCTCACTGGTTTGCCGGTGATTATCCTGGCCGATACCGATTCCACGAGCGTCGCGTTACAGACGGTGCAGGCCGGCGCCCATAGCTATCTGGTGAAGACCAAGCTCGACGCGACAGCCCTGTTTCACCGCGTGCGTCACGCCATGGAACGCCGACGGATCGAGAGCGACGAGTTTCGTTCGCCCATGCTCCATTCGGCACAGCAACAGTTCCTCAAAGCCGCCCAGATCATGCATCTGGACGACAATATCTGCGAGCGACTGCTATATCCACAACGTGTGCTGTCGGTAACGATTCCTTTTCGGCGAGACGACTATGGACACGTGGAAACGGTGATCGGATATCGCGTTCAGCACCTGCTGACGATGGGACCGACCAAAGGCGGCATACGCTATTCCGTGGATGTCAGCCTGGGCGAAGTCTCGGCGCTGGCCATGCTGATGACTTGGAAATGCGCGTTGATGCAGTTGCCCTTCGGCGGCGCCAAAGGCGGCGTGCGCGTCGATCCGGGCAAGCTGTCCCGCGCCGAGTTGCAGCGTTTGACGCGGCGTTATACGACAGAGATCATCGATATGCTCGCCCCCAACCGCGATATCCCGGCGCCCGACATGGGGACCAACGAGCAGGTAATGGCGTGGCTGCTGGACGCTTACAGCCAGCGCGTTGGCGAGGCCGTTCCGGCCGTCGTGACCGGCAAACCGGTGGTTCTGGGCGGCTCGCTGGGCCGCAAAGAGGCGACAGGTCGCGGCGTCGTGTATGCGATTGAAGAGGCCGCGCGCCATTTGGGCATGAATCTCGGCCAGTCGACTGCGATCGTGCAGGGGTTTGGAAACGTCGGCAGTCACGCCGCACGGTTCCTGGCCGATCTAGGCGTTCGGATTGTGGGCGTCGGCGACATCGATATCGCCTTGCACAACCCGCGCGGGCTGTCGATCGACGCGCTGACCGAGTATGTCTGGAAACACGGCTCGCTGCGGGGATGCACGCTGGGCGAGCAGGTGACTCACGCCGAGTTGCTCGAGTTGCCGTGCGACATCCTGGTTCCTGCCGCGTTGGAGGATCAGATCACGGAAAAGAACGCTGACCGCCTGCAATGCAAGCTGTTGGCCGAAGGCGCCAACGGGCCGACGACCCTCGAGGCCGACGAAATCCTCGGCCAACGCGGGATCTTCGTCGTCCCTGACATCCTGTGCAACGCGGGCGGCGTGACGGTGTCCTACTTCGAGTGGGTGCAGAACATCCAAAAATTTTCCTGGACGTTGGACGAGATCAACAGCCGTCTGCATCGCGTCATGAGCGATACGTTCAAACGCGTGTTGGCGCGTTCCCAGCGTCAATCCTTGGATATGCGCACGGCAGCCTTGATCGAAGGCATCGATCGCGTGGCCACCGCCAAACGGATTCGTGGACTGCACCCCTGAGCACGGGGCCACCATGTCCGGCCCACCGGAGGTGAGAAGTATCCGCCCGTTGCTTCTTCCGGTACTGGATGGGTCTGGCTGGCGCCGTTCCGAGCGTCATTGCCTCGGTTTTCCGCCCGCCATACCGGACGGCTTTGCCCGGGCCGCTTGAAACCAGGCGGCCTCGAGTCCGCCGCCGTCGGCGGATGGATTGTCTCGCTTCGAGGCCGCGCGTGGCGTGTGGGCAAAGACGACGGCGTGGACCGGGCCTCACAACGCGCACCGGGCCTCACAACGCCGCTCGTCCCTCCTGGAGCAGTCGCAGTGGCTCTGCGCGGCTCGTGGAAATCGCAGGCCAGAGCGCGGCCGCCAGGCACAGCGCCAGCGTGAGCGCAAAACCGAACCCCAATTGCGGCCAGGGGATGACCAGCGGCGGCGCCAAGCCGCCAAAAAAACTGACATACTGGGAAATGCCCGTGCCACACCAGCCGGAAAACACGCCGAACGCCAGGCTGAGCAGGCAGGCGATCAGCCCGATCAGCAGGCCCTCGGCCAGGATCATGCGGAACAGCCCGCTGCGCGTCACGCCCTGCGAGCGGAGCACGCCGAACTCCCACCGACGCGCGCGGACCGATGCCATGACAGCGTTGACCACACCCAGCGACGTGACCACCAGCGTGATCAGCGGTAGATAACACGAGGCCCAGATCATGCCTGACGCTCGGGCCATGATGAATACGCCCACTTCGTCCGGCGTGCTGACCCGCACGGACGATCCCACCATCGTGGCCCCATACGACCAGCGGCCCTGCATGTTGACCGGCTGTTCCTCGCCCATATTCCGCTCGGCAATGGGCTGCAAGGCCTCACCGATCTTGAGCACGGCCGCCCGCTTGGCGTCGATCACGGCCTGGATGGTCAGCGGCGCAGGCGGACGCGAGCCCGGCGCACCAGCCGCGGCTGCGGTTTGTCGCTTCTCCTCCGCTGCTTGCTGGACCTCCGCGAGGTGCGCCCGCCCGAAATCCTCGTCGACGTTCATCCAAAAGAAGTTGATCTGATGCAAGTCAAAATCGCGTCGTACCGTAGCGAAATCGGCAAAGACCATCGCTGCTGCGCGGTCCTCGCGGCGCCGCAAGCCCGAGAACTTGGTCATCCAGTGCCAGCCGGGCAGCGCCACCGTGGCGACGATCGTGTATTCGACTTGTCTCGCAGGCGAATCCGGTGGAACCATCGAAAACCGGTCGCCCAGCTTCAGGTTTGTCGCGCGCAGAAAGTGATCCGGCGCGATACAGTTGCGTCCTTCGCGCAGCTTGGCAATCGCCTCGTCCGGCGTACCTTCCACAAAACGCGCTTTCACCAGCGGATCGGGACCGCCGAACGCCACCTGCGGGTCTAAACCGATCATGATCACGTTCTTCTGCCGGATCACCGAAACGCGCTCGTCGCTGCCGGTGATGTCGGAAACCAGCTTCGGCTGTTCGACCGCCAGCGGAATGCACTGTCCGGGGCGGACGCCGGCCATGGTCTGCACGGCGGCAAGCTCCGAATCAGGCAGTCCGCCGCGCTGGAAGGTCACCAGGGCGTCGGGCACCCACGCGCCGGGCTTGAAGGGTTCGAGCATCGAGTAGCCCCAAATCTGCATGGCGACGAACAGTCCCAGGCCCACCGTCAGCGCGGCGGTGGTGCCCAGCGTGCGCCACACGTTGCTGCCCAGTTGCGAACGGAGCAGGCGCGGCTCTAAGCCCAGGAGCCGCGCCAGCAGCGGGCCGATCACGGCCTCGCCGATCAGGATCGTAGCCGGCGTCAACAGCAGAAAGCCAACGGCCATGGTCGTGCAGCCTACCGCGGTATAGATCCCGTATAGCGCATCGCCCGCGATGCTTTCCGACGCCACATAGACCAGGATCGGATTGACAGCGATCAGTGCCAGGCCGATGGCTCCCAGCACCGTCGTCCAGCCCAAACCTGGGCGTGTCGGGCGGTTCGGCGACATGGCCTCGAGCGGCTGGACGCGCGTGGCGCGCCAGGCCGGCAGGACGGAGGCAGCCAAAGCGCCGCCCATCGCGCTGAGGCCGGTCAAGACGATGCACCACGTGCCCAGCGTGGCGCCGCCGCCTTGGAACAAGCTGGATGGCGAGCGAGCGACGACCGCGATCAGTCCGCGGCCCGCCAAGAGGCCGCCGCCCCAGCCGATCAAGGCCAGCAAGAGTCCTTCCATGGCGATGACCAGAGCCACCTGAGCACGTGTCAGACCGACGGCCCGCAGGATGGCAAACTGGCGGACGCGCTCATTCACGCCCATGCTGAGCGTGCTGAAGATGATGAACAACGCGGCCAGCAGCGCGAGTCCCGTCGCGCCCCAGGCCTCTTGTCGCGTCCGCGTGGCCATCATGCCTTCCTCGATGCCCGTCTTGATGTCGTCGACACCTAGAATCGAGGCCAGCGGCTGGGTACGAGCGATGCGCGGTTCCCAAGCGGCGCGGAACTGAGCGATCTGCGTCTTTGCCTCGGGCTTCAAGCGGATATTGATCAAATTGACCTTCGCGTTGCCGCGGGTAAAGTGCAGCGCCAAGCTCATGGGGACGTAGATCGCCGACGCCGCCGGACCGGCTGCGATGCCCGTGCGCGGCTTGTCGGATCCGGGCGGACGCATCGTTCGACCCATCCCCGCCTGCGGCGGGCCTTCCTCGATCAGGCCCGCGATCTTCAGGCGAAACTCCTTGGTGCCGACGATCAGCAGCGCGTCGTCGCCCACGCGGAAGCCCATCCGCTCGGCGGTGTTCTTGCCGAGCACCGCGGCCCGAAGTTCGGGATGGGTCGGATCGATCCAGACGCCTTCGACCAGAGCATGAGGCGGTTCGCTGGCGTCCGTGCCAACCAGCCTGGGCGACCCTCCAAAGCCTCGAAAGCCGGAACCGCGGGCGCCGCCGCGGCCGCCAGCGCCTGGACCAGATCCCGCACCGGAACCAGGCCCCCTGCCCGGACCAGACCACGCGCCCGGTTTGATTTTGCGACCGGCAGAATCGGCGGCCTGTGGTCTTGCAGGTCCATCGTCTCCGCTCGGCCGCTCCCCTCCGCCAGGGCCGCGCGGCTCCTTTGTGAACCCGGCCAGCCCATCGCGCCCACTCGGGCCGCCCAGACCGCTCGGGCCGCCGAAGCCGTCGGATTCGATGTTCGGGTTCAACAGTCGCACGTCCACCTGGATCACGGGCGTCACTTCGGCGACGGCAGGATCCTGCTGCATGTGCTCGACCAAGCTCGTATCGAGGGATGCATCAGCGGGATCTTCGGGAACGACGAACAAGTCGTATCGGCCGAGATACTTGGCAGCTTGTCCAGCGAACTGCGAAGCCAGCGCATCGTAGCCGCTGACCACCCAGACAACCATGCAGGCCGACGCGACCATCGCCAGCGAAGTCAGCAACAGTCGCAGCGGATGCCGCACGGCATACGCCAGCGTCAATTTCCAGACGACGCTCATGCCGCAGCCTCCGGCGTCGGGGTCAGGCCGACGATCTCGTGGTAGTGCGCCGCCAGTTCGTGCAGATCGCGGAACTGTTCGGTCGAGAATTCCGTGAGCACGCGTCCGTCCTTCAAGACGATGACCCGCTCGCCCCATACAGCCACCGCCGGCTCGTGCGTGACGACAACGATCGTTCGACCTTGCTCGCGGCACAACTGCCGCAGCAGCCGACAGATGCTCTGACCGGTGACCGAGTCGAGGCTGCCCGTCGGCTCGTCCGCCAGAATGATCGAAGGATCGCCGATAATCGCGCGGGCGATGGCCACACGCTGTTGTTCGCCGCCGCTGAGCGCGTCGGGACGATGGGTGCGACGTTCCATCAAGCCGAGGCGGTCCAGCAGTTCATCAACCCGCTGTTCGACGCCGCCATTACGGCCATCGGCCAACATCGGCAGCAGGACATTGTCTCGCGCGGACAGTGTGGGAATCAGGTTGAACGCCTGGAACACGAGGCCGATCCGCCGCCGGCGAAACAGCGTCAAACGCCGATCCGACAGAGTCGACAGGTCTTCGCCATCGACCAGCACGCGTCCGTCGTCCGGTCGTGTGAGCCCGGCGATCACGTGCAGCAGCGTGCTCTTGCCCGAGCCGCTGGCGCCCATCACTGATACGAATTCCCCGCGGCGGACGGTCAGCGAGATATCGCGCACCGCTTCGACGGTCGTCGTGCCTTGCCTAAACCGCTTGGTAAGGCCCTCGACGCACAAGGGAGACGCGTTGTTCATAAAGCTCGAGTTCCTTTGCAGCTCGGTCGTTGCGCGTGTTTATGCTCGAGGGGTTCGAAGCCCGCCGCGCGATGGGCTTAAAACCGGCCAACGACCTCGCCGCCGGCCCGCGTCCACAGCGCGTGCCAGATCGCACGTTCGACGGCGTTGGCGACAAATCGCACGCTCCCGTCCGCCATGCAGACGTTCACGCCGCCCGGATGACGGCTGCGGGCCGCAGTCACCCGGATCCGCCGCGCGCCTAAATCGGGGATCGGGCTGTTGGGCGTAAAGCGACCGTTCATGATCGTGCCCGGAACCATGTCCATCTTGAACCAGTTGGACAGCCGCTGGCCCGACCAACTGCCGATGCTGGGAAGAACCGCATCCAGGCCGCCGTGCTCTGCCGTCTCGGCATGGACCATCAAGGCGACGACGTCCAAGCCATCTCCCGGGATACCGACGTAGGTCTGGATATCGGGCATCGGCGTCAGTGACGGCGCATCACATCCACCGCGCAGGCTCTCCGTAAAGGCCAGTGTGTTGGACGTGCCGTCGAGGATGTGTTCCAGCCGAATACTCGCGTTGACATAACACAGACCGTCGCCCGCATTGCCGAAGGGATCGCAGTTCTGCCAGGATCCCGTGCCGCTGGAACCGTTCATGGCATAGTTGCTGCCGGCCCAGGCACGGGTGGTGCTTCCAGAGGTGACAATGTGAGTCGGAGTCTCGGGGTCGCTAGAGCAGAGAAACAGTCCCACGGGCGTCGCGGCCGCAAGCAGGGCGTCCGGCGAGGACGCCGTCATCGCGGAACCGCTGAAGTCGAACAAACGCGCCAGATCGGCCTGTTCATAATAGGGCAGCATCCGAGCTAGCGGAGTGAAGCTGTTGACGAGCGGCGGCAGCACGCCATGCTCGTCCGTGTAATGGTGCATTGCCAAACCGATTTGCCTCAACTGATTGCCACACTGCATCCGCCGCGCAGCCTCGCGGGCGGCTTGGATGGCTGGCAATAACAGCCCGACCAGGATCCCGATAATGGCGATCACCACGAGCAGTTCGACCAGCGTAAACCCACGCGTTCTGCGCATCCAGCACCACTCCTTCTCTCGGTGTCCCGCCATACGATGGGACATAGCCTGTTTCAGAGGCGTTGATCTTCAGGAAGCCTCCAGTAGCCCACGACGCATTCGTGATCCGGTCCCGACGTCCGCTATCCAGATGGAAATTGTCCAGATGGAGACTGCCCAACTGTAGCCCGTGCAACCGTAGCCCGTGCGGCCGTAGATTGTGCAACCATAGACTGTGCGGTATGACAGCCGGTGTTCGCTGCCATGTCACGCGACCTGGGGCGACGGAATCCAAGCGTGTGCAGACTGGCCGACGTGGCGCAGGGCGATAACTCGTCCGCCGGGACTCGACACCCTGTCGTATGGTTGAACTCCCGCGAGGTGGCCGCCCTCGACGCTCTCGTTCCGCCGAGCCTTGCCGCGCCGCGCATGGTTCCCTTGCGCCAAACACCGCTGTTGGTCACGACGTTCGCAGACTCGCTTCATCGAACGGCCGCCTGGGCGGTATCCGTCGGCCGACAGTAGGACAGGGCCAGCAGCGCGAAGGCTGTCGCCAGGTTCGGATCGCTTTCCATCCATTGCCGGTTCTCGTTGACCCAGGATCCATTTTCCTGTTGCCGTCGCGCAAGTTCCTCGGTCAGATCTCGTCGCCAGTCGTGTTTCCTGCCCTGAGCGTCTTCGATCTCGTCGATCCCCAGTGCATCCAAGGCTTTGGCAAAGGTGTGGTAATAGTAATACAGGCCCGCGCTGCCCATTCCGGGATTGGACTTGAGGTCATAGTTCTTGCGAATCCAAGTGACCGCAGCTTTGACGCGCGGATCGTCTTTCGTCAGACCCGCATAGATCATGCTCTTCAAACCCGAGTAGGACATCGAGCCATAGCTGCGCAGCCCACCACTGGACGTCTGTCGTTCTTCGTTCTGGCCCTCCAACACGCAGGTATAATAGAAGCCGCCATCGTTGACTTTGGCGGCGAACGGCGTGGTGTTATGTTCGGTTTCAAGGTTCTGGCAGCGCGAGACGAAGATCAGCGCGCGCTGGATCGCGGGATCATCCGCGCCCGCACCGCAAGACTTCAGGGCGTCGATAAAGAAGGCGGTGTTCGACAAGTCGGGACGCGACTTGCCGCCATAGCCTGTGCCTCCGTAGGATGGATCAGACGGATCCTTGCCCTTGCTCTCATCCCACTGCCCGCCGCGAATGAACTTCTCACCCTCTTGAATGATCTTGTCAAATCGCCCGTTGCGGTTCGCTTCATGAAAGCAGACTAGGGCGACGCACGTTTCGTACATCGGGATCCGGCTGCCAGGCACATAGATCCCGCCGCTCTCCTGCGTATACTGCTCCAAATACTCGAGGATCTTCACCACCCGCGGATCATCCACCGCTGGCCCGCTGCGCAGCAGGCCCAACCCGGCCAGCGCTGTGGGGCCGACTCCGATCTGCGCACTGAGCGAACCATCATCGACCTGACGACTGGACAGAAATTGAATCGCCCGGGCGACCGTACTTTGGTACAGCTCGGGATCCGCTCCAACCCGCTGGGTATCCGCCCCCCACAGACGTGTTGCAACTCCGCTAATCTCCATTACAAGCACAATCGCGGCCACGATGAGAGTTTTTCGCACAGCTTCGTTCCTCTGCTTCATTCGAGACGTTCAGACCCCGTGAGGTGTTTAGCTGCAATTCTCGTGCCATGGCGAAGACGCGACGCAGAACGCGCCCCAGCAATGTACAGGATGAAGTCTCGGATCACGCTTCGATCATGAGCGCCGATCCCACTGTCGAAGTTGTCGCCATCCGTGTCGATTCATTCGACACCTATGCCCCCAGTTGGGAATCATCCTTGCTGCCCATCCGCACAGAGGGCGCTGAAACGCCTCCTTATATTTCCTCGCATTCGTGTTGAAGGATGGGTACGGAGCGTCGTATGCGGGCGGCGCGGCGGAACCGCACACATTGTGCATACGACGGCATGCCAAGTGTCGCGCCGCACAGATCCGACAAAAAAACAGAAAACGAGACTGTGAAGATGATCTGCCAAACGCGGGATATACAACGGGTTGCGCCCATCGTCGGGCGCAACTCCAGCGGGCAAATCGAAGTTCGCGACTTGATCGAATCACGCCAGCGGGTTAGGATCCCACCGAAGTGCTGATCGGGCTGATCGAAACGGCCTTTCGTTGATGGCACAGCGAGCGGCATCGAGGGACCGGGATGCGGAAGGCTCCGGCGAGAAAGGACAGCCCGTTCGCGATGTGAGAACTCGATGGCGGCGAGCGTGTGTTCGACGCACCGTGTCCGTGTCATCAGTGCGATTCGTCATTCCCGCCAATGATGTGAAGCCCGTCTGTCATTGCTCGTTTCACGTCGATACGCCATCCTGCGATCCACTCGCACTCCGCCGACGAGGTGTATGATGACTCCCGCCTATCGTAGAGGATTTACACTGATCGAACTGCTGGTCGTGATTTTCATCATCGGGTTGCTGGTTGCGCTGCTGCTGCCGGCGATCCAGGCGGCGCGCGAGGCGGCGAGGCGAGCCCAGTGCGTGAACAACCTCCGACAGATGGGGCTGGCGTTGCACAACTATCACGCATCCTACAGGGCGTTCCCGCCGGGAGTCGTGTCGAAGCTGCAGGATCCCAACTGGAAGATGCCTCCGGGCGACTGTACTGCGGCGCCCGTCGACCTGGGACCGGGCTGGAGTTTTTTCGCGCGGATGTTGCCCTATATGGAAGATGTCGGTTTCGACGCGATCGTCGACTATGACCGGCTGATCAGCGATCCGGGCAATGCCGAGGCGCGGCAGACGGTCATCAAGCAGTATCGATGTCCCAGCGATCCGGGTCCGGTAATAATCTCGTTGTACGACTGTGGTTCGCCTGCGTCGGATTCCAACACACCGACCGTGATGCTCAGCGGCGTGGCCTCGACCAGTTATGTCGGCGTGCTAGGCGGCCGCACGATCGATGGCGACCCGTTGACGGGCTGTTACGAGTTTCAACCGTTCAACGGCATGTTTCACCGCAACCAAGCGATCCGGATCGACGACGTCACGGACGGGACGTCGAACACGGTGGGCGTCGGCGAGCGATACAGCGGGCTAGCGCTCTCGGCCTGGGCCGGCATCTTGCCGGGACAGGAGGTCGTCTTCAATTTCCAGATGAACCCACCGCCCTACAATCCCGCGTTGCCCGCGTGCCAGGGCTGGCGTCCGGCGTTGGTCAGCGTTGTTGCCCACAGCCGGCAGTCGACGATGAACGATCCGACCGGTACGACAGGGCAATTCTTCTCGCCGCATTACGACGGCTGTCACTTCCTGTTCATGGACGGCTCGGCGCGGCTGCTGCACGGCACGATAGACCAGCAGGTGATGTGGGCCCTGTGTACGCGGAGCCACGGCGAGGTGGTTCCCAGCGGCGCATTTTAGCGCAGCCGCGGGGCCGGGCATGTTCGGGGCGTGGTTTGCGCGGCGGTTTGCTCGCGCAGGGGGCGCACCAGGATCGCGCGCACCAGGATCGCGTGCGGGACGCTCGTAGCCTGACGCTCTGCTCTTCGTCGCGGATAATCCACGTCTGGTAAGCGTCCGCCCGCTGCGCCGTGGGAGCGACGCCGAAAGATTTCAGCGGGGATGAGGCGCGTGTTGATCGCGATTCGCCGTCGCTCCGATTCCGCGTCCGCGACTTGTGGCAGGGGATGTCGATGTCTGTTCAGCGTGCTCGTTCGCTCGTCACGACTTGGGTTGTCTTGCTGCTGCTGGCGACGGGGCTATACGGCGGCGAAGCTGGGGCTTACCAGGTTCGCTTGGAGCACAAGGTCATGGCGCCGATGCGAGACGGCGTGCGTCTGGCGGCCGACGTGTATCGTTCTTGTTCTCAGGTCGTGTTCGGATACGGGAGGTCGGGACGCTCGTTTTTCGAGTGGAACGCCAGTCGTAACCCGTGTCGCTTGTCCTCGAGTTCGCATCTTCCGTGCCCAGTGCACGGCGCGAGGCAGTGGTCTGTCGTAGCACCCAGCCCTTTAAAGCTAGCACGTACGTGAGACCACGATGGAATGCCGTGAATCTGGTGAAATGTGGCAAGGTGGGGGAGGGGAAATTTTCCATCTAG
>JAVYAJ010000430.1:0-18590 GCA_032229885.1 Candidatus Anammoximicrobium sp. | reverse complement strand
CTGTGAGCAACACTCCTCGGTCGTCCTCGACCTCCACGTGCGTCAATGGCGTGTTGCCCAGGTTGCGCACCGTGTACGTCCACGTCACCGGAGCGCCTACCGCGATCAGCGGCCCACGCTCGGCGTCCGCGTCCTCGTCGTTGGTGTGCTTTTCGATCTCGATCCCCGTCGGCGTATAACCGAAGTAGTGGCTCGGATCGGTATCAGTGACGGATTGGTTCAATGCGTCGCGGGCGGATACGCTGCCAATGTTTGCGTACTGACCGGCCGTGGCGATGCCCGAGGCGGTATACACCCAGGTCTCGTCGGGGTCGAGCACCCCATCGTTGTGCGTGTCGCCGGACGGGCCTGTGGGCAACACTCCCCGATCGTCACTGAGCGTCACGTTCATCAGCGGCGTGTGGCCCGGGTTGGTCACCGTGTACGTCCACGTCACCGGACTGCCTACCGGGATCCATGGGCCGGGCGCAGCGTCCGCATCGACGCCGTTGGTGCGCTTTTCGAGGTGGATTTCAGGCTCGAGCTGAAAGAAGATCACGACATCATTGCCGTCCTCTCCGCGGTAGGTAATCGTAGCGTCCAGGCCGGAGTCGAGGAAATTCGGCAACGACGCACCTTCGGGCAGTCCCAAGAACGTGCCGGTTACCGGATCATCGCCATCGTTCTTGATGATTACGTAGCGATCCGTCAACTGCGGCACGTAGCCGTTGAAAGACCGGACGTCCAGCGTCGCATTTTCCAGGCGGACCTCGCCCGTGACGTCCATTTGGCTGTGATTCGTGATCTCGTTCCCGGGAGTGTTCCCTCCGATGGCGATCGCCAACGACGAATCGGATCGCATCGTAAAATCGCCGTTCTGAATCAGGATCCCGGGGCTGCTGCCACTGGTAACGTGCGCGCCGCCCGGAATCACGGTCGAACCGGGCCCCCCGACCAGCTTGCCGATTACCGTGCCGGTTCCTTTGAGCGTCTGGCCAGCAGCCACGACCATCGCGCCGCTCAGCGGCTGGTCGCCCAAACCCGTCACGTCGAAAAAGTTTCCGAATCGGACATCGACCAGGCTCGCTTTGGAAACGGTATTGTTCGACGCGGGATTCACCAGCGTCAGCGTCCCCTTGTCGATGATAACTGGGCCGGTAAAGATATTGTCCGCGGTCAACGTCAGCGCGCCGTCGCCTTGTTTCAACACTCCGCCATCGCGTTGGACGCCGAGCGTCGGATCGTGGATCAACGGCCGTCGGATGAAGGCATCGAAACCCTGGGTATCGACGATCGCCCCGCCGGCCTGGACTTCGCCGTTCCAGACCAGAACGCCGCCAGCCCCCGGCTCGAGCTGGATCTCGTCCAATAGGATTGCGCCATCCGATTTGGGTTTGAGCAATCCGCCATCGAATCGCAGAATCAGCGAATGCTTCCACGATTGCGTTCCGGGGCCGGTTCGATGCAGGACCATGCGATCCGTAACCAGCGTGCCGCCCGCGTCGAGGTTGATCGTCAGGCTATCGCCAGCGCCCGTGGAATCGTTGGCGCTCCGGTGGACAATCGCCGCGGCCGTCAAGACCCCGCCCGTCAGGTTGACGACCCCATCTCCCTTTTCCAAATGTTGTAGCTGTCCCTGTGAAACGTCCACTGTGCCGTCGTTGACATTGATCGTAGGGCTGCCGCCATTCTTGCCAACAATCAAGTCGCGGGCGATCGTGGCTTGCGCATCCGCGCCCGTGAAATTGACGGTGGGCTTGCCCCCATCCACGCCGGCCACGAAGTCCTGTCCCACGTGAACCCGCGTGTTGATGTTGATCGTCGGGCCGCCAGCGTTGAAGCCCGCAATGAAGTCGCGTCCCACGTTCACTTGGGTCGCGGCGCCGTTCAACCCGATGGTCGCATTCACACCGCCGCCGATCGCCAGATCATTGCCTACGTTCAATTCGCCGCTGGTAATCTCCAGCTTTCCCGTGTCGCCGATTTGATACCCCACCAGCATGGAATCCGCGGTTGTCACGTTGGCGCCGTCGCCGATGGTGAGCGTCGCGCGCTGGACAAACAAGCTCGCTGGCCCGTACTCCTGTCCCGGCCCGTACTTGTCTATGGCCGCACCCGTCAGTCGCAGGGCGCCGGTGAGCACGGCCAGCTCGCCGCCGTACACGAACAGGACGTGCAACTCGTTCGTGTCCGGAGTTGTCAAGCTCAGCTTGCCCGGTCCCCACTTCTCCAGACGTCCGTGCCCGCCCAGCGGCGTAGCGAACTCGACATCGTTTCCGTTGGTGTCGATCATCGAGCGGACCGTTGGCGGTCCCGTGACGAGGCGGCTCGACAGATCTTCGGTGATTCCGGCCCCATATTTCAGCGTGGCATCGTCCAGGTATTGAATGAGTCCCGCGCTGCCCAGCGCGCGAGGGTGCCGGATTTCAATGACGCCGGCATTGAACTGGTTGGTGTCGTCATCGAACATCGTTCCGCCGGTGTACGTGTTTTCGCCTGCCAAGATCAGCGTCCCCGCGCGACGCTTGATCAGGCTGTCGGCGCCGCTGCCATTGTCGTCGATCACACCGTTGTACGTGAGCGTGCGATTCCCATCTACCGCGATCGCGCCGCTTCCGGATCCGCTGGGATCGCCCAAGGCGATCCCTCGATTGGCGTTGAGCACGAAGGTTTCTCGAGCGCGGAGTGTGCCTCGCAGCTCAATATGTCCAGCAGTCGGCGCAGCCGGGGCGATGCCCAACCCTCGGTCGGTTTTGACGCCAAGCTCTCCCGCTTCGATCTGCGCACCGCCGCTGAAAGTGTTTGTCCCGCCCAGCGTCAACTGGCCCAGCCCCGTCTTTCGCAGCCGCGCTGGCCACGCCGCGCGGTCGGAGATCTGGCCGTTGAAGGTCAACTCGACCCCGCTGGAGACGTCGATCGTTCCCGTACCGGGTCCCGATTGGCTGCCGATGTGAACGGTCCGACTCGGCGCCAAAGTAAGCGATTGCTTGACCCGCAGCGTGCCTTCTTCGATCACCAAGTCATTGGAAATCGCGCCGAGCTGGGCGTCCTGGGTGATCTCCAAGACGCCCTCGCTAATCACCGTCGGCCCGGTATACGAATTGGACCGCGTCAATGTCACCGTACTGGCCGTCGTCTTGTGCAAGCCCCCTGTGCCGCCCAACGACGCCGCGATCGTCCCGCTGCGAATCTCGAACGGCGTGTCGCTGGCGAGCGTCCCGGTGCCCTCGATCGCGCCATCGATCAGCGTCACGCCCGCCACGCGGTCGCCACTTGTAAGAAACATGTCGAAGATCGCGCCGTTGCTGATCTCGAGTCGCGAAGTGTCGTCGATCAGATCGGCCGCACTCAACCTGAATCTGCCTCCGGCCAGGTGAATGGTGTTCGCGCCGGCGCTCAACGGGCCGCTGACAATCGCCAGGTTTGTCCCACCGTCGCTCTCGCGGATGAACAGGTCGCCGTTCACCGTGCCGCGCAGGTTCGTCAGCGCCGTGGTCAAAGGTTCGCCGGACGCGCCGACGGCGCCCTGGGCATCCAGCCACAGCGTCCCCGCACGAACGTCGACGCCGCCTCCCGGCGCGCTGGTGATCGCGCCTGTGTTGAGCCGCAAAGTCTTGCTCGCGGAAATCTGCAATTGATCGGAAAACTTCGCCTCCCCGCCCCGCAGCGTCAGGTCGAACGACTTGCCGGACAGATTGATCGCGCCCGAGCCGCCGACATAGATCGCGCCCGTCCCGCCAGCGGCGCCGATGACGACGTTGGCGCTGGAAGCCAGACGGCCCAACTCGGCCGCGGAAAAATTGAAATCACCCAGCGGATCGTTCAGGCCGATCGTTCGCCCGGACGACGCGGGCTGCAACGTCATCCCGCCGTTGGCGGTGACGTTAGCTTGAATGTTGATGTTGTCGGCGGTGACCGAAAGGCTCTTGCTTCCAAAATTCGAGACGCCCGCTACGGTGACCGGCCCGGCCGTGGGCTGGTCGAGTGCGACGACAAAATCCGCGGCATAGGCGTTTCCGCCGCTGGCATTGAACGTCACCGCGCAGCCGTCCGCTGAATCGGTGATCTCGACCGTCGTGAACGCCGCGGCCGTCGCGGTCAGCGTGCCGCCACCGTTGCCAGTGACGTTGCCCGAATTCACGCCGGACCAAGTGCCGCCGGCGCCGAGCGTCAGTTTATAGGCGGCGCCCGTCGAGACGATGCCGACGGTCTCCGACGCGGTGTTCAGATCGATCCGAAGCGTCTGTCCGACTTCGGTGAACGCGGCCAACAGGCGGCGGCCTTCCAACGGCTCGAACATCAGCCTTCGTCGCCGCCGTGCCCGAGCTTGGCGACGGCGGGACCGTGTGACGCGAGGAACGAGCGGCAAGCTCCAGTACATGCTTGAATCTCTCCTGGCCGAGCGCGTTCGACGAGCCTCACAAGCCACCCTGGGATCAAGCCAGATCCACCTCGCCTCGGCATATCCGGAAAATGACGATCAATCGGTCGCATTAAGTTAACCGGACGCGGGTTGGATTCAACGACAGGCAGCAAGAAATCCGGTCGGTTGGCGACGAGCCGGCAGCCGGACAAGCAGCCCGCCGAGCTTCCAAGCCTCAAGATTTTCCGACGCGGCGACGCCGAGGTCATGTCGCGCGGCGTGTCAGGTCGCGAGCCGCGGACACACGGCGGGCGACCCCTTCTCCGACAGCGCAGCAGCACGATCATGGCCGCCGGTCGCGCATCGGCCCGACCCATGCGGGGTAAGCTGATGCCGGTCGCGCACGCGGCTGCCTGCCACGACCAGCGATGACCGTTCGGCCCGGATATCGCATCCCTGCCGGCCGGTTTCATTGTGCCGAGGCGGCCATTGCACACGGGTTGTGTCTCGCGATGCGGTCGTAGGGCGCGAGCCGACCATGCCGAGTTGCGCGAGGTCGCGCGCCGCGTCCGTGGCATGTCTCCTCCGGCGCAAGGCGGACATCCGGTGCGACGCAAACCCTGCGCGGACGGCCTGTAACGGCTGTTATCCACGTGCATGAAATGACAGATCCAAGCTTCGCTCCAATGATGTCGAGAGGCTGCGATTCCGTATTTCTCGCCGCGTACAGGGACCGATTGTGGAGCACAGAGAAGCCGGATGGCGGACGCCGCGCAGCGCGTGAGGAGACGCGCGGCGCGCGGTTTCGACAAGACGCCTCCCGCCTTCGCCGCTCGCAGGTTGCACGCGGAATAGTCTGTCTGGGAACTCGCCTCCCTGGCGCTCGCTTCGAGCGGCAGGCAAGGCGATCTCGCCGGGGAATTCACGGCGGTGCACGCGACGCAAGTTGGCAACCCCAAAACCGGCTGGCCCCAGTCCAGAGGCGCCAGTCGACCGCATTCAGTCCTATGACGGAGCTTGTACTGATGACGACAAACACGAGGCTTTTCGGTAGTATCCTGACGATCGGAATCGCGATCGCCATTTCCCAGACGCCCGCCGCCCAAGCCCGGGATTGGACAGACGATTCGACCGTCGCCCCCGGCGACGCGCTGTGGTACGGCGAATATCCATCGGGCGCGTATGCGGACGACGCGGCGTGCGCGGACTGCTGCTCGCCGTGCCCACGAGTCTACGGGGTCGTCGAGGCTCTGCTCCTGCAGCGCACCAACGGCAGCTTCGACCAACCGTTGCTTGTCAATCTTCGGGATCCGAACAACCCGAACAATGTCTTGGATCCCGCCGACGCGCCCACCGCGTTTTCGACGGGCGATTTCGGCTTTGGCGTCGCTCCCGCCATGCGCGTTCTGCTCGGCTATCGTCTGCACAATGGGTGGGCTCTCGAAGGCGGATACTTCGGCCTGTTCGACGCCAACACGTCGACCTGGGTGAACGCGGGCGGCGAGCCGCCGATCTACACCTTTCCCAACGACCCCGTCACAGGGACCAACGTCGCGCAGGGCGCCAACGTGTTTCCCGATATGGATCGCGTGCGGTTGAACTACGACTCGTGGCTGCACAGCGGTGAACTGAATCTGGTCTGCTGCCAAGGCTGCTGCGATACGTACGCCTGCGGCAAAGGCAAAGATGATTGCGGCGCGAGCACGTCCTGCCGCACGTTCGAGTGGTTCGCCGGGTTCCGCTATCTGAACTTTCACGAGCGACTGAACATCTACGGCGAGCGCGACCAGCAGGTCGGAGGCGGTGGTGTCATGACCGAATCCGGCGTGTACAACATTCGCACCACCAACAACCTGTACGGCGCCCAATTGGGAGCCCGCGTGCGTCACTGGGGCAATCGCTGGGGCTGGGAAGGAACGGGCAAGGCTGGCCTGTTCGCCAATGATGCGCAACAGGAACAGTACATCATCGATTACGACAACTTTGCCCTTCGACCGTTGACCAGCGCATCGACGGACCGCATGGGTTTCTTCGGCGAGCTGAACCTGACGGCCATCTATCGGCTGAACGAGGTCTGGAATCTGCGGGCAGGCTACAACCTGATGTGGCTCAGCGGCGTGGCGTTGGCGCCCAACCAACTGGACTTCAGCGCGGATCTCGACGCGGGCAACCGGATCGCCAGCAACAGCAGCGTGTTCTTGCACGGCGTGAACGTGGGCGTCGAAGCCCGTTGGTAAGAACTCGCCGCGAAAGCGAGCCTGATCGTCTGACCAACACCCTCTCCCCCTTCGCACGCGAGGCAGCCGGGGGGAGAGGGTCATTCCGAGCGGACGGCGACCGAACGTGAATGCGTCGAACGCGACTGCTCAGACGCCTCGTCTTGTCGATCATCTACGAGAATCCGGGGGCGCGCCCGGGTCGGTGACACCCATCGCGCGCTGTCGTCCCAGCGCGACGGTCGAACGGGCCGCGGGGCCGCGCCGCGGGATGGGGCGCCGCTTGTGCCTGACCACGAGATATGCTATCCTCCGGGTCCGCGGTGTGCGCACGCCGTGTGTGCATTTTGCCGCCGTGACCGGCTCGTTTTTGCGATTGTCTGAAGGAGTCCAGCCATGGTGAATGCAGAGACGCTTCGGCGATATTCCCACTTTTCGCAGCTTGACCCAGAAGCGTTGAAAAAACTGGCCGACATGGCCGACGAAGTGACGGCGACGGCAGGCCAGGCAATCTTCTCCGAGCCCGATCCGGCAGAATACCTGTACTTGATCGTACACGGCAAGATACAACTCGCCTGCCCGCTGGGCAGTGGCGAGTTACGAGTCGTCGACTCGTTGACCGACGGGGAATTGGTTGGGTGGACCTCGCTGGTCGAACCCTACCGCTGTCGGACGTACGCGACAGCGGTAACGGACACGCAACTAATCCGGTTCAACGCCACGCGACTGCGAAAACTGTGTGAATCCGAACATGGGGTCGGGCAACGACTGCTGACTCAGATCGCGCGAATGCTGTCCAGCCGGCTGAAACACGCACGCGCGCAACTGGCGGCCGTGTGATCTCACGGCGCTCGCCGCGGCTGGGCAACCCGAGCGCATCCGGTGCGGCCTCCGGCCGAATCAGGTCGTCCGCACCTCGCGTGAAAGCCATGCCGCGATCGCGGACAACTGTCGGCGACGCAGAACCTGGTGGAAAGCGGCCACGCAGGCCCACTGGCGGGCGTCGAGTTCGCCAAACCAAGGATGCGGGTGCGTGAGTCGGCTGGCCCTGTTGCCGACATCCTCGCGCAGCGTGCCGACATAGTCTCGCACAAAGACGCGGTAGTCTTGCACGAGCCCGAGCCCGCCGCCGCCGCCCGGGTGGCCGTCCATGATCGCATCCTGCGGTTGCTCGCCGCGGCTCAACTCGACAACGGCCATCGCGATCCGCGCCCCGACGTCGATCAGGTGTTCCAGCACCATCTCGGCCGACCACGTGCGGGAACTTGCCTCGATTCCCCACAGCGGGCGAATCACGGCCGGGGTCCGAAACGCCTCGGACGACAGCCGTTCGACCAGACGCACCACCCTGTTTCCTTCGTCGTCGAAACGCCGGATCGCGCGATCCCATGACGTCCAGCGGCAGTACGCGGGAAACATCACGCGCCGCAGGATGACCGCTTGAAATCGCGGCAGCTCGGTGACCACGGGCGAGTACCTCGCCCGCAGGATATTCGCAGTCATAGTGGTCGCTCAGGGACACCGGGAATCACAGGAAGGGTTTTGCAACCTGTCTCGATCCGGCGCGCCAACCGAAGATGACGCGCCCCAAGGCGACTTTCACGTGCGCAGCCGCCGAGGCCTCGACCCGCCGCGTCAACGGCAGATACCGTACCCTATCTTAACATAGGACACGAAAGAACTCATCCGAGACCGGGAAAGATTTTTTGCGAACTTGAGCAAGCCGTCCCGACCCGGACGGATGCGGCACGGACCGGCAGGCCGAGGCTGACGCGGTCAATTTCTGAAACTACTACCGCTTCCACTGTTGCGCGTTTGAGCGCAGATAGGCGCTGATTCACTCTAAACTCCGCAGTTTCCGGCCTTTGGGCCGCGCCAGGCCGAGGCTCGCGCGGATACGGTGCGCCGCCGCGGCGCGCGCTGATAGAGCGCCGCGCAGCAGCCACGCCGTGGCCGGCCCAGGGACGCGAGGTTGCTCGGGGGACCTCGGGAACCGGCCGTTCCCCAAGGTTCCCGAGGCCCGCTACGGAGACGCCGAATCGTGCGCAGCCGGCGCCTCGCCCGACCGTGGATCGATCGTCGGCGCAGGCAGTCGCGTCGGACGCTCGGCCAACGAAGCCGCCGGGCCTGTCGTGGCCGAGTCGGCCGGCGCCCGAGACTGGTCCGCAGGCGCGGCAACCGGGCCGGCTGCCCCGATCGCCGGATTCGCGCCATCGGCGACCTGGGGCGCGGCAGCCTGGGGCGCGGCGATCTGGGGCGCGACGACCGCGGGCGCGGCGAGCTCAAGTGCGGCGGCCGGAGGCGCGGCGGGATCAACCGTGCCGACAGGCGCCGACGTCGGCCCGCGCGCCGCTTCGATCGCGGCAAACATCGATTCGGTCAACGGCGAGAGCTTGGGCACTTTGACGATGGCCTGGATTTCCGCGTTTAGCTGTTCCGGGGTCCGTTGTCCCGGAATGCGAGGACGCCCGGCCACTTTGTCGAACCGGACTTCGTCGTAGTAGGAAACCAGCCCGCGCGTCGGCGGCGGCGATGTTTTGCCCGACAACAGGGGAAGCTGCCAACGGCTGCCGGCAAAGTGGGCGCCATGGTAGATGGTGCCATCCTGGATCGGTCCGACGCCCAGGATGTATGAGTCGCGGGCATTACTGGTCGCCACGGACATTCCCGATTGCCAGACGGGAATCCTCGTGTCGCGATGATAAGCGAACACGGCGACTTTCGTGGCCCCGAGCAGATCCTCTCTTTTGGCAAGGGAGATATCCGGAATGGGGATCCGCGGACCGGTTGGCATCAGCTCGGCAGCATGCGCCAATCCCGAGCTCGGGGGAATTCCGTAGGTTACCTCGTGCGAGTCGGTGCCCAAGGCGCCGATCCGCGCTTCGACCACATAGTCCGCATCTTTCAGCTCATCCTGCAAGAGGCAGCCACAGGCGATCATCTGTTGACGGAGCGAACTCGTTACGTATTCGGTGTTGACAAAGCCGATTCCCTTGACCGGAACCAGATACTTGTTGTCCAGATACACGGTCCGACCGGCCAGCGGGGCAAAGTCGATGACGGCAATGGCCCGATCCACCGTGTCGGAGACCAAGAGCTGCTCGGTCGCCGTCCGCGACTTGGTGGTCCCGCAGCCTGCCAGCATCGCCACCACTGCCAGCATCGCGGCACGCGCGAGAGATCGACTTGTAATCTGGCGACACATGGCGCGGAGTATACCGAATCGCCACCGTGCGCCAAACCTGAATTTTTCGTCCCCGCGCCGCAGCGCCGTAGGGCTGCGACGCCGGTGAATCGGTGGTCAACGGCAAACCTGACCTGCGCTTCGCGCGGTTTGCAATCCCCCGATCCCGAATGGACTTGGCGCCCGCGTTGCCGCACAAGGCCACCTTTTGTCCCGTCGGCTCCGCTCATGCCCACGGCAAACGGAGCCTCGCAGTTACGCCAACCACCATCTCCGAGACCTGGCCGCGGAACACCCCAGATTGCCACGGCGGTCGAAGATCCCGCGACGCGTGGTGTTTGCCGACACCGGCAGACGCTACGATGATGTTGCCAGCTTGGCCACGCTGGCTGGACGTTTCGAACGGCCGACGCAGAGATACGAGGAGCGAGAGCGATGTTGACACACGGTCTACACAGAGTCTATGTCTGCCTGGGGTGTGCGTTTTTGGCGAGCGTCGGGATCACGGCGCACGGGCAGGTTTTTCGAGCCGGGTTTGCCGAACGGGACATCACGCCGGAGATCGGCATGGAGGCGCCGGGGGGATACGGCAAAGCCTACCATCGCGTGCTGCACGACCCGTGCAAAGTACGTGCGTCCGTGTTCGACGACGGCCAATCGCGAGTCGCCCTCGTCGGGATCGACGCGCTGTTCATCCGGCGGGCGACCGTCCAGGCGATCCGCCGCGAGATCCAGCAACAGTGTGGAATCGCGCCGCAAGCCGTGATGATCGCCGCCTCGCATTCCCACGCCGCGGGGCCGATCGGGCTGTTCTTGCCCCACGAGTTCGACGACGCTTCGCCCTTGGTCAAATCGCTGGTCTACGACAAAACCGTCACCGCCGACCCCGCGTACCTGGCCCGCGTCCAGCGCGAGATCGTCGCGGCGGTCGTCGCGGCCGACGCCGGCAAAGTCGAAGCGCGCTGTGCGGTCGGCCTGGGACACGAGGCGCAGGTCGCGTTCAACCGGCGGTTTCGCATGAAACAAGGCTATGCGATGACCCATCCGGGCCAAGGAAATCCCGACATCCTCGAGCCGGCCGGGCCGATCGATCCTCAGGTGGGCGTGCTGGGCGCGTGGAGCAAGGAGGGCCAATTCCTGGGCTGCCTCGTGAACTTCGCCTGCCACGGGACGACGGGACCGGGCGGCATCTCGGCGGATTGGATCTGTTATCTGGAAAAGACGATTCGCGGCCTGATGGGCGAGTCGGCCGTGGTCGTGTTTCTGCCCGGAGCGTCGGGCGATGTGACCCAGGTGGACAACCGCAGCCCGTATGAGATCCCCCAGTTCGGCGAGGTCGTGTCACGGCGTGTTGGCGGAAGCGTCGGGGCTGAGGCGATCAAGACGCTGGTCGCAAACCAGCCGGCCGCCGGACCGTTGACGCCCATCGCCGCGCTGTCACGAACGCTCGAGATCAAACGCCGCGCGCCGAGTCCGGAACGCGTCGCTCGCTGTCTGGAGATCGTGCAGCAGGATCCCGCCAAAGTCGATCCGGTCGAGTGGACGTTCGCCAAGGAGATCGTCGTGCTGGACGCCAAGATCAAGCAAGAGCCTGTGGCCAGCGTCGAGGTGCAAGCGATTCAGGTCGGGCCGGCGGTGATGCTGTCGTGCCCCGCCGAGTTCTTCTGCCAGTCCGGATTGGACGTCAAAGCCGGTAGCAAGTTTCCTTTCACCTTCGTGGTCGAGCTGGCCAACGACTGCGTCGGCTACGTGCCGACCGAAGAGGCGCTTGGCCCCGACGGCGGCGGCTACGAGACGCGACTCACAAGCTACAGCAACCTCGAACCCACCGCCGCGACACAGCTCGTCAAAGCCATGATCGACGCGTCCTCGCAACTGACCCCGGGTCCCGTTCCCCAGCCGCCGCCGCTGCCCGAGTTCAAGGGAAAACCGTGGGCCTACGGCAGCCTGCGGCCCGAATTGGATTGACGGCCCGCGCGCCCTCTGCGCGCTTCGGGCACGGGCGATTCGGGAACCTCGGATGACGCGGACCACAAAAACGGACCGGGACGTTGTCTCGGTCCGCGTGGTTTGTGGCCGCCTGTTGGCTTGTTCGACCCACAGACCGCCGTCGATTCCCGCCTGCGATGCGGCGCGCACGGCGCGCCGCCCTTCATCCCTGATCCCTCGCCTCCGCGCAACGCGGACATGTCGGCAGAACCGCGTATCCAGCGGGCATTGTTCGCCTTGTCGCCAAACGCGCAACCGTCTACACTCTCGCCCGCGTTAGCCGGGATCGAAGCGAGGATCGGGACGGGCAATCGGACGGGGCCGATCGTCAGCGCAGCCCCATGATGGTTCCCGAGCGCCGCTTGCACGCGATAGCGAATATGGCGGTTTACACGCGCGTATGCGTCATGTCACGCGGCGACGGGCCGGTTGTCGACACACTGAAGACAAGCGCTGGAGTAACGCCGACCGAGCGGTCGATAGATTTCCTCGGGGGGTGTTTCGCGGTCGATGGCGCGCGGTCTCGTTCGCGGCAGATGGCGCTCGGCCGATCGCGTCCAGCCGCTGAGGCGCGGCCCGTTTATCGATGCCTGGCGCGGCCGACTGTTCGACCGTCCGGATCGTACGGATCCCATCGCGCGCTCGCGGTGCGTGTGTGGGATGACGTTTGCGGCGGTTTGCGCAGCGAATCGTGGGGCGAGCGACGAGGCGATTCGACGGGGGGTGGCGATGACCGGGATTTCACGAAGACTGTATCTGTGCGGCGGGCTGCAAGGCAGCGGGGCAACGCTCGTCTCGTGGTGTTTTCTCCAGCGGGCCGACATGGACGGCGTGCTGGACGCCGACAACGACTTGCTGCCCTTCATCGACCCCTGTCTGGGAACTCCTCACGCCTGGTACAAGACGAACGTCGGCAGCTTTCGGATGAGCGAGCTGGTCCGGCACTATCGCGACTTGGGCTGGGACGTCTTTCCCTTGCTGGTCGTCCGCGACCTCCGCGATCTGTGGGCGCGTCTGATCGGCGGCGCCGAGGCAGCCAATGGCATCACGGCCGAGGATCCGCCGCTGCGGATGCGTCTGCGGCGGTTCGTCGAGGATTGCAACTATTTCTCGCGAGCCGGATGGCCGACGATCAAGTACGAGAGTTTCGTCGCCGCGCCCGAGCCCGTGTTGCGCGCGGCCTGCCAGCAGCTCGACCTTCCTTGGGATCGGGCGATGCTCGGTTGGCCCAAGATGCCGACCCAGATCGCCGACTGTCGTCGCGGCGACCGCTCGTTCTGGAACGTGCCGCACGACAGCCTCGTGTCCATGGTGGGGTATTTCCGGCGGGAGGACGACCCCAAACCGATCCCGGCCGTCGATCTCCAGTGGTTGCAGCGCGAGTTCCGCGAGTTCTACGAGCTGCACGGCTACCCGACGAATCGCGCGGACTCGGCCACCGAAGAGTTTCGCAGACAACGGCTGGCGCCCAGTTACGAGGTCACACGCCGTTATCGCTGGGAAGCGCGGCGCAAGCCGCTTCGCTGGCTACTGGCCACGTTGGGGTTCGGACAACGCGTCGGCGTCAAGCGACGGCTGAAAAAATCCGCCGCCTGACGTAGACGGCCGAGACTCGCGCCGCCCGATCTCGAGCGGCCCGCGCCGCCCGTAGTTCGCCGCTCGGGCCGCCATGCTCGCCCCCGGGACAGGATCGCGCCACCCGATCCGCGGGCCCCCGGTTCGGAGCGCTGTTCCCGCGTTGTCGCGCGTGGTATAACGGCTCGTCACGATGCGCGCGGTCCCGTCTCGCGGCGCAGCCCAATCCCGCCCCGCGCGGAGGCGGACGCGCTGCTTGCTCGCGCCGACGGCGCGCGTGGCCGTGCGTCGTGCTCACGAGAAAGTGTCTCCGGGCGACACCTCGGCCGCGGACGATCCAACCACGAATCGGCAAGGGGCCTCATCATGTTCGTGACGCGAGCCCAGTGGGCAATCCCCCGCTTTCGAACGCTCGTTATGCTGGCCATCGCCGCCGGCGCGGCCAGCGCATCGCTGGCCGCGGACGCGGACGACGTGCTGGCTGCGCTGCTCAAACACGAGATCGTCGGCGATGAACTGCCGCTGGCCGAAGTCCAACGCTTTGTCGAGCGACGCATTCCCAAGATGCAGACGTGGGCCACCGCCCAGGAGTGGCAGGCCGAGGCCGCACGGCTGCGACGCGCGGTTCTGGACAACATCGTCTTTCGCGGCGCGGCAGCCGCCTGGCGAGACGCCGCAACCAGCGTCGAGTGGTTGGAGACGATCGAGGGCGGCCCCGGTTATCGCATCAAAAAACTCCGCTACCAGGCCTTGCCGGGAATGTGGATTCCCGGCCTGTTGTACGAGCCGGAAAAGATCGCCGGCCGCGTTCCCGCCGTCCTGAATGTCAACGGGCACGCAGGTCCGGTGGGCAAGCAGTACCCGCCCAAGCAACTGCGCTGCATCAACCTGGCCAAACGCGGCATGTTGGCGTTGAACATCGAGTGGGTGGGGATGGGCCAGTTGTCCACCGGCGGGTTTGCCCACGCTCGGATGAACCAGTTGGACCTGTGCGGCGCCAGCGGGCTGGCGCCGTTCTATTTGAACATGAAACGCGGCCTCGATCTGCTCCTGAGCCTCGAACACACCGACCCGCAACGCGTGGCCGTCACCGGACTGTCCGGAGGCGGCTGGCAGACGATCGTGCTCAGCGCGCTCGACACGCGGGTCTCGCTGAGCAACCCCGTCGCCGGGTATTCGAGCTTTTTCACGCGGGCGCGTCAGTTCAAAGACCTGGGCGATTCCGAACAGACGCCCAACGATCTGGCCACGCTGGTCGACTATACGCATCTGACCGCCATGCTGGCGCCGCGGCCGACGCTGTTGACCTACAACTCGAAAGACAACTGCTGTTTCGAGTCCGGCTATGCCCTGCCGCCGCTACTGGACGCCGCACAACCCACGTTCGCCCTGTTCGATCGCGCCGCGTCGCTGCGCTGGCACGTGAACGACGATCCCGGCACGCACAATTTCGACGTGGATAACCGGCAGGCCCTGTATCGCATGATCGGGGATTTCTTTTTCCCCGACAGGGCCGACTTCGACGCTCGCGAGATCGCCTCCGACGACGAGATCAAAACGGCCGAACAACTGGACGTGGCGCTGCCGACTCCGAACCAGGACTTTCACAGTCTGGCGCTGGCGCTCAGTCGCGACCTGCCGCGAATCGACGACCCGCCGCCAGCCCCGGCTGCCGCGACGCGTTGGCGAGCCGAGCTGACGAGCCGCCTGCGCAAGGTGGTGCGGGCCAAGGACAGCACCGTGACCGCGACCGAAGTCGAACGAGACAGCCGGGCCGACGTGACGGCGATTCAGTGGCGGTTGCTGGTGGATGCGGACTGGACGCTGCCCGCGGTCGAACTGGCGGGGCCGCGGGCGCAGCGGACGGCGCTGGTCGTCGCCGATGGCGGCCGAGCGACGGTGGCCGGCCCAGCGGCGCGGCTGATGGCCGACGGGTATCGCGTGATCGCCCTCGATCCGGCGTTCGTCGGCGAGGCGCGTCTGCGCGTCGGCCCATGGCTGTTCCCCGTGTTGGTCGCCGCGGTCGGCGAGCGGCCGTTGGGGATCCAGGCCAGCCAGATCGCCGCCGCGGCGCGCTGGGCCGCGGAGCGGCACGGAGGACCCGTGACCCTGGTCTCGATCGGCCCCCGCTCCGGCGTGCGCGTCCAACTCGCCGCGGCGCTCGAGGGCGACGCCATCGCGGGCCTCGAGCTTCACGACGCGCTGGGAAGCCTCAAAGAGGCGCTGGAACGCGATTGGACGGTCAGCGACGCGCCCGAGATGTTCTGCTTCGGATTGCTCGAATGCTGCGATCTCCGTCATCTGGCCGCGCTGGTCAGCCCGCGTCCCGTGCGGTTTGTCAACCCGAGCGAGCGAGTCCAGCGCGAGCTGCAGGGATGGGCCGAGTGGTCCCCGGCCAACTGAACGGCTTGGGACCGCCGCCGACGGGCCCGCCCGGCCCAGGGCGCCCGACGCAGATTGCCAGACGCAGGGCGCCCGGCGCGCGTGCGGACGGAAGTCCGCCCTACGAGGCTCCATTTCGATCCGCCGGCGCGCTAGAATGAGGCCGTTTCCGCTGCTGCTCGCCCCTCGGATCCGTCAGGACCAATCGTTGCGCCATGCTGTCTCGCCAAAACCCAGTGCTTGTGCTCGCCAGCCGCAATCAGCACAAAGTCCGCGAACTCGCCGCGTTGCTGGCTGGGCTGGGTTGGCGCATTGCCAGCCTTGCCGACTTTCCCGACGCCGTGGACGTGGACGAGACCGGCGAGACCTTTGCAGAAAACGCAGAGCTCAAGGCGATCGCCGCAGCCGCCGCCACCGGTTATTGGGCGTTGGCCGACGACAGCGGCCTGGCCGTCGATGTCTTGGAGGGCAGCCCCGGCGTACGTTCCGCGCGCTATGCGGGCCCCTCGGCCACGGATGCCCAGAACAACGCGCACCTGCTGGCGCGGCTGCGAGATGTGCCCGATCCCCTGCGCGGCGCGCGCTTCGTCTGCTGCCTGGCGCTGGCCGACCCCACGGGCCGCGTACGAGTCCGAGTCGAGGCCCATTGTCGCGGCCGGTTGCTGCACGAACCGCGGGGCCACAACGGCTTCGGATACGATCCGCTGTTCTGGATCGCCGAGTATCATCAGACGTTCGGCGAACTGTTGCCGGCCGTCAAGAACGCGATCAGCCACCGCGCGCGGGCGCTCGAACGCCTGCGCGCGGAACTGGCGTGGTTGACGGACGAAATGGAGATCCCTGCCGTGCGCGGCTGAGCCGGACCGCGCTCACATCAAGCCCCGCGCGGCGCAAGGCACGCCGAAGCTTTTGAGATTGCCAAGCCCATTCCAGCCTCGTCCGGGGCGCGGACACCAGCCGAGGCTCAGCGCGATCCAAGCCCGTGGCATGCAGGCGCATGCGAACAACGCCAGCCAAACGCAGCCGTCGCCAGGGCCGCCGCCCCATCATTGCGGGGCCTTCCGGCTCACGAAAAATCCCCGCTGGCGCCATTGGGATGCGCGGACCACTGTGCGGCTCGCGAATCGGCCACGTTCGAGACCGATGAGCGCACTCGGGCCGCCGTCGGCAGCGGGCCGCGGTCCGCAGCGGACCACAGTCGGCTCAGATCACGCCTCGCGCTTTCATCAGTTCGGCGGTCAGAATCGCCCCGCCAGCCGCCCCGCGGACCGTGTTGTGATGCAGACCGACAAAGCGGATGTCGAACACGTTGCACGGTCGCAGGCGGCCGACGGTCACGGCCATCGCCTTGTCCGCGTCCCGATCGCGTCGCGGCTGGGGCCGATCCGGCTCGTCCCGATAGATGATCGGCTGGTGCGGCGCCGTCGGCAGATCGAGCTCCTGCGGAACGCCGCGAAATCGCCGCCAGATCGCGACGATCTCGTCCAGCGGCGGCGACTTGTCCTCGAACTGAAGGCTGACACAGGCGATGTGGCCGTCGACGACCGCGACGCGGTTGCAGTGGGCGGAAATCGCCACCGAGGTATCGCTCACGATCATGCCGTCCTGGACGTGGCCAAAGACCTTCAACGGTTCGCTCTCGCTTTTCTCTTCCTCGCCGCGGATCAGCGGGACGATGTTGTCCTGGATGTCCAGCGACGCCACGCCCGGCAGCCCGGCCCCCGACAACGCCTGCAACGTGGTGATGATCATCGTCCGCGGCTTGAAGCCGGCTTGCCACAGCGCCCAGACCGGAGTCATATAGCTCTGAATGCTGCAGTTGGATTTGACCGCGATGCAGCCGGTCGTCCAGCCGTGCGCCGCGCGTTGGGCCGCGATCACGTCCAGATGGTCCGGATTGACCTCCGGGATGACCATCGGCACATCGGGCGTGGCGCGGTGCGCCGAATTATTGGTGACGACGGGAAATCCGGCCTTGGCATAGTCCAGTTCCAGCGCCAAGACCGCCTTCTTGTCCAGCGAGACGGCAGAAAAGATCAGCTCGCACTTGCCCTTCGCCGACGCGACGTCGCTCGCGTCGCCCACCACTAGATCCTGCACGCCGGCGGGGATCTCGCCGTTCATGTGCCAACGGCCCGCCACGGCTTCGGCGTACGTCTTGCCCGCCGACTGGGGCGACGCCGCCACATAGCTGACCTCGAACCACGGATGGTCCGCAAGCAGCCGCAAATAATTCTGGCCCACCATCCCCGTGGCCCCGATCACACCGACATTCATACGCTGTGCCATGCTTGCTCTGTCTCCGCTCTAGTGAAGATGCCCGGACAAAAAATCCGCGCCAACGCCGGCTCGAGCGACAAAAAAACCCACTGCCGAACTGCTCCGACAGTGGGTTCTCGCGTTTTTGGCCGGCTCTGGTGGTCTACTCAGAATCACCCGTCGTCGGAGCAACGAGACCGGCCGCGCCGCACAACGTCGTGCGCCGCGTACCCTTGCTCGTCGTCGTTTTCGCGCGCTGGGTGTTCATAGCCGAATAAGTCTAGTATCAGCGCACGCGACACGCAATAGGCAATCGCCGCATTCTCCGGGCTCTGTCTTGACGCGGGCTGTCGCCCGCAACCCAAGAATCTGTTTGGCCGAAGGCCTCCGATCACCGTAGCCTGGGGCAACGCCCCAAGGCTGACGCCTCGCGTGTGCCTCTTTTGGCCGAAGGCCATATTCATCCGGGCCGCGGTAACACGTTGATGTTGGCCTTCGGCCAACACGCCTCCTGTCGTCTGTGCTGTGCAACCGTCATTCAATGCCGATTTCGCTTAACGCGGGCCAGTGCCAGCAACCCAAGAATCTGTTTGGCCTAAGGCCTCCGCTCACCGTAGCCTGGGGCAACGCCCCAGGGCTGGCG
>JAVYAJ010000429.1:0-27424 GCA_032229885.1 Candidatus Anammoximicrobium sp. | reverse complement strand
GGAATCCGACCGTGTTGAGCGCGGGGGCTTCGGGCGCGGTGTTCGGCGCCTTTGGCGGCCTGATGGGATTCGTCCTGTTGCGCGGCGATTCGATCCCGCGAGGGATGCTTGGCAGCCTGCGGAACAGCGGCTTGTCCTTTCTATTCTACAACCTGATCTTCGGCCTCTCGATTCCCGGCATCGACATGGCGGCGCACGCCGGCGGCTTGGCCGCCGGATTCGTCTGCGGATTGGTGGCCAGCCAACCGCTGGACCGCGTATCGCCCCTCACTCGGGCGTGGCGCAACACGGCGATGCTCGCCCTGGGGCTGGCAGGCCTGGGACTTGCCTGGCGCGCGGCGCCGCCGGCGCCGATCGATCTGCATGCCCATCTGACGCATTTCGAGGCCGTCGAACGATCCGCGGTCGATGCTTACAACACGGCGTTGCGCCGCCATCAGGCCGACGACTTGTCGGCCGACGAGCTGGCGCGGGTCATCGAGACCACCGTGCTGCCTCCGTGGCGCGAGATACACGCGCAGTTCGACAGCCTGGATCCGCAGCGGCTGCCGGTCGCCTCGCGTCCGACCGTCGAGCGGCTGCGTCAGTACATGGCCTTGCGCGAGGAAGCCTGGACAGCCCAGGCAAACGGCCTGAAGGACAACGACCCGCAACGATTGAAAGAAGCCGTGGAAAAGAACGAAGCCGCGGATCAGCTCGTCCGCCAGCTCAACAATAAAGATCCGAAATAGGCCGGCTCGCGCGCCGCGGCCGCCACACAGTCAGATGCAAGGAATGGAGTCACTCCTGGCGCCGCGGTTGACCGCGTTGTTCAGCTTGGGTACATCGGCCGGTCACTTCCGGGACGTGCAGCTTGTACTTGGCATCCAGACACCTCCTCGCCGGTTTTTCCGGCGTTTCCGAAGTGCTCGGACTGTGCGAACCTGCCGGACGTTTTTGCATAATCTTGTTGGTCGATTGGCACCCTGTCTTCGACAGCAATTAGTGAGGGGGACAACGGTCTCGGTCAGATTGACACAGAGGAAGTCTCGATCGAACCATCGACGCCTCGTCCGTCGATGGCGCCCATTTTGGCTCACCGTCCGCCCTTGTCCGTCGTTGGCCCTCGCGGTACTCTGGCCGCCATGAGTCTGAACCTGATCATCACTCCGACGGGCCGGATCACGGCGATCGAATCGTCCGGCGAGGTCGAGGACCAGATCTTAGGCGTGGGCGAGGCCGGACCCGCGGCCGGGCTCGACCGACGCGCGGCGAAGCGGCTTGCAAGCCACTTTGCGGCCAGCCCAGCCGAAGGGCTGTTCGTGTTGGCAGCCGAGCCGGCGGAGCTGTCGTCGAGTCCGCCGCTGGCCTATTGGCGCGAGTTCGCGGCGCGTTATTTGGTCGAGCTGTGTCGGGCGTCGGAAGCCTCGCCGGGCCAGTTCGACGAGATTCCGTGCCCAGCGTCGTCCGACCTCGCAGCGCTCCGCTGGAACGCACCGCCGATGCGGGGCGGCGAATACTTGACCGAAGACATGTTGGCCACCGCCTGGTCCGAGCTGGACACGTGGGTACGGCACGAGGCGAGCACACACGACGATGGCTTGGCCGGATTCTTGAAAGACCGCGCGCCGCTCTGGCATCAGGTCGGCCGCATCTGCTTTCATCTGGCCGAAAATCGCCGCGATCCGGACTATCCGTTTGCATTTCTGGCGACCTATGCGCCCGGGCTGACGCGCGGCGCCCGCGTCCAGTACCAGCCGCTCAGCAACGCGCTGCGCCAGTCCGCCGGTGCGCGCGACAACAAGACGCTGGTCCGGCTGCTGTCGCCGGTCCAACGCGCAGCCGAACAGAGCGGGCTGGTCCGTGAATTGGTCGAATCCGGCGACCTGTATCAGCCGCTGGCCTGGACGCCCAACCAGGCGCATCGATTTCTGACCGACGTTCCCGTGTTCGAGTCCAGCGGGATTTTGGTGCGAGTTCCGGACTGGTGGAAGAAACGCGCCCGGCCCACCGTCTCTGTGACGATCGGCGATCGGCGGCAGAAGAAGCTCGATCAAGACGCGCTGTTGGACTTTCGCGTTCACCTGGCGCTGGGCGACCAAGAGTTGACGGAGGACGAATGGCGCCAGTTGATGGCCGCCGAGCAAGGGCTGGTGCTTCTCCGCGGCCAGTGGGTCGAGGTGGATCGCGATCGACTGACCCAGGTCTTGGACCATTGGAAACACGCCGAACAGGCCGCGCAAGACGGGATCTCGTTCGTCGCGGGCATGCGGCTGTTGGCCGGGGCGTCGGCCGATCTGTCGAGTTCGGACGGTGGGGACTCCGAGCGGCAGTGGTCGTTTGTCCAAGCTGGCGCGTGGCTGGGCCAAGTGCTGGAAGGGCTGCGGGATCCCGGGCGTCTAGCGCAGACGCGGCCCGGCGTCGATCTGCGGGCGACGCTGCGGCCGTACCAGGAGATCGGCGTAAACTGGCTGTGGTTCCTGTCCCAGTTGGGCCTGGGCGCGTGTCTGGCCGACGATATGGGGCTGGGCAAGACGATTCAGGTGTTGGCCTTGCTGGCCCTGATGAAACGGATGCCCGATGCCAAATCGTCGGGCGCCAAACCGTCGTTGCTGGTCGTGCCGGCCTCGTTGCTGGCGAACTGGAAGTCCGAGATGCAGCGGTTCGCGCCGACCCTGCGCGGCCGTTTCGTGCATCCGTCCGAAACGCCGCGAGACGAGCTCGAACGGATGGCCGCGTTGGGCCCGGCCGCCCTGCGCGACACGGACGTCGTGTTTACCACCTACGCCATGCTGCATCGTCAGCCCTGGTTGCTGGAGATCCCTTGGCAACTGGCCGTGATCGACGAAGCCCAGGCCATCAAGAATCCGACGGCGCGGCAGACCAAGGCCGTCAAGCGGCTCAAAGCCGGCGCTCGCCTCGCGCTGACGGGCACGCCGGTCGAAAACCGCCTGTCCGATCTGTGGTCGCTGTTCGACTTTCTCTGCCCTGGCCTGTTGGGTTCGCAGGCCAAGTTCAAGGAGTTCGTCAAGACGCTCGACTCGCCAGCCCAGCACGGGTATGCTCCGCTGCGCCGCCTGGTCCAGCCGTATATCCTGCGGCGTCTGAAGACGGACAAACAGATCATCGCGGATCTACCTGATAAAACCGAAGTCCGCGCGTTTTGTGGCCTCAGCAAGCGGCAGGCGGCCCTGTACGCCAAGCTGGTCGACGAGCTGGCGCGCGGCATCCGCAGCCTTGACGGGATCCAACGTCGAGGATTGGTGCTGACGTATCTCATGCGATTCAAGCAGGTGTGCAATCACCCCAGCCAACTGCTGGGCGACGGCCAATACGCGCCGGACGACAGCGGCAAGTTCTCGCGCTTGGCCGAACTGTGCGACGAGATCGCGTCGCGGCAGGAAAAGGCGCTGGTCTTCACGCAATTCCGCGAGATGACCGAGCCGCTCGCGGCGCGGCTGGCGGAGATCTTCGGCCGCCCCGGCCTGGTCCTGCACGGCAGCGTCGCGGTGGCTCGCAGACGGACGCTGGTCGAACAGTTTCAACGCGACGACGGCCCGCCCTTTTTCGTCCTGTCGTTGAAAGCCGGCGGCACGGGGCTGAATCTGACTCAAGCCTCGCACGTGATCCACTTCGATCGGTGGTGGAATCCGGCGGTCGAGAACCAAGCCACCGATCGGGCGTTTCGCATCGGCCAGCGGCGCAATGTCCTGGTTCACAAGTTCGTCTGCCGGGGAACCATCGAAGAGCGGATCGACGCGCTGATCGCCGAGAAGACGCAACTGGCGACGGACATCTTGGAGGGCGGCGCGGAAACAATGCTGACCGAGATGAGCGACGCCGACCTGATCCGGCTGGTCGCTCTCGACGTAGACCGGGCGCATGTGCAACAATGAACGGCACGTGCAAGCAATGTTGCACGTGGGGCGAATCGTGGAACGATGGAACGATGGAACGATGGAACGATGGAAGGCTGGGCGGCAGGGCCCGGCGGTAGTCCGTTCTGAGAAGGCGTCTTCTTGAGCTGCGTTTCCGGCGGTACATTGCTGCTAGTATATTGCTGCTCGCACAACCAGCGGCATGGGACACGGACGACCTCGGACGAGGCGGAAGGAGGCAGGTGATCATGGGTTACTTCGACTATGGATGGCGACCCTACGTGCCGGTGTGGCAACGCCGGGCGCAGGCCAAGGCCGAGATGGACGCGCTGCGGAAAAAGGGCATGGACATCCAGCCCGTGACGCTCGCCGGACGGAAGATTGCCTCGACCTTCTGGGGCCGGGCTTGGTGTGATCACCTCGAGTCGCTGAGCGATTATGCCAACCGACTGCCGCGCGGGCGGACGTACGTTCGCAACGGGTCGGTGTGTCATCTCGAGATCAACCGCGGCGAAGTCGTCGCCCGCGTCTTCGGCTCGGAGTTGTACAGCGTGCGAATTGCGATCGCGACGTTGCCAGCCCCGAAATGGGAACGGATCAAAGCTCGCTGCGCCGGCCAGATCGGCTCGTTGCTGGAACTGCTCCAAGGCCAGCTTTCCGACCAAGTCATGCAGGTCGTCACGAATCGCACCGACGGCTTGTTTCCGATGAATCGCGAGATCGCGCTGCAGTGCAGTTGCCCAGACTGGGCCGTGATGTGCAAGCACGTCGCGGCCGTGCTGTACGGCGTCGGCGCGCGGTTGGACAAGAGCCCCGAATTGCTGTTCCGGCTGCGGGGTGTCGATCACCAAGAGTTGATCGCCGCCAACGCCGAGGAGGCCGTCGTCGCGGCGACGGCGCGAGGAAAATCGCGGCGGCTGGCAGGCGGTGACCTAGCGGACGTGTTTGGCATCGAGCTCGAAACATCTATCTCAACGGGATCGACGCCCGTCGCGGACGCGGCGCCAGAGAACGCGGCCAGCGTCCCGACCGGTCGGGCGCGGAAGGTCAATCGCCGGACCAAACAAAGCCTGCCGGCGGCAGCGGTCGCCGAACCCAGCGCCGCGAGATCGACGCGAAAGGCCGCGTCGAGAACAGCTTTGACGCCACCCGCCGCTGGCGAGAAGCCCGTGTCCCAAAACGGCGGCAGCGGCGAACCGGCTTCCTACAGTTCCCCCGGCCAGAACTCGACGGCCGACGTGGCCTCGCCCGGCAAGACGGGCTCACGCAATGCCGGGTCTCGCAGGGCAGAACCCCGCAAGACATCCGCCGCAAAGTCCGCCTCGGCATCGGCCACACCCGATCCGGCGACCTCCGAGTCGCCAACGTCGACGATCACGGCCGACGAGCGCGCGGCGATCAAGGCTGCGCTTCAGCGAGCCGTCGAGGAAGCCGAAGCTGCGGGAAACGAGCGCGCCGCGACGAAGAAACGCGGCGCGGCGAGCAGGCGCGCGGTTGTGAAACGGAAATCGCCGGCCGCCATCTGACGCACGATCGCCGCGCGGAATCGCGGCTGGCGTGGGACGCGGCTGGCATGGCGCGCGGCCGGCCCGTCTGGCGATTGGTTTCAGGTCGGAGGCGCGTCCGTTGCGAGGCGCAGGCACGAGATGGACCAGCGAGGTATCGAAGCGTGACGGACGAAACGCAGGCTGCGGAAGGTGGCGATGCAGCGTCGCTGGCGGCGAGCTTGCGGCTGGCGCTCGTCCCCGGCGTCGGGCCCGTCACGCGCCAGGCGCTGCTGGATCGATTCGGCTCGGCCGAAGCTGCGCTTGCCGCGTCGCCCAGCCAGTTGCGTCAGATCCCCGGCGTCGGGCCGGCTATCGCGCGCAACATCCTGGCGGCCCATGAACACGTCGATGCCGAGGCCGAGCTGCAGCGGTGCCGAGAGAACGGCGTGACCATCCTCGCGGATCACGACCCGGCCTACCCACGGTTGTTGCGCGAGATCCACAATCCGCCGGCCTTTCTGTTCGTTCGCGGCCAGTTGAAGCCCGAAGACGCGCTGGCCGTGGGGATGGTCGGCACGCGACACGCGACCACGTATGGCCGCCAGCAGGCCGAGCGATTGGCGGCCGGCTTGGCGCGGGCCGGCCTGACGATCGTCAGCGGTCTGGCTCGCGGCATCGACGCCGCCGTGCATCGCGCCGCGTTGCTGGCGGGTGGGCGCACCGTGGCCGTGCTGGCCAGCGGCGTGCTGAACGTGTACCCGCCCGAACATCAGAAGCTGGCGGACGAGATCTGCGAGCGAGGCGCGCTGATCAGCGAAAACCCGCCGCTCTTCGAGCCCGTGAGCGGCGCGTTTCCGCAACGCAACCGCCTGATTTCCGGCCTGTCGTTGGGCGTCGTCGTGGTCGAGGCGGCTCAACGTTCCGGGTCGCTGATCACGGCGCGGCACGCGATGGAGCAGGGCCGCGAGGTTTTTGCCGTGCCGGGGCGAATCGACAGTCGCACCTCGCGCGGCTGTCATCGCTTGATCCGAGACGGCGCCAAGCTGGTCGAATGCGTGGAGGACGTGTTGGACGAGTTCGGCCCGCTGGTCGAGGCCGCCCCACGGCCCGACGGCACGGTGATGCACCATCCGGCCGAGCTGCAGTTGAACGATCTGGAACGACAAGTTTTGAACGCCGTCTCCGGCGACCCGACCAGTATCGATCGCGTCGTGGAAGCCACCGGTTTGCCCGTGCAACGCGTCCTGGCGACGATCAGCGTGCTCGAGATGCGGAGCCTGATTCGCCGCGTCAGCGGCAACAGCGTGATCCGCCGGTAGAGTCCGACCAGCAGGATGTCCGCGCGTCCTGCCGCCGGCCGAGCCCCAGTGCGCCGTCCAGGAGGGACGCGCTCCGTCGCGTCCGCCCGGTTTCAGCCACGCATGGAGCGTGACCGCCATCGTGGCATGGGCTTGCTGCACGGGATCCGGTCCAGGCTGATCAACTAATACGCACCAATTGTCGGTCGTGGGCGATCGATTCTGACTTGCGGCACGGGCCGCTGCGTTTCGGCCCGGCCCGGTCCGGTCTGCCGCGTCGTCGATCGGTTGTCGCCGCTGCCGGATCGCCGTATAGTGGTGCAGCGCGACCCGAGCATCGCCGCCGCGGTCCGCCAGCCGACGAAAGGATTGACGTCCGTGCAAATTTTGTTGACCAACGACGACGGCATTCATGCCCCGGGGCTCGCGGCCGTCGAGCGCGAGCTGAGCGCGCTGGGCGACGTGTGCGTCGTCGCGCCCGCCCGCGAGCAGAGCGGCGCCAGCCATTCGATCACGTTTTTGAGTCCGCTGATCTGCCAGGAGGTCTTCGAGGGTTCGCGACGGCGCGGCTGGGCCGTCGAAGGCAGTCCGGCCGATTGCGTCAAAATCGGCGTCTTCGAGTTTTGTCCGCGACGGCCCGACTTGATCGTCAGCGGCATCAACGGCGGGTTGAACGCCGGCATCAACGTCCTGTACTCTGGCACCGTCGCCGCCGCGATCGAAGGCGCGTTCTTCGACATCACCAGCATTGCCGTGTCGCTCGAGTTCGACCCGCACGCCCAGTTCGACAAGGCCGCTCGACTGACGCGCGAGATCATCGAGCGGATCCTGCAAAACAAGTCCGCCACGAGCCAACTGTACAATCTGAACATTCCGACTTCGGCGCTGGACGGTGTGCCGCACGTCAAGGTCGTGCCGATGGGTGTCGAGCGTTACGGCGAGCAGTTCATCAAGCGGCGGGATCCGCGGGGACGGGATTATTATTGGGCCACGGGCGGGCCGCCGCCGCAACCCAGTGGGCGAGAGACGGATTTGACGGCCCTGAAAAAGGGCTTCGTCACGCTGACGCCGCTGCAGTACGAGATGACGAAGTATCCGGCGTTGCAGGAGATGGAGAACTGGGATTTACAATGGGAGGCCTCGAAATGAGTTGGCGATTGTGTGTCGGCTGGCTGGCGTTGACGATGCTCGTCGGATGCGGAACAAAGCTTCCACCAGAACCTCCGGGCGTCGGCGATCTAGCTCCGCCCGAGATCGAGATCGGACCAGTGGGGGCAGAGTCAGACGCGGCGGCAGAGGCGGGCGCGGCGGACCAACACCCGGCCGGCGCTGACGGCGGCCTCGAACTGGCGCCGCCGGCGCAATCGTCGGCTACCGACAGCCCGCCCGAAGCGGCAGCATCCGCCCCCGCCGCGCCGGGCGCCGCCGCGCCCGCGACGGACGCGCCCGATGCCGAGCCTGCCGAGGGCATGGAACGCGTCAAGGCCGAACGGGGCGTCGGGGCCAAAGGCCGCAGCCTGGACGAGCACGAGGGTCTGCTCGTCACGCCCGCCAAAGCGTACTTCAGCGTTCGCGAACGGGCTGTGTTCGACATCCAGATCCCCGAAGCGCTCAAGCTGTACAAGGCCACCAACGGCAACGGGCCGCGCTCGCACGCCGAGTTCATGGGCCAGATCATCGAAGCCAACCAGATTCAATTGCCTGAGCTGCCGGCTGGCCAACGCTACGTGTACGACTCGGAGACCGAACAGTTGATGGTCGAACGGCCCGCTCGCTGAGCGCATTCACATGCGTCCGACTGGTCGCATGACTGCACGATCCGCCCAGCCGACCGTCGCCGTGCGCACCAAGTTGAATCATACTCGCATGGCCCCGCGATTGGGTTTGGCGCGAGGCAGGCCGCGGGTGAGGCAAATCACTGCACGCCGGGCAGAGACGGCAACGGCGGCGCGTCGCGTTTCGATGTCGGGCTTCTTCGGTTCGGAGAACGCGCGCCGCGTGAAGCGACGCCTCGCAGAGGCGGACGACACTCTGTCTTTGCCGTGCGAAACTCGGCGCTCGTGCGACCCTTCTGACCCGCGCACGTTATCAGTAATCGGAAACGAAGGGGGCGCGAACAATCGGGCGAACCGCGACCGCACAACGCCGATATCAAGCCGTCTCGCCATGGCAAGGGTAAATCGACCCCTGCGAGCCGCCCAGCGCGCGATCTCGGCGTTCGATCGACTAGAACACGCAGCACAACAAGGGGACACTCGATGTCGGCCTACCCGTCGGTGTTTCATCTGCGACAGACGTTCGAGCGACCGCGAGTGGACGATGTGGCAGGGACGGTCGAGGCGGAATTGGCGAAATTGGAGCTGCGCGCGCGGATTCGGCCCGGCCAGTCCGTGGCGATTTCCGCCGGCAGCCGCGGGATCGCAAATATCCGGATCATCATCAAGGCCGTTGTGGATCATCTGCGCGGCTTGGGCGCGGCGCCCTTCCTTGTACCGGCGATGGGCAGCCACGCGGGCGGAACGGCCGAAGGCCAGCAGCGGCTGCTCGAACAGTACGGGATCACCGCCGCGTTCTGTGGATGCCCGATCCGTTCCAGCATGGAAACGGTCGTGGTGTGCCACGCTCGCGAAGGATTTCCGGTGCACTTCGATCGCCTGGCCTACGAAGCCGATCATGTGGTGGTCTGCGGGCGCGTCAAGCCGCATACGTCGTTCTCGGCCGACGTCGAGAGCGGGCTGATGAAGATGCTGCTGATCGGTTTGGGCAAGCATCGTGGCGCGCAGATCTATCATCGGGCGATGATGGACCATGGCTTTGCCCGGATCGTTCGCAGCGTCGCGCCCGAAGTGCTCGCCCGCTGCCACATCGCCGCCGGCGTGGCGGTGGTCGAAAACGCTTATGACGAAACGGCGTTGATCAAGGGAGTTCGCCCGGAGGATTTCGAGGCCAGCGACCGAGAACTGCTGGTCCTGGCTCGGCGATGGCAGCCGCGACTGCCGTTCGATCGCGTCGATCTCCTCCTGATCGACCAGTTGGGCAAGGATATCAGCGGCGCGGGGATGGATACGAATGTCGTCGGACGCAAGTTTGGTGTCCACGCGCCCGGGCCGGACGAGCGGCCGGAGGTCCGCTATATCGCCATCCGCGGATTGACGCTCCACACCAGCGGCAACGCGACCGGATTGGGATTGGCCGAATTCTGCCGCAGCCGCGTGCTGGCTCAGCGCGACGACGCCATCACGCGATTGAACTGTTGCACCGGCGGACATGTGGCCGCCGCGATGACTCCGTTAGATTACGAGACGGATCGCGAGATCCTGGACGCCGCCCTGCCCCTGATGGGCTTGACCGAACCGGCCGACGCCAAGCTGGTATGGATTCGCGACACGCTGCGTCTGGACGAAGTCGTCTGCTCGGCCGCGTACCTGGACGAAGCGCGAGCGCGGGCCGATCTGACGATTCTGTCTCCGCTGCAGCCGTTGCCGCTGGATGCGGCGGGGAACCTGCCCGATTATGTGACGCCGTGAGCGGCGCGGGCGAAGCGCCGGCTGAACAAACCGCACGCACGACGAGGCCGTCGCCGTGCTGGATGCGGACGCGCAGCGGGACAGCGATGGATGGCGACGGGCCGGCTGATCGCGACGGGCCGGGGCTATCGACGGGCCGGTCTGCGTCACCCTCCGCTTTCATCGCGTCCGCTTGGGATGCGGCACGTCGTCGGGCAGCGGGCCGGCCAACGGCGGGGTTTCGTAGTATCGGCCATCGTCGACCAGCCGCGGGTCGTCGGTGCGTCGCAACTCGGCCATCAGACGCTGTTCGAGGTCGTCGCGGATCGGGGTATACGCCGGGTCCGCGGCCAGATTGCGGACTTGGTGCGGATCGGCCTTCACATCGTACAGCTCGATCCGCGGGCGTTTGCCGTAGGCCAGGTCGAACAGCGGGCGCCAGCGCGGATCATCGCGGTGCGTCACGATCCAGGCCTTGGTCGGACTGGCGTCCTCGTCCGGCAGCGTGACGAAGGTGATCTCGGTCAGCTCGTCGGCCGTGGGCGGGTTCGGGTCGTCCAGGTGATAGGGATCGCCCAGCGGATAGCGATCTGGTTTGAAATTGATGATCAGCAGATGCTCGGCCGTGCGAATCGCGCGTTGCGGATACGGCAGATGGCCCGCGCGGGCCATCTCGACATGGCGCTCGCGGCCCGTCACCACGAAATCCCGGCTCGGATCCACCAAGCCTTGGCGATCGGATTTCAGAACAGGCCATAGACTGCGGCCGGTCATGGCCTCCGGCGCCGCGACGCCCCCGGCTTCGAGGAAGGTGGGCGCGAGATCCGTCAGATTGACAAAATCGTCCACCACTCGTCCGCCACGAACGCCGGGTCCCGCGATCGCCAGGCACACGCCCGTCCCAAAGTCGTACAGATTGCACTTGCCGCGCAGAAATCCGGGCGCGCCGTGATCGCCGCTCATCACGATCAGCGTGTTGTCCAACTCGCCGATCTTTCGCACTTCGTCGATCAACAGACCGACGGCCGCGTCGAACGCCATGGCTTCGCCAAAATAGTCGGCCAGATCCTCGCGCACCTCGGGGACATCCGGCAGGAATGGAGGCATCTTGCCGGTCAAGTCATCCGGATCGAGGCCCCACAGGGCTTTGCCCGAGCCTTTGATCCATTTACGGTGCGTGTTCGTCGGGCCGAACCAGTAGCAGAACGGCCGGTCGGCCGGCCGATCGGCGAGGAACGCGCGAAAGTTGCCGAGCGCCTCGTCGTACAACACCTGCTTGGCCTGCGGGACCGTCATTCCCGCGGCGACCAACCGGGTGGCCGTCTGCGAAAACTGGTTGAACCGTCGCCCGGCTTGCTCATAAGCGAACTGTGCGCCGCCGTAGGGCGCATCGATCGGCGTTCCCGGGCTCCACACCTTGTAGGTCTTGCCGATATGGTAGCCCGCCTCCTTCAGCAACAGCGGATAAGACGGGATGGACGAGTCCCATACGGCGCCCTGCAAAATAGCGCCGCGCCCGGTGCGCCAGAAATACTGGCCGGATAGCAACGAGCTGCGACAGGGCGTGCACGACGGCGCCGTGACGTGCGCGTTGCGAAACAAGACGCCGCGGCGCGCGAGCCGATCGAAGTTCGGCGTGCGAAGGACGGCATTGATCCCACCTGCGTCTTCGATCTGGGCCAGCACTTGAGCGTGTCGTCCCCAATCGTCGGCGAACAGAAACAGGATGTTTGGCCGCGGCGCGGCCGGGGCCGAAGTACCGCCGAGCAAAAGCCCGGCGAAAGCCGTGAAAGCGATAATGACTTTTGTCATCGTTCTGAAACCCTTGCCTTGTCGGCGCCGCTTGCCGAGCGTGTGATGCGAACCGGTCTCGGTCGCGACGCGCGGGTCCGTTATGTCGTTCGTGGGATCACGGCTGCCTCGCCCGGCAGGCGGAAGTCCGCGGCGCAGTCTGCGGCGCGGGCTGCGGCGCAAGCTGCCGTTGCGTGTCGCCGCCGTTTTCCACGCTGCGAGCCGCTATATCGACTGTTTTTATCGCTCAGGCTGCGCGGGACGACGGGATTGCACAAACGAGGCGCTGCCGACGGGGCTGGCCCGGGGCGAGCGCTCACTCATCCGCCGACGCGGCGCGCAGCGGTCTTACTTCTGAGGATTCCTTCATGGCCGACAAGTGCGCTCGGATCGCCGCCTCGGTGGCCTGTTCGAATCGCGGCGAGCTGGCATGTCCCATCAACGGTTCGATGACGATCTGCTTTTTGCCCGGCAGGTTGTTGTACGCGGCGTAGACACTGCTCGGCGGGCACGTGCCGTCGATGAACCCGACGCTGAAGATCGCCTCGGCCTTGGCCCGCGTCGCGAAGTTCATTCCATCGAAGTACCGGGCGACTTGCAGGATTTTGGGATCCGCCTGACCATCGACGTCGGGCGCCAGTTTTGGCCAGCCGTTGATGCGCCCCACGACCTTGCCGCTATGGTCGCAGATGGCGGGGACGCCCGCCGAGATCAACGTGACGCGCGGATCGAGGCCGGCCGCGGCGATGGCCTGCCCGCCGCCTTGGCTCGAGCCTCGAACGACCAACACGCGGCCGTCCCACTGTGGCTGGCTGGTCAGAAACTCGATGGCTCGCGTCAGGCGAAGGAACATGCCGAGGAAATAGCATTGTTCGCGATCCTCACGATTGGCGGTGCGATAATCGCGCAGTTCGCCGGCGGCCAGCTCCTGATAGAACGCGTCGGGCTGGCCATTGACGATGCCGTGGGCATTGATGTCCATCGCCAGGGCGTGGAAGCGCGCGGCCGCGCTCGCGGCGCCGCCCAAGTTGGAACTCCGCACGCCGGCGCCGTGAACCAGCAGAATCGCGGGCAGGCTGGCGGGCTGGGCATCGATCGGGCGGGCAAAGTAGCCGGACACCGGGCGCGGCGGGACGCAGGCCACCTCGGTGTCGAAGCATTCGACGCCCGCCGCGGGCGACTTGACGGGCGTCAGCCGCGTCGTCATCTGGACAGACGCCAGACGGGCCTTCTGTTGCGTCCAAAAAGCGTCGAAATCCTCCGGCACGGGAAGACTCGGCGGAATGCGGAGCGGATCGAACCCCGCCCCGGCGATCGCCGTCAGACGCTGCTTGTTTGGATCGATGTACGTCACGCGGCAGCGAAGAAAGCCGGGCTCGTCCAGCGCGCGTTCGACCGTCGCCACGCCGTCGGTCAACGTCAACGTGTGCTCGGTGACGGGCGGCATCCCGTCCTTGTCGATGATGCAGGTCAGTTGGCCAGCGGATGTCGGCTGACCATCATGCTTCACCGTGACGACAAACCGCGCGGGCTGGCCGACCGCGTAAAGCGCGTCCGGTGGATCGGTTGCGACCGACAACTGGTAGCCGGATTCGGCAGCCAGCAGGCACGACGACAGGATCAGCCACAGACCCCAGAGCAACCCAACCGTGCGACGGCGTAGCATAACGCGTCCTCCCTCTCAAAGCGGCCTCCGACCGCCACCGGATTCAGATCCAACGTTCGACGCGGCCCGAGTTTCGAATCGCAAAATACGCGCGGGCCGACGGCTCGATCACACGAGCGCTGCGCGCATGATATGGGCTGGAACCGCGGACGACAACCGTGACAAGCCAAAAGCGATCTCGGGCACGGCTTCGACGCCGCATCGGAGATTGTCGCGCGGAACGCAGCGAGTCGAGGAAATACCGCCTTGACAGCAATTGCTACACAGCCGGAGGCCGCGTCCACTCTCGGGACGTGCCTTGGTTGCGACCGCGCCAGCGTCTGAATTTTAGGGTTGGCCAGACGGGCGATTGCACAACGCGGGCGGGTGCGTAGGATGGGTGAATCGTGCAACGAGGGGTGTCCAACGAGCCTGTGCCCACGCCGGCAGCCTGTGCACCGGCCGGGCCGATTTCTTCTTCGAGGAAGTTGCCGTGAAGAGTTTGTGGATCGCAGGCGTACTGACGTTGGCGGCGCCCGTGGCGTTGGCCGCGCCGCCGCTCGAACATGTGAACGTGTATACGTCGGGCGAAGATGGCTACAAGATGTACCGGATTCCGGCGATCGAAACCGCTCCGGACGGTACGCTGTTGGCCTTTGCCGAGGCCCGTAAATATGGCGGGAACGACCCGGGCTACGGCAAACAGGACATCGATCTGGTGTTGAAGCGCAGCACCGATGGCGGGAAGACCTGGTCGGCAATGGAGATCATCGAAGATCCCGGCGAGCTTTGGTCCGCGGCCAACCCGGCCACCGTGGTCGATCGAACGACCGGGCGGGTATGGGTTCTATACCTTCGTTCCAAGCCCGAGCGGAGCACGGCCACCTCGCGAGCCGGCACCGACGACATGCAGACGCTGGCTCGCCACAGCGCGGACAACGGGCGGACATGGTCCGAGCCGCTCGATTTGACCAAGGTGGCTCGCGATTGGGACGATCCCACCTGGCAGGCTAGTGTGGTCGGCCCGGGCGGAGCGATTCAGACGGCCAGCGGGCGTTTGATCGCTCCGGTATGGAAAGCGAAACCCTATGGCGCGCTGACGATCTTCAGCGACGATCACGGCGCTACGTGGCGCCGCAGCGCGCCCGTGCCGGGCAGCGTGGGGGGCAACGAGGATCAGCTCGTCCAACTGGCCGACGGCCGCCTGTTGCTGGACATTCGGCAGAGCGAGGGTCCGCGCCGCATGATGGCGACGAGCGACGATGGCGGCCAGACGTGGTCCGAGCCGCGGCCCGGCGTGACCGTGACGCCCGTAGCCTGCGCGATCGAGCGGCTGACGCTGAAGTCCGCCGGCGACGATCGCGATCGGATCCTGTGGACTGGCCCCCGAGGGCCCGGCCGCCGGACGCTGGTGGCTCGGCTGAGTTACGACGAAGGGCAGACGTTCGACCACGAACGGGTGATCGCTGACGAGCCGGCAGCGTACTCGGACCTTGCGCGGCTGCCGGACGGAGCGATGGGCGTGCTCTGGGAGCGAGGCGACTATCGCTTCATCACGTTCACGCGCGTGAGCCTGGATTTTCTGGAATCGCCCGCCCCATAGCCGGCCGTTGGGCGCGCAGGCGACGCGCCGCCTGATCGGCGGCGCCCAGGCGCGCTGCGCTGACGATCCGCCGCCGCTCAGCCCGCGACGCGCAGCGGGCCCTTGGGCGTACGCAGCCGGAACAGGCCGAAGATCTCGTCCTGGGTCAATCCCGCGCTTTGCCGCGGGCCTTCGTGCTGTGAAAAGATCTGCTCGAACAAAGCCCGCTTCTCTTCCAGCACCTGGTTGATCCGCTCTTCGATCGTCCCGAGCGTCAACATGCGGGTGACGGTCACCGAGCCAGCGGCGCCGATCCGGTGGGCGCGGTTGATGGCCTGGTCCTCGATCGCCGGATTCCACCAGCGATCGAACAGAAACACGTAGCGGCAGAACTGCAAGTTCAGCCCGACGCTGCCTGCGCCGTAGCTCATCAGGATCACGTGCTTATCCGGATCGTTGCGGAACTGGTCGAGCACGCCGTCTCGTTGCTTGGACGGGATCCGCCCGTGGTACTCGAGCGTCCCAAAGCGGGCCAACCGCTCCTTGAGCCGATCCAAACAGCGAACCCACTGGCTGAAGATGATGGCCTTCTGTCCGCTGGCCGCGACTTCTTCGAGATCCGCCTCGAGCCGTTCCAGCTTGCTGCTGGCGCCGGTGACCGGGTCGAAGTTGCAGATCTGTTTTAGCCGCAAAACCAACTCGAACACGTGCTGGATCGTGATCTCCTCGCCCATGCCTTCCAGTCGCAGCACGCCTTCCTCTTCCGCCGCCTGATACGTGGACCATTGCTCGGGCGTCAGGTCGAGTTCGGCGTCGCGGAACAGCTTTGGAGGCATGTCGTTCAGAACCATGTCTTTGGTGCGGCGCAGGATGTGGTCGCGGGTCGCCGTGGCCAATTGGCGCGGCTTCATATCGGTCGACAGGTAGCCGTGCGACAAAAAGTCGAAGATCCCCACCAGATCTTCGGAACTGTTCTCGATGGGCGTGCCGGTCAGGGCCCAGTTCCGTGATCGCGAGATGGCGCGGACCACCTGGCTTGTCGTGCTGGACCGATTCTTGATCCGCTGCGCTTCGTCCAACACGACCAGATCGAAGTGCAGTTCCGGGGCGACGATCGCTTCGCGGTCGCGCATCAACAGCTCGTAGTTGGCGATCTTGACCGGGGTCTGCGTCTGGCGCCACTGCCACTCGCGGCGGGCGCGATCGCCTTCGATGATCCCCAGCGGGATCTCGGGCGCCCACAACTGGAATTCGCGACGCCAGTTCGTGACCAGGGGTTTGGGGCAGACCAACAGCACGTTGCGAAGCTCGCCGGCGTACAGCAGCAGCCGGATCGTGCTGATTGCCTGCATGGTCTTGCCCAGCCCCATCTCGTCGGCCAGGATTGCCGTATAGCGCGGATACAGGAAGGCGATGCCCTGCATCTGGTAGGCGAACGGCTCGAAGGGAAACTCGAGCGAGCTGGCCGACATGATCGATTCGAGCGACGGCTGCAACACATAGTACAGCCGATCCTGTAGCTTGATCACGTCTCGGGGCGGGGCGATGCGCGTGGGGTTCGCCGGTGACGCGTCCGCCGGATTCGCCGCGTCCGCGTGCTCGGGCTGATCTACGGCGGCGGGTTCCGCTGGCGCCGCGGGCGGTTCGGCGGCGCGCGATGCCGCAGCCCACGCAGGCGCTTCGGGAAAGGTGTAGCTGAACGTCTTGACGGGTATGCGGCGAAACTGGACGGATAGCACTCGCGGCCGCACGGCGTCGAACGCGACGCTATCCACGACGATCTTCGGCGGGCGGCTCAGGGCGGCGTTCCATCCCAATTGAAACGGCGTCACCGGGACGTTGAGATCGAAGGATTGCACCGCCGGACGCGGCGCCAAGCTGTCTTGGTCCCGGATCCGGCTTGCCTCGAGCGGGGTCGCGTTCGCGGTCGCATTCATCTTGTGTTGAATCGGGCGACCGGCGAGGGCGACTTTAGCACGATGTGCGCCGGCCAGCGCGGTCTCGACCGACCGACGCTGGCCGCTAGCATCCGAGCCGGCGTCAGCGCTGGCGTCATTTGCCCGCCACGATCAGGTCCAGACGGCGATTGCGCTCGTCCAACGACAACCCGCCGCTGCCTTCGATCGTCATCCAGTCGCTGTAGCCGATCTTGTCCAGTTCCGTCCGAACCAACGGCCAGTCGATGCTGCCGTCGCGAATGTCGACGAACTTGCCGCCGTGCCCGTCGGGATTCAGTTGAAAATCCTTCACGTGACATTTGACGATCAACTTGCCCAGCGTGCGAATCCATTCCTCGGGCAACGCGTACTTGACGTGGTTGCCGATGTCGAAGTAGCACTGCACCCAAGGCGAATCGAACGAGCGGATGAAGTTCGCGAACAGGGCCGGCTTGACCCACAGATTGTTCCAGACGTTTTCCAAGGCGATGACCACGCCGCACTTTTCCGCAACGGGGATCAGTTTTTGCACGGCCGCTCGCGAGGCGTCCGTGGCGTGGTTCTGCGCTTCGATGTACTGTTGGTAGCGCTCGTTGTCGCCCGCGGCGACTCGCGTGACGTGCCCGGTCTTTTCGTCGAACTCGATGTCGAACTCCCACGCTTCGGGCATCGCCATGCCGCCCACGCGACAGGGCACCAGCAACAGCGCGCTGCTGCCGTAGCCGGCACAGGCCTTTAGCGCCGTCTCGACGTTGGCGATATCCGCGGCGACGCGATCCGCGTCCGGGTTGTTGAAGTTGGCCCAGCCGAACAGCACCGAGTGGATCGGCATCCCCAGGCCTTCGGCTATCTTGCGCGCTTCCTCGGCCGCGGACTGCGAGATGTTCCAGACGTTGGATTCGATCCCCTCGAATCCGGCTGCCTTCCAGGCCCGCAGGGTCGCTTCTTCGGGCTTGCCGATCAACGCTTTCTTGAGCGTCGTTTGGAAAGGCGCCGCCGACGCCCGGCCGCCAACCAACAGGCTCGCGCCAGCCGCGGCCGAAGCCGCCATGAAATCGCGTCGTCGAATCTGAATCGTCATCGTTTTGCCTCCCGGAGATGGAACTTGGTGTTAGCCGCTGGTCGGGCACAAGCATAGGATTATAGTCGGTCGCGGCGACCATCTGTAGATGACCAGCGGGTCCGTCGGCCGCGCGGCGCACGATCGGCGATGCACGGCAGGAGCCCACGGGACGTCGCATGGCGCCCCAGAATGGAAACTGCGATCAGCCGTGGCAGACGACCGATGGACTCGTGTAAAATGAACGGATGACGCGCGCGGGCCAGCATCGCCGGCCCCACGCCACGGCCAGTGTGACAAGAGCAGGCTGAAGCCTGCCCGGCGCCGCGCCCTTGCGAACCGCGCGAAGGATGACGCGTGTCGTGGGAAGCGGTCCGCCGGTCTGGCCGTGGCCGGCGGCGCGCAGCGCTCCGAGCCATGCAGGCTGCGCGTCGCGTCCCGCCAAACATCAAACCCTGAACAACGCGCCAACACGCCGTCGCCCGCGGACCGCCGCGAGTTCCCAACGCATCTTGCCCTCCTGACAACGCTTACCCGATTATTTGGTTCGAGAAGAAGATTGCTCGAACACACGGGTCGCGCAGCCCGTGGGACAATCCGCGAGCGTTTGTGCGCGGGCCAGGCATGTCCCGGGACGCGAAGCTCGTCGGTCGAGCCCGCCGCCGAAAGCGTCGAGGATCGCAGAGCTGGAAAGAGTGAACTGGAGAATCGTGATGCCTATGCACCACCTAGGGCCCTCGCTACGGGCCAAGTCCGGCCGCGGGTTCGAGCCCCAGGTCGCCACGATATTCATCGACACCGAGCGTAGCGATACGGCGACGCTGGTCACCGAAGGGTCGACCCATTTCAGGCATCGCGAGGTGTACTGCGATCATCTGGACGCGCAGCGTCGAGCCGCCGGCCTCAGCCCGCTGACCGCCAGCGAGCGAACAGCCATTTGGCAGATCGGCGTGGACCTGATCATCCAACCCGACCTCGTGCTGATTCGCCCGGATGCCGAGCAGATCGACCGCGCGCTGTCGGCGGACGAGCTGTTGCAGGCGATTGTCCCCAAAGCCCACATCCGCTTTCAACTGGCGTCCAACGACACGATCTTCACCACCTTGACCGAGCGCGGCGAGTTGTGGCGAATCGCGGCCGACGCCGTCACAACCGCCGAGATGAAAGAATGCATCCGCAATTCTCGCATGAAGCTTCGAGGCCGCCCCATCTACTATTACAGCCCGAAGACCGGAACCCGTTTTCTGACGCTGAAAGGGCTGCGAGGACTGATCGAACTGGGGCCAGCCGAGCTGCACCAGCACTTGGTTGAGATCCAAGAGCATTGTGCGCGATACAACAGCCGCGGCGAGCTGGAGGCGGATTTTTTTCTGCTCGGAACGAAACTCCGGACCGCGTTTTGCGCAGCCCATTTCCCCGCCGACGACGAGCAGGCTTTGCGAAACTCGCACCAGCAGTTGTGCGAACTGTTCGAGCAAGGCGTTGCATTGCGGTATCGGTCGGACGACCTGGAGAACCCCGACTGGGTTCATGCGATGTACGACGCCCTTTATCCACAAGAAGAGTATGTAGTCGATCCTCACGGTCGGCTCCGCTTGGCTCCCGAGTTCCGCAAACACGTTAAATGGCTGCCGGGCGGTCGGCTGCGCGACGGCCATTTGATCTACGACCCGATCGTGGACGAGGAGAGCTTCGATAGCGCGGCCGGCGACGAGCCGCCGGAGAATCGCCGCGGACGGGCGCTCATCTTCAACTTTGTTCGCGACTATGGCGATCTGGAGTACATCAACGCGGGCTGGATCAACGAGTCGCTGTCCCGCGCCGGCCGCGCCGAACGTGGGCGTCGCGATGTCTACCTGGTTCTGATGAAACGCGCCAGCGAAGATCGCAAACGGCTTCACATGGTGCGGATGCAGAAATGGGACATGACCTATCGCTTGGATCACGGCGTCGCGCCGGACCAGGCGATGTTCGAGACCGAAGAGTATACGGAGTATACGCAGGATCGCTATCTGGGCTGCCGACGGCTGGGCATGAAGCTGTTCGGCCCTGTGCGGGTCGGCAAGATCAGCGAGCGATATCAGGGCAAACGCGCCGAATTCCACGACATGCCCATCTGGACGCCCTACTTCGAAAGAGACTATGTCGACGGGGTCGCCAGCGACCGGATTTCCCGGGATCGGCTGTGTCGGCCGGCTTACGCCAAACGTCTGGCCGAATTGCTGGGCCAAGCGGCGGCTCACAACCTGGTCGTCGGCCGTGGCGATGGCAAGGCGGAGGAAGTTCGGGACGAGGATCTGATCATCTTCTTTGACGACGGCGACGAGATCGTGATCGGAGGCGACGACCTGCCCACCGGCCTGGTCGTCATGCACCATACCGGATCGTTCTGGCACTTCCACGTGCCTTTGTGCCGTTTTGCCGCGGCCTACGCCAAGCCTGTTGCGAACCGAATCGCCCATCTCCCGGATCCGGCTGTGTTCGCCGCGACCTACGTCGAAGCGCTGATCGACCGCTTTGCGGCGATCCAAGCCGAATATCGCGGAAACCGGCGGGCTTACCAGCGCCTGTTTCACCTGCGTCCCATGCCGCGAGACCAAAATTTTTCCCAACGATGGATGTCCGTGTTGCATCGATTGGACCAGACGGATCCCGCTGCGCTGAAGGGGGCCCTCGAGGCGCGCCTGCGGGTCGTCCTCGGCGCGTGACGCGGCCCGCCGTAGAACGCGACGCACGGCGAACCCGGCGCGCGGCCGGCGCGGGCGGCCCGTGACCGCCCGGCGATCGCTCGAGCCGCGCGGACGGGGCCGTGCACGGGGCTGATTGACAATTCGTCGCTAGGTGACGACACTCAATCCCATCGGGCTGCCGTTTGTGGGTCGCGACAGCCATGACCAACACACAGACCCTGGACCATCGTCAGCGAACCCGAGGCGAACATCGAGGAGTGCCCTATCCATGACCGCTACTTGGAACCGCCGTGATTTTCTGACAGCCAGCGCCGTCGGCGCCACGGCCATGTCTTTGTCGGCTCGTAGCTATGGCCGCGTCTTGAACGCCAATGAACGAATTCGGCTCGCCCAGATCGGCTGTGGCGGGCGCGGGATTCACGCCCACATGAAGGGCGTGCACAAGCACGACGCCGCGCAGAACGTCGAATACGTGGCTGTCTCCGACCCCTGGCGGCTGGCCCGCGAAGAAGCGGCGGCGCTGGCCAAGGAATGGTACGGTCACGACGTCCAAACGTACGTTAGTTATCGCGACATCATGGCTCGCGACGACATCGATGCCGTACTCATCGCCTCGCCCGACCATCACCACGCCCGCCAGTTGGAAGCGGCCGCCAAGGTCAAAAAACACGCCTACATCGAGAAGCCGATGGCGCGGAATATGGACGAACTGCTGCGGGCCGTCGATGCGGTCAAGCAAGCGGGAATCGTCGTGCAGGTCGGGACGCAGATCCGCAGCCTGCCCACCAGCACCGGCTGCCACGAACTCTGGAAATCCGGCGTGCTGGGCAAGGTCTCGCGAATCGAACAGTGCCGCAACGGCGAGCGGCCCTACTGGTACGGTTTCCTGAAGGACATCAAGAAAGAGGACATCGACTGGGACGAGTTTCTCCTCGATGCGCCCAAGCGTCCCTTCGATCCGGGGGTGTATTCGGGCTGGTACGGGTATCTGGACTACACCGACGGCCCCATCGCCAACCTGGGCTGTCATTTCATCGATCTGTACCACTATATCACGGACGTGCAATACCCGACCAGCTGCGTGTGCAACGGCGGCGTGTTCACCTGGAAGGACGAACACAACTTTACCTGCCCGGATCACGTCGAGGCGTTGTGGGTGTATCCCGAGAACCTGATGGTGGCCTATTCGAGCAACTTCGGCAATGGCGGCGGCAGTCGCCATCGCCTGTTCTGCGAGAAGGGCCAACTGATTCTCGACAACTGGTCCGCGCCGACCTATAGCGCCGAAGGCGGCCCAAAACGCGATGGCAGCATCCGCGGCGTCGTGCCCGTCGAAGCCGTCGAGACGCCCGATCACTTCCTTGACTTCTTGCAGTGCCTGCGGAGCGGCAAGACGACGCGGGCGCCCATCGAGGCCGGATATCAGCACTCGGTGGCCTGCTTGATGGCCGTCCAGTCTTACCACACCGGACGCCGGACCACCTACGACCACGCCACCCGCACGATCCAAGCGGGTTGACGCGTTTCGACGTATGTTCGCGCCGCGCAAGAACTCGGCCCGGGCCGAACTGTGCGGCGCGCAGCCGGCCTGGCCAGGATCGCAGTCGATCCCGGCCAGGCCAAGCGGCGAACCCGCGCGCTATGCCGCACTGGGGCGACGTCAAGCCTGCATATTGGAAATAGGGTCCTTCCAGGTTTGTCGTGGGTTTGGCAGAATTTGGGCGGGAGAGAGCGTGTATGTCTCGCAAAATTCACGCGCACGTGGCACCCCGATGACTACGGTTGTTAAACTCGGAATGGCAGTGATCCTCAATAGCACCGCAATTACCCTACTGACGGCCGCCTTCTTACAGGTCGATTACGACGTTCCATTATGGCGCGCCATCGATGCGAATGACGTGTACATCCTTGTGCGCACATGGCTCGTTTCCGTCGTGCTTTGCCTTGGCGCTAGTTGCGTTCTATGGAGGAGTTCGGTCTGCGTATCTGTCGCAACAGCTTGGGCGTTCGGGTGTATATTTGGCGTGTTGATAAGCCAACTGTACTTTCCGGGCAGAACGTATCTCGGCAACGCGGTGCATTTCACATGTATAACGGTTCCTGTTACCGTCGCTTGCTCCACCAGTTCTTCTGTCATAGTGTTTCTGTTCAATCGGAATCACCGAAGGAGTCATCCACAAACTAAGGCTCATTGACAGTGTACTATCCTGCTGTATTGCCAGAAACTGCTCGTATCTTATCTAAGCACCGTTCGAAAAATAGTTGCCCGATATCCCGCGCCTTTCCAGCGAGTAGGCAGGGCGACGCGATGCAAAGCGCGTCAGTTGTTTCTCGAACGCTGCTACGGCGCCGGCTGATCTTTCAACTGACTAAGAAATCCGTCGAGTGAATCTGACAAGTGTTGGGACGGAAGCGTGAAGACACCCGTGCCAGATTTCACGGATAGTGCATGACTAAGCTAGGAATTCTCGTGCTGGGAAATGGGATTTAACCAAAGGCAACTACAACCCACACTCCTTCGCAAACGGACGGCCAAAGAGTGTATTGCTACGGTGCGCAGTTGAATCAACGGGCTAGTAACGCTGCAACAGATCCAGCAATTTGCGGTCCAATTGGTGACCTTCGAACGATTCGTACGCGACATCCTCGCGGCCGCTGTCCAGGACGCCGAACGAGCCGCGCAGGTTCCACAGCGCCCAACCCCATTCAGCCTGCCGCCAGTTGGCCAGACAGTCTTCGGCCCAGCGCAGGAAGATGTCGTGCGGAGTCCTGTTGTGGCAGCCCCATTCGCCGACCATCACGCCGATCCCTTGGCTCTGAGCCTGTTGCCAGGGTTCGACGCACGTTCGCCACAGCCAGGCGCGATCTTGCATCGTCAGGCCGAGGAACGGGCCGTCCGGCTGGTCCGGCGCGTAGCGGATCGGTTCCGGACGCGCCCCCCAGTCTTGTTTGAGCGGCAGCGTCGCCTCGGACCCGTCGCCGGTGGTCGAGCGCAGGCCGATCTCGCCGATCTGCAGCCAGTCGCCACTCGCCACGCGCACCCGGACCTGTCGCGTCGCCGCCGGAATCGTCGCCAGATAGTCTCGGTCGTACACGTTCTGGTAGACGTTGTAACGCGGGTTCAGCACGGCTTTTTTCCACTCGCCTTCGCCCGGTCCGCACCGAAACGCCTTCTCCCAGATCCGCACGCCGTCCGCCTCGACCACCAGCACGGCTGCCGTGGACACCGTCCGCACATGCAGGCGCAGGCGCGTCTGGACCGCGAAAGGGCCGTCGATCACCAACGGGAACGAGCCCTCCGTTTTCTGCGGGCTCAGCAGCGTACCGTTGGGCGGCAACAGGCGCGGCCAGCGGGGCGACGGGAAGTGCTCGCTGTTGACCCAACTGGCCTTGTAGTGGGTGAGTTCGAAGGGCGCATAGCCGCGCGTCGCCTGGGCAATTCGCAGCTCGCGTAGGCCAAGCACCGGTTGCTGGCCCCACCGCAATCCGTCCGAGATGATCAGGCGATCAGGGTCTTCGACGCGAATCGCGTCGACCAATCCACGGACCACGGGGATGTAGACCTCGGGGGCGACGTCGCCCGGCTCGTTCATCAGGTTGAAACTGAGCCGTTCGCTGGGCATGCCTCGATAGCGGCGGGCGAACGTCCGCCAGTGCAGAACGCACACGCGCTGCGCTTCCGGGTCAGTCCATAGATCCGTCTTCTCCGGAGGTTTGGCGACCGTATAACCGGGTGCGCGATGAAAGTTGATGCACACGTGAATTCCATACCGGCGGCCCCACTCCACCGCCTGGTCGATCTCGCGCAGCGACGTTTCATCGAACTGCTCCCAATCCCCGTCCTTGATCCACAGCCGATAATCCATCGGCAGACGAACGAAATTGAAGCCCCATCGCGAGATCCACTGGAAATCCTGTTCGACAAACGGCGTACGACCGCGCTTCAGGTAGAACTTGTCGAGCAAATTGAAACCGCGCCAGCGCGGCAGCCGGTCGGCGCTGGCGGGCAGCCAGTGCGGCCCCGTCGGATGCGCTTCGGCGGCTGATACGCGCGTCATCCGCGACGCGGCCCAGGGCACTGCTCCAAGCGATAGACAGATCACCACGATCAGCGTGCCGGATCGCATTGGCGGGCTCCTTTCTCAGCGCTGCCGCGGGCCGCAAGCCCACGGCGCGCAAACATCGCGTGTCAGACGCGTGCGCCGCGCATGGGATTGCCGTGCCTCGGCCACGACGCGACCGCTGTGCGCCGCGCCGCTTGGCTGGGGCGCAAGTCGCGTCGCGTGGCCAATCGTCTGCCGGACGTCCGCACGGCAATCCAGTCGCTCGATGTTACGGCCGCAGCGGCTCCTATGGACGGGCCGCGTTGGCCGCCTGGGCCTTCTTGAACACCTCGTCCATGCTGACCGGTTTGCCGCCCTGTCGTTTGCTCTCGTCGGCAGCTTCCATGAAGGTGTAAATCTCCAACGTTTCTTCCATCGAAACGGGTGGTTTACCGGTCTTGAAAAACTTGCAGATCTCGACGACCAGCGGCTTGTAACCCTGATAATCGCCGACCGTGCCGCTGTCCTTGGTTCCGACCACCGTCGCGCCGTAGCCCTTACGCGCCTCGAACGTTCCCGTGCGGCCGTCGGCCCAGACGCCTTCGACCTTGTCCGAGGCCACGCGCGTGACGGTCTTGCAACCCGGTCCCATGATGGTGTACAGGATTTCGCAACCGTGAATGCCGTACCAGAACAGGTCGGGATGGTGCGGCTCGATGCTCATCGGGCTGCCGGCCACACAGCTCTTGATCTGGCCGAACTTCGATTCGCCGCTACGGATGTCCGCCAGATCCGCGCCGAAGCGAAGCGACGAACTCGAAAAGCACGGCACGTTGGCTTCCTTGGCCAGCCGGAAGATCTCGATGCAATCGGCCAACGACGCCGCCAGCGGCTTGTCGATGAACAGCGGCTTGCCGGCGGCAATCACCGGGCGCGCCCACTCGAGATGCGGGCGGCCATCGACTTCCTCCAAGAACACGGCGTCGACGTGATTCAACATCTCCGGAATCGTGTCGTAGATCTTGATCCCCTTCTGCCGCAGATCCTCGGTAAATTTCTCGCGGCGATCCCAACTGGACGGGTTGTCCTCGACACCGCCCGTGAAACCGGCCACGATTCGTACGCCGGCCAGATCGCCGGTCGCCTTGGGATCGTTGACGACGTTCGTGAATGCCGGCACGTGCGAGGTCGTCAGACCGATGATCCCCGCCCGTAAAACCTTGTCCGGCGAGTCGTCCGCCTGAGCCGACCGAACCAGCCCGACGGCGACAATCGCGCAGATCACGTACCGCAGGAAACATTTGCAACTCATCGATGCGAGCTCCTTGAAAGAAATGTGGGGGGGAGGCACAAATCGCGCCGCTCTACTTCAACATAACCAAAATCGTACTCGCCGATGTCAGCGTCGGCAACCGCGCTGTCGATGATCTGCGCCACACGAGGTCTGTGGGGCAGCGGATCGCGATCGACTCGCGAGGTGCGCGGCTGGGCCGCGCCCTTGGGCTGCGGTGTACTACGCGTTCGGGCGGCCATTTCAGCCGCGCACCGTGTCGCTCGATCTGAAACATTGTTGCGGATGGCAAGGCTTTTCCGGCGACTTTTGATTGCCAAGGGACGGACGCGTGGTATAACGTGAGTCATGCGGCCAACGAGTTGGTCCAATGAGAATGGTTCGAGTTCCGAAAGCGGCCGCGCGCCAAGACGCACGGCTACGACGAGGCGGATTTCCGGTTCTCTGCGTCTGGGCGTCGTTGCGTGAGACTACATGCTATGGAGACGTTACGCACCAAGTCCGACACGATCGCCATCGTTCCTGTTCGCATCGTCCTCGAATGAAAGGCGTGCCCATGCGCATCTTAACTGGCCTTGCGCTGCTGACGCTCGTCATGTTCGTCCCGAGCAAGGTGCTCGCGGCAGAAGGCGGCATGACGGATTGCGAGCAATTCCTAGCGGACTCGGGTTTGGCAGAGATGCACGCCTCGTACGCCAAGTTCTTCACGCTCTTGTCTGAAGGCAAGGCCGTCGAGGCGAACGAGCTTCTCGCCAAGACGATGCCTTCCAATGCGCCTCGTGAAACCCAAGATCGCGTGTTGCGAGCTACCGCGGCCTTGGCGACGCTGTTCGACAAAGGCGTCGAGGACGCCGAGTTGATCACGGCGCAGAAAATCTCGGCCAAATCGGTCGTCCTGTATTACGTACTGAACACCAGCGGCGGCCCGATTTTGGCGATCCTGATGCCGTTTCAGCGAGCCGCCCGCTGGCAGACGCATACGTGGATGATGGAGGCGAACGTGCCCAAGATCATCGAGACGCTCAAGGGCATCGAACGATTTCACACGCCGGCCGTGATTTCTTTCAAACCCCGCGGCATGACGACCTGATGCACGGCGCGGACCCTGTCCTGCGAATCTCCAGGATCTTAACGCGGGCCAGTGCCCGCAACCCAGGAATCTGTTTGGCCGAAGGCCTCCGATCACCGTAGCCTGGGGCAACGCCCCAGGGCTGACGCCGCGCGTGCCCCTTTTGGC
>JAVYAJ010000428.1:0-13971 GCA_032229885.1 Candidatus Anammoximicrobium sp. | reverse complement strand
TCTTCGCGTTCATCGGCTGTCCTCCACAGGCTACTGCTTCGACAGCCCACGATACCCGCGCCTCAAAAACGTTCACGCACGCTTGCGGAAAGGGCACTGCTTGCCCTCGCTACTTGATTCCCTAAAGTGTAGTCGTCAAGCAGTGGTTTTCAAAACCAGACGATTCGGTCGCGACCAGTGAACCCGCGCCAGCAGCAGGTCGCCGCGCGCCGAACGCCGCGGCAGCCATTCGCCGACGGTGACCCACGACTGGTCCGGCGCCGCGTTGTTCACGTGAAAGTTGCCCATCAAGGCCACGTCGTCCGGGGCGTCCACGCCGTCGCCGACCAAGGGCAGAACAATCTGCTCGGTGTCCCGCAACAGGCACAGCCGCTGGGGGTCCACGCGAGCCACCCACAGCGGCGCGCGCCAGCGGATGACGTTGGCGTTCGAAGCGTCGCGGCGGGTATACACCAGGAACAGACCGTCGGCGTGCGTCAGCCAGTGCTGTTGGGTCGTCGACATGCCGATCGGATCGCCATTGTCCCAGACCCAAGCCGTCTGGGTGCGATAGTTCAGGCCGTCGTCGCTCACCGCCACATAGCCATGCCCGTCTTCGGCGCGTATCGTCAGGTAGAATCGGCCTTGCCAATACGTGACCGACGGTTCCAGCAATCCGCGTCCGGCCCGGTTCTCGAGCGCCGGACCGACCTCGACGATGCGCAATTGTCGTCCGTCGAACGCGCACCGCACGCCTGCGACCATCCGGTTGGTCGCTCCGGGACCAAAGGTGAGCGACATCGCAATGTCGCCGTCGGGCAGCACGACCCGCTGGCCACAGCCGTTGCTGTAGATCGAGCCGCCGCGCGGATCATCCCAAGCGAGGATCTGCCGTTCGCCCCACACGCCGTCGGCGCCGCGCACGGCATAGACCGGATAGCGAGCTAGTTGCTCGCCGGGAGAAAACCGAGGCCCTCGATAGAACACGACGTGGCCCAGCGCCAACACGGTTCCGGTCGGCGGATGGAACTCGGGCACGACGTCGCACACGCCCGCCAACAAGCCATCGTGGCCCGTCACGGGTTCGCGCCCCAGCGCCGGAATCGGCGCCGGCTCGCTCCAGGTCTCGCCCAAATCCGTCGAGCTGGTCCAATGGACGGGACCGAAGTAGTCCGAGCCGCCGATCGATTGCAGCGTCATCAACGCCACCGACGTTCCACCTGCGCCGGGAATCATGCACGCGCGGGGATGGAACCACGTCGTCCCACGGCCGTCTCGATTGCGGCGCAGCGTGTGCTTGGTGATCGAGGCGATCAGATCCGGCACGGTCGTCGCGGCGGTCGCGTCGGCTTTGCCGGCCGCGGCGTGCGCTCGCGGACGTGCGCCCATGGCGGCGACGCCGACCGATAACGCACTCGAGAGAAATGTTCTTCGTTGCATGTTGAAGGCTCCTGTCCAACTCGCGACGCGCGGGCCTCGAGGCCTACGCCCGAACCGACAAGCGGGCGACTTCGCGATACACCGACGTCGCGCCGACGTTCGACAAACGGGCTTGTCGTAAGGAACGATCCGATCGCGCGGCCGACGAAGTCCGTTCGACGCCGCCGGACCGCCGCGCGTTCGCCGCCGCGGCGCGCCGCGGAGATCGCACGCCGCCGACGAGGCTTTTCGACCTAGCGGCCACGACGGAGCGTGGCCGTCCAGGTCTGCGCCGCCCGTAGGCGGCGCGTTTGGTTGCGGATCGGCGCTGCGATGTCGCACACGGCGACGTGGGGTGGACCGAAGTCCGCCCACGAGACGGGGCCCGCCTCACAAGACGGGGTCCACAACGGCGCGCCGTACGGTCACGCTGTGGCGTCCAACTCACTTCGGCGCGTCCGGTTTCAACTCGGCGGCCATCTCGAGCAGCGCGTCGAGCATCTTGTCCGAGGCATCGACCTCCAACCGGTTGGTCGCCAGCCACGTTTCGTACCCGCCCAAGGCGTGTTGTCGCGGCGGAGGCAGATACCCCAGATAGCCGTGCGTCAGCGACATCAAGAACGCCGGCTGGATCGGGCTGCGTTTTTTGAACTCGAGCCCCGTCTCGCAGAACACCTCGCATGGCATGGTCCCCACGCAGACATCGCCGATCCGGAACACCTGCAGGGCGACCGGGACGGTCGGCGGCGACTGGGACATGCTGATCGCGCGATCGGCATAGATGGCCGGCAGATCCGCTTTGCCGGGCGTCAGCGGACGTTCGGCCAGCGTCTTGTTGGCCCATTCCAGCACTTCCGGCGTCACCTCGCGGCGGGCGATTTCCAGTTCGCGATAGCTCGCGGCCAACGAGAGATGATCGCGGAACTCAGCCTTGGCGACCGCCGCGTGCACCTTTCCGGCCACGTCGTGGGCGACCTCGCGCATGTGGACGTACGCCGGCTGGCTCGGCCGCGGGGTGCGGAAATTGATGTTGTTGATATCTCCGCTGGTGCCGTTGGCCAGGATGGCGACCATCGGCCGCGTTTGGTCGTCCGTCGGCATCAGACGCTGGAGTTCGCGGCAGAACATGCCGTAGTAATCCGCCGAGATATGTCCGCGTCCGACGCCGCCGATGTAGTGCAGCGAGTACGAGGCGAACACGCTGATCGGGGCGCCATCCGGCGTGCGCACGGCCAGGATCGAGATGGTCGGATCCGTCGGGCCGGCGGGCTCGACCAAGTTCGGACTGCCGGCCGGTGGATTCATCTTGACCTGATCGATCCCGCCGAACGGGTTGGGCGGCATCGTCCCGGGCTTCAGATACCATCGTCGGTTGAAGACATGTTCCGGCGCCTCGGCCGTGGTGAACGCGATCTGGGCTGGGGCCAGGTTGTTCTGGGCGCACTGGACGCCGTCGGCGATCCGCCGCGCCACGAACGCCTGATACTCGTCCAGCGTCTGTTTCGGCTGGAATCGCCCTCCCAGGGCGCTGCACGCCGAATGCGTATGCGTGCCGGAGATCAGCACGCGCTCGGGTGGAATGCCCGTGTTCTCGTGGATCAGCCTGCGAGCCTCGGCGCTGACGCTGTAGTGCAGGCCGAGCAGGTCGCACACGACCAGCGCCAACTGGGTCTGGCCGTCGTCCAGGACCAGGCAGCGCGCGTGCAGTTCGTCGTGGATGTGAGTGGACGGAATGGGAACAAAGCCGCCGATGATCCCGCCGCCCAGCGCGGGCGTGATGTTGCTGGTCGCCGCGCCGGCTCGAAACACAGGCCCCGCGGGCGGATCCGCCGCCAACGCCGCGCAGGCCAGGCATCCGAGTAACGCGAATACATAGGCTTTCATGGGTCAATCTCCTATAAGGGGCAGTGGGGGCGCGCGACTCGTGTCGCGCTGCGAACTTCGGTCATCGTGAACTTGGCGATTGGCGGCCCCCAGAGGGGCGCGCGCCGGCGCGTCCGTCGGCTGGCTCCGCGGCCACCGCGGCCCCACCTCCACGCGCCGCGCAGCTCTTGGCGGAAGCCTCGCATCGCAGGTGGCTCGTCAACGGCGCGGCGAACCAAGCGTAGCCTCGCTGTCGTTCGTCGTGCCGTCGGCAGACGGCGCAATTGGTTGCAGCCGAGCCCCGGCGGGCCGCGCTAGACGGAGCGATCATCTGCGCCTCAACAGTCTATAGGTTCCGATCGTGGCTGAGAACCAACCCGGCCGAATTCCTCGCGCGTCGAGCGGCACGCAATTTTTGCCGCGAAACCGGGGCTAACGCCCTTTGCAACCGGCGGGGAATCCGCTTTAATCATCGCTGTTTTGCGATCGCCAGTGAGCATTTCGTTTACGTCTCGTAGAAAGGACCAATGGATTATGGCATCCAAGGAAAAGGCGCCGGGGAAAGCACCCACCAAGACGGAGATCCTCACGCGTGTGTCCGAGGCCACCGGATTGTCCAAGAAGCAAGTCGGCGAGGTGCTGAACGCCTACGCCGCCGAGATCACCAAGAGTCTCGGCAAGAAAGGCCCGGGCGTCTTCTCGGCTCTGGGGCTGATCAAGGTCGAGAAGAAGTTCGTGCCGGCCCAGAAAGCACAAAAGGGCGTCCCCAACCCGTTCAAGCCGGGCGAGCTGATGGACCGTCCCGCCAAACCCGCGCACAACAAGGTCAAAGTGCGTGCGCTCAAACTGCTGAAAGACGCCGTCAAATAACCGTTCGGACGTCTCGACGCGCGGGCCTGCACGCGCGTCCTTGCCACCCTGTCCCCTCGACGCGGCGAGCGACACGCATCGCTCGGCCGCGCACGCGTCGCCCGTCTCGCTCTGGCCCGACGTCACCGCAGCTCTGTTGCGGCTGGGCTGCCCGTCGCGAAACGCCCGCCCTGCCGATTCCAAGTTTTTCACGACCGACGCCGCGGGCGCATTCACGGCGCCCGCGTTCACCGGGACGACAACGGACGACTTTCATCAACGGCGTGTGTTCAGTCTGCGCCGACCGGCCACGGTGAAGGCCGAGCCGAAACGCTCGATTCGAGCCGAGATCCTGCCAGACACGGCGGAAATGCGCGATCTGTTCGCGCGACCGTCCAGCTCAGCGTGCTGTTTTTGCCGGCGGACTGGCGGCGGGTTGGCCGGGCGTGGCGAAGAAGCGGGACTCGATCTGGCCGCGGCCTCGGTCGGCGTAGAAGCGAACCAGTTGTTCGCGCAGCTCGTGAGGCGTGACGCGGTTGGCGGTGCGGCGGCGGGCCAGGTCGGCGTGTTGTTGCTGGTACGCTTGGATGCGAGCTTTCTGCGCGTCGTCCAGCGAGGCGTCTTCCTTGATCGGCCCCTGCAGCAGGGCCCCGTACGCGGCGGCGAACTCGTTCAAATTCTCTTCGGCGATTTCATCGAGCGTCTCGATCACGGCCGCGGTACGGGCTGCGGCCTCGAGGTCCATGCGGGCGTTGACGTCGGCCGTTCTCGCCAAGGCGTTGGCGAGCCACGGGCTGTGTTTGGCCATCTTCGCCAACCGCTCGCGCAGCGCTTGAAACGCATCCGGCGAAGGCGTCAAGACTTTGCGGATCATACAGTCGGCAAAGTGATCGTAGATCGCTTCCTGCACCGCACGCCCCGGGTCATACACCGGCTCGCGGCGGCCCGCGATCTGCAGGTGCGACGAAAACAACGCCCCCGTGGGCGAGAGAAAATCCTGGCCGAACGCCAGGCCCAACTGCTTGAGGTTGGCGACCATATTCCCGCCGGCCGCGCTTTCGACAATGGGAAAGAACTCGTCGCGGGGGCGCGACGTCGGCAAGGTGCAGGTCAACAGGAACCCTGCACAGTACGTGTGAATCAACGCCCCGTGCAGCGGCTGGCCTTCGAGCGCGGCCACGCGATGCGTGTCGAACTGGAGGTCGAATTGCGATTCGTTGCCGATCATGTCCGCGGCGGCCTGCCCCAGGATTGCGCTGACCTGGGGATCCTCGTGTCGCAAAAAGACGTAATTCAGCGTCCGTGTCAGGAAGGCCTCGACGTTCGTCGCGGGGATCCGCGCCCCGCGTTCCGGCAAATCGACGATCACGAATCGCCGAATCCCGTCCGAGCCTTGCTCGACGGCCACGACGCCCACGTGCGTGAACAAGCCGGGAGACAGATTGGTGAACAAGTTGTACGGCGATGGGTTCCGCATCAGCAGCCAATCGCCGGCCCGCAATTCCAACGAGCCCAGCCGAAAGGAATCCCCTTCGACGCCATGCTCGATGCGCCGCTGTAGCCACTGCATCAGCTCGTCGCGAACCATCGTCAGATGCGCGGGCAGGTCGGAGGACTTGACCTGGGCCAAAATCTCGCGCAGCTCTTCCGCCGCGAGCGGCTGGGGCGTTTGTTCCGCCTCGTCGCCTGGACGCGGCTTTTGAGGCAGGCCCAGGCGCCGAATCAGTTCGGCCGCGATCACGACCAGCGATGGGTTCCTCTCCTGACGGATAAACGCCGCCACGTACGGCAGCAGATCGTAGTGTCGCGTCAGTAGGATCAGGTTCAACACCTGATACTTTTCCTGGGTGGTGTACGGCTTGGCGCCGGTGTCCGCCGTGGGATCGAACAGCATGTACGACATCACTTCGGCGCCGACCGCCGCCCGACGTTCGGCCAGCAGGTCCAACAGCCGATGGAACTCGGCCGGCCGCGCATCCAAATGGTACGCCCCCATTTCGATCGCCTCGCGCGCGGCCGTGCGCAGTCGGCCGTTGAGATCGATCAGGAGCGTCATGACGCGTAGATAAGCGCACAGTTGCGAGGGCCGTCGATCGTCGTCCGGCAGCGAGCCGAACTGGACGCGCAGCGCCAATGCCGCGTCCAGTGCGCGAGCGGCCTCGTGTTGGGCCTCGAGCAACCGGCGAACGGAGTTCAACAGTTGGTCGGGCGAATCCGCGGGCAGCGGCAAGCTGACCGCCCAACGCTCGATCTCGTCGATCGACGCGGCCAGACGCTGCACTCGGTCGGCGGAGAATTGCGACGGGGAAGAAGGAAGGCGAGCCGTCAAGCGGGCGAAAGGCTCTTGCGCAGCGGCCTGGGCCGTGGTCAGCACGGCGACCGTCGCCAGCGTGGCGACCGTGGCCAGCGTGCCGACAAGCAAACCCGTGGATGGACGAACGCCGTTCAAAGCCGCATTGCGCATGGCTGTCCTCGCCCTCTAAACGACTGACTGAAAGTGCGGCGTCGCGGCCCGACGCACGAGCGCGCATCGCGTTCGCCCGGGCCATCCCGGCCGCACGACCTACGCGAAATACGAGAGCACTGCCAAGACCGCCCCGATCGCCACCATGAACCCGACGATCCACACGGCCGTATGATAGGCGTGAATCAGGATGGGCTTGAGTCGCTCGTGTCGCGTGGCGCCGTACACCAGGCTGATCGCCACAATGATCGGGACGGAGTGCCACAACAGGCCCATCGAATTGGCCACCAAAGGTTCAAACACGCGCCGGCTCCCGTCGCAAGAGGATAGACGCCACATGGGCGTCCGATTGTTCGTAGAATGTAGCACGAGCGTGCCGGTTCTCACAAGAACGCCTGCGGTCGATCGGCGCGACGTCCCCGCGATCACCAGCGGAAAAATCGGTACGGATCGTCCCACTCCTGAGGAACGTCGGCGTACAGGCCCGTGAGCCAACGACCGTGGCTGGGCGGGTCGCACGGCGTCATGCGGATCTCGGACAACCACAGTGTTCCGACGGCGTTGTGCCAGATCTGAAACCGAGTGTGCGCGGCCGCGGCGGCGTCCGCCTGAACCAGAAACGTGAATTCCTTCCAGCGATCATCGGGGACAAAACGCTGGTACGGAAACAATGGCTTCCACTGGGTCGTCTCTTGAATCGCCACAGTGACAGCGTCGCGTCCGAGCCCGCTGGCCTTTGCCCGCAACGACAGACGATACCACTGGCCGGCCTCGACGCTCACGCCATATTGAGCCAGCATGACGCTGGCGCGGCTGGCGCTGGCAGACTCGGGGCGCGTAATCCGCACACATCGCGCCGCGCCGCCCGCTGCCGTGTCGCCCTCCTCGAGCACGCAGGTCGCCCCGTCGGCCTCTGAACTGAACTCCCAAGGCTCGGGCAGCTTGCGCCCCGCGCCGCCTTGGCCGAAGTCGCCGTTGCGGATGATCGACGCCGCGGGCGACGCATCGGTTGGCGTAGCGAACCGTTCGAGCAGCGGCGTACCGCCGCTGACGCCCAGATTGGCCAACAGCCGAAGCGTCAGGAAGGCAGCGCGGCGATACGTCTTTCGCACGTTCTGTTGTTCGAGCGGCCAGGTGAAGTACCAGGGATCCGTCACGACCTCGGAGCCGGCCTCGAAGCCGGCGTTGACCAACAGATTCGGCCGCGCGGCGTCGGCCTTGTTCGCGGTCTTGCCGCCCTGCGCGGTCTTGCCGCCGCTGGCGACATGGTCGAGGTTCGCCGCGCCCGGAACATACTCACCCACGTACAGCCGCAGGCCATCGACGCGCAGCCGCGCGCCCGGGCTGTCGCAGTGCAGATACGCTTGCCAACCCTCTGGGTATGCCTTGTCTGCGCGAAACGTCACGTGCAGCTCGGTCCAGCCAGCGGCGTTGGCGGCCTGGCCCGAACCGATCGCTTCGACGCGCGGTTTTGCCGCATCCCGTGCGGGCGACGCACTTGAGCCCGCGGCAGAGCTGCTGTCCGCAGTCGAGCTGCTGCCTGCGGCAGGGTCGATGGTCGTGTCTGGGCCGCGCACCGCCCGATCCCAAGGGGCGCCCGCGCGTTCGATTTCGAGCCGCACACGCGCGGGGCCGTTCAGGCTTTTGAGCCAGACCGCAAACGTATACGTCTTGCCGGGCGTTCCGCCCGCCAGTTTCTGTCCGAACTGCGCCCAGGGCGCCGTGCCCATCGTCAGCAGGGCGCTGTGCCGACCGTCGATCGCATCCTGCGCATCGACGGTTACCGAGGGCGGTTGGCCCAGCGCGCGGCTGACCTGAAACGGCGCCATCTGACAGAACACGACGTTGGCGCCGTCGAGCTGGGCCAGCACGCCTTCGCCGACGGCGCGCGCGCCTGCGTCGATCAACGGCAGCTCGCGCGGCGCCCGGTTATGGACGTCCGCCGGGCCGACGCCGGCCAACAACGAGTCGGTCGTCGGCGCCGCGAACCAGGCCGCGATGTGCTCGCGCGGCTGCGTGCGCACCGGCGTCGGCAGCAGGCGATTGGCTTGCTCGGCGTCCAGCTCCAAAGCCAACATGCGCCCGCCGTTGGCCAACCAGCGGGCGATCTTCGCCGCGTGCGGCTGCAGCGCCGTCGCGCCGCCGGAGGCGACCACCAGCACCTGATCATCGGTCAGCTCGCCGCCCGTGTACGGGCTCAGCGGCGTTCCGACCGATTCGAACCAAGCGCGCCCCGCCGGATCGCCCGCATACAACCCTTGACGGCGAACCGGCGCGGTCCAGTCCGCCAGATAGTCCAGCATGTTTCGCGCCGCTCGATCCGCGGCCGGCTCGTCGGCGGTCCGGCCGGTTACGTCCAACTGGCAGAACAAGACCACGCCGCGGCCCTCGCGATACTCCAACAGCGGGCTGTACTGCAAGCTGAATCCGCCGTCCAGGATCGGCAGAAAATCGCCGCGCGCGGGCTTCTCGATCAACACCGAGGCCACATTGCCTCGATTGCCGCAGCGCCACAGTCGCGGAACCTCGAGCCCGCACCAGCGCACCGCGGGAACTCCGTTGTACCGCGAGCTCACATCGTACTCGAGCCGCGGCGGGACCAGCGTCGCTTCGCCGCGCCAGTCGCGCAGATGATTGGCGTCCAGCCCACGCAGAATCGGATGATCGGCCAGACAGGGCCAGACCGTGCGCAGCCCGTACTCCTGGACGCGAAACCCCAGACGGCGCTCGAGCACGTGCGCGGTCTGTTCGAACACCAAGACCTTGAGCCCCTGCGGCACGCGGCGCAGATCCGGCGCGGGTCCGTCGGCGGTCAGCGCGCCCTTGCCGACGACCAGCAAGTCGAACCCCGCCAGGTCGGCATCGGCGGCAACCGGCTGGACAGGCACGCCCAACCGGGCCAGCAGGCTGGCGGTCTGGCCCTGAGGATCGAACAGCGCGATCCGGCTGTCGGTCCGCCGTGCGCTCGGCGTCGCGGATGGCGAGGCCAGCACATCGAGCGCAAACTGATCGCTTTGCGTCTGGTCGAACGGCGTCGCGGCGCCGTCGAGCGTGCGAAACCGCGCCGTCATGCTCAACGTCAGCGCCCCGGCAGGCGCATCCGCCGGCAGCGCGATCCGCAGCGGAATGCGGGCCTGAGAACCCGTGTCGATTTGCACCGTGCCCGTTCCTGCCACGCCTTGCGCCAGGTCCAGTCTCCAGGCGACCGAGCAGACGACCGGGACACGGGCGTTGTTGATCGCGACGATCTGCTTGACGACAGTCTCGCCGGGCAGGAAGTTGTGATCCCGACCGGTGAACCGCCCCGGTTCGCCCGCCAGATAGGCCAACAGCGGGCCGTTGTTGCGCAGCAGCGCTTCGGCCGCGAGCGTGGGAATCCAATCCGTCCGCTCGTAGGCCATGTCCATGCGTTCGTAGCGATCTTCCAGATAGTCCGGGCTGAATCCCGGCCGCTGCAATCGGTCCCAGTCGGTCGCCAGTTCGACGCGTCGATTGCGATCCATCCCCGGACGCAGTTTGAACAGCACGTGGTGCTCCCAAGGCGAGATCGCCGAGACGCCCCAGGTGCGGAACGCGCGCCAGTTGTCCGTGTAGTACCTGGCGAGCACCGGATAGCGTTCGTCGAAATCGGTCGATCCCAGTTGATGCGGATAGTCCCACCGATGCCACGGGCGTCCGCGGCGGAATTGGTCGGACTCCCAGCGGACGTTCCGCCGCTGCTGGTCGCTGATCCGGTACGCCGTCGGTCCCAGGAACTGCGCATTCCATTCGGCCAGACTGAAGTCCCACGGAACCGCCGCGCTGCCAAACTCGCGGCGGCCGCCGAACCAGCCTCGATACATGGCCCAGTCCCACGTGAACGGCGCGCCGTACTCGCAGGCGAAAAACGGCTTGACGCCTTCCGTCGCCCAGTGTTCGAACCAATCCGACAGCTCTTGGATCGGCGCAAAATTCGGATAGAAATTGCTGGTGTGCATCGGCCCCAGATTGCCCGACGAGTGATGGTATACGATCCGGCCGGGATCCAGCCGCCGAATGATGGCTGCGGCCCGCACCGCGCGGCGGGCGTTGTTCCGCGACCACGTGTCGCGGACATCGGACCGTCCGTCGATCAAGTCCGGGTTCATGTCGTCGTTGTAGCCGGTGGCGTTGTGGCTGGTCGCGTACATGACGACCGACGGGTGCGTACCGGCCACGCAGACATAGAACGCGGCGTGATCCGCATAGCCGTTGGTCTGTTCGGCGTCCGCGGACTGCCAGTCGTAGTCGCCGAAATGAGGCTGGGATAACGCCACCAGCATCCCCACGTCGTCGGCGGCCCGCAGGATTTCGGCAAAACTGAGATGCGCGCCCGGCTGACAGTTATAGTTATGCGTATACACAAAGTTGATGCCCAGGCTCTGCAGGCGTTCCAGGCTCTCGCGGGCCGCGTCGTACGAGGCGACGGCGGCGCTGACTTGTGCGTTGTCCAGCGGCACGGCGCACAGAAAGATGCGGCTGCCGTTCAGATAGAAGTCGCGGCCGCTGATCCAGAACTCGCGAAACGCAAAGCGCACGGGCAGGGCCGCGTCGACGATCGCGTCGTCCGCCGCGCACAGCGACAGATCCAGCTCGAACTGATTGCCGGGCGTGTGCGTGTCCCACAACTTGTCTGGCAGCCACCGTTCGGTAAACGCGATCCGGCCCTCGCGCACGTCGTCGGCCGTGAACGACGGGCTAGCGAACTCGCGAACCACCCGTTCGCCCTCGCGCACCCGGGCTCGCAGTACGTACGCCGTGTCGCGAGCCAGGTCTCGCAGCTCGGCCGTGACGGTGATCTGCGCGTTGCGAACCGACGTGTCCAGCGCCGTATCGACGATCCGAGCCGCCCTGGGCCCGGCGCACAGATAGACGTCGCCGCACAGGCCGCGGCGGGCGACCGCCCCAGAGACCCGGCGCGCCGCGTTGCTGTCGGTGTACGCCATGCGGACGCCTTGCAGCGGCAAGGCCACGACCAGGATGCTCAGCCGATGTTCACGCCCGGGGCGGCACACGGACGTCAGGTCGACGTCGCCGGCCGGAAAGCGAATCTCGCCCACCCGCACGCCGTCCAGGTAGACGATGGCCAGCGAGTTCACATAGGTCGCCGACAGCGAGATTCGTCGCCCGGCCCAAGCGGCGGGGATCTCGATCCGCCGCTGATGCCAAGCCGCCGTCGTCGCCGACGCCCGGCGCGTCTGCCAGGCCGGATGCGCGTGCACCGTCTGACAGTCCTTCTGCATATAGTCCGTGATTCCCGGCCAAGCCCCGGGAACCTTGAACCAACCCCACTGGCCATCCGGCACGCGGTCGCTGTCCGCGTCGGCCGGCTGCCACTGCCAGAGCCCGTTCACGCAGATCCGCTCGCGTGTCGCCGTTCGGTCCGTCCGAGCCGACGCCAAATCCCAGGCCGCCGCGACGCCCGGCGGCAGCTCGACCGCCGTTTGCGCCCACGCCGGGGCCGCAATCAGTCCACCGATGCCGATGGCCAGCATCGACGCCTGAACCGCCCGTACGTGCCACTTGCCACCCATCGCGCGCTCCTTCTGATCCGGTTCGATGGACGCCGCCTCGGAGCCGATTTTCGCGCACGCGCCGTCGCAAATCAAGCTTCCCGCGCATGTCGCATCACGTCGCGTCACGCGGGCGCACCGGGGCAATGCGCGTGGCCCGCCCAGCAGCGGCCCGTGGCGCGACCAGCAGCAGCCCGTGGCGCGACCAGCAGCAGTCCGTGGCAGAGCGAGCCTCGGCCTTGCCACGATCCGACGTTTCTCCGATCGCCCTTGCCGGCGCATCGGCGCCGGGTGACGCTACCGCGCAAGCTGGTCGTGATCCGCCACGTCCATCGTCAGCCGGTGAGCCTGGCAATACGCCGTAATCCGCGCCACGAACTCGCGGCCGTAGTCGGCCAGCTTCTTGTCTCCGACGCCGCTGATCTGGCGAAAGGCGGTCAGCGTCGAAGGACGACGACGCGCCATGTCGCGGAGAACCGCGTCGCCGAACACGATATACGCGGGAACCTGCTGCGCGGCGGCCTTTTCGTGCCGCAATTGGCGTAGTTCGACGAACAGGCCGCGGTCGACCCCATCCCACGACGCTTCGCCGCGCCGCTTGGCCGCCTGGGCCGCTTTAGCGGGACGCACCGGCCGAAGCAGTCGTGGCGTAACCTCGCCACGGATCAACTGCCATCCGCTCGGCGTGACCTGCAGGAGGTTGAACTCGCCGACCTTGGTCAGAAACGCTTGGCTAACCAACTGTTCGATCCAGTCGCGGACGGTCCGCAGATTCTCGTCGCTCAGCAGTCCCCAGGTGCTGAGCTGATCGTGGCCCTGGTCCAGGATTCGCTGTTCTTTCGATCCGGTCAGCACCTTGGCCGTATAGTCGCCGCCGAAACGTTCCTTCAGTCGCACGACGCACGACAGGATCTTCTGGCCGACGACCAGCGCGTCGTCGACCAGATCCAGTTGTCCCAGGCACACGTCGCAGGCGTTGCACGACGAGCCGTGCCAGGCCTGGCCGAAGAACTCGACGATGGCCTGATGGCGGCAGCGAACGCCCGTACAGAACTCGCTCATTCCCGCCAGCGATTGCAGCGCGCCCGCGCGGGCCGCCGGCTCCGAGTTCTCGATGATGCTCTGCCACAACTGGAAATCACCGCCCGAGTAGAACAGGCAGCATTCGGCCTCGAGCCCATCGCGCCCGGCGCGGCCGCTCTCCTGCTGATAGTTCTCCAGCGACTTGGGCATCCCGGCGTGGATCACATAGCGGACGTTCGGCTTGTCGATTCCCATGCCAAACGCCACCGTGGCCACGATGATCGACGCTTCGTCTTCGATGAAGGCCTCTTGATGACGACGCCGCTCGTCGTCGGTCAGGCCGGCGTGATACGGCAGCGCGCGGTGGCCCATCTCCGTCAGAGACTCGGTGACCCGATCCACCTCTTTGCGCGTGATGCAATAGATGATCCCAGACTCGCCCCGATGCCGCTCCAACACCTGGCTGATCTGCCGCAGCCGGTCGTGGCGTCGCTCGACGCGATACAGCAGGTTGGGCCGATCGAACGCACCGACGAGGAACTCGGGATCCTTCAGCCGCAACTGGTCGGCGATATCGCGGCGCACCGCTTCCGAGGCCGTGGCCGTATAGGCGTGGATGCCGACGCCGGGAAAGGTTTGTTTGAGCACCCGCAATCCGCGATACTCGGGGCGAAAGTCGTGGCCCCACGAACTGATGCAGTGCGCCTCGTCGATCGCGAACATCGAGACGTTCGCGGCGCGCAGGAACTCGAGCGTTCCCTCGGCCAGCAGCCGCTCCGGGGCGACGTACAGCAGCCGCAGGCTTCCGGTGCGGATGGCCTGCTTGACGCGGCCCTGCTGCGA
>JAVYAJ010000427.1:0-16253 GCA_032229885.1 Candidatus Anammoximicrobium sp. | reverse complement strand
CCAGGTGGGCGTGGTGTTGGTTTCGGGGGGCCGGTGGCGCTGGAGGGACGCGCTTTGTCGCGTCCGTTGTGTTGGTTTCGGGACGTCCATCCCGATCGCGGCCACGACGGAGCGTGGTCCTCCAGGCGGGCGTGGTATTGGTTTCGGGGGGGACCGGTGGCGTGGAGGGACGCGCTTTGTCGCGTCCGGTGCAGTGGTTTGGTGGTGTCCATTCAAATCGCGGACGACGGAGCGTGGCCCTCCAGGGGCGCGTGGGGCTGTCATGTTTGGTCTGGGTCGTCGGTTCTGCCATCCTTGACATTTTTATCTAATGCCAATCCAACGCATATACTTCGCCCAGAAACGGCCAATCGTCGGGCCGGGATACCAATCCCTTTCTCACCGGGTTTTGTTGCACATACGCCCATTTCTCGTCGTATCCGTCGCCAGATCGCAATTGCGTGTCCCAATGGGACTTTTGCCATACGGGATGCTCGTTTGGGCGGGGCCATTTTCGCGAGGCACACGATTTCCAGAACTGGATCCACTTGCCGAGCGACGGGATTTCAGCTTGGCCCGGCGCGCAGAACAGGTGCAGATGGTCGGGCATCAGGACATACCGCCCAACCCGCCAGTGGGTCGCCTCGCGCCAGACCTCGACCAGCAGGTCATGGACGTCTGGACGGGCTAGGATCGCTTTGCGGGCCTGCGTACAGATCGTCAGAAAGATGATCACGGGCGTATTGGAACGTTCGATCGGCGGGAAATGCGCGGCGGTGCGCCGTTGCGGCAATTCGCTCACGTGTCACCTCCGTCACGTTTTTGCGTTGATTTCGAGGCGTCCGTTTCGGTTGCGGCCACGACGAAGCGTGGCCCTCCAAGGGCGCGTGGACGCCACGTGGGCGTCGGGCGCCACCTGCGCGTCGGGCGCCACCTGCGCGTCGGGCGCCACCTGCGCGTCGGGCGCCACCTGCGCGTGGGGTGCCACGTGGGCGTCGGGCGCCACCTGCGCGAGGGGCACCAAACATTTTATCCTCGAGGGACGCGCTCTGTCGCGTCCGGTGCAAATGTTTCGGCCATCCATCCAATTTTGCGGCCACGACGAAGCGTGGCCCTCCAAGGGCACGTGGCACGCCAGACATCTTATCCTGGAGGGACGCGCTTTGTCGCGTCCGTGGCGTTGGTTTGGTGGCGTTCATTCAAATCACGGCCACGACGGAGCGTGGCCCTCCAGGCGGGCGTGGCGTTGGTTTCGGGAGGGCCGGTGGCGTGGAGGGACGCGCTTCGTCGCGTCCGATGCATTGGTTTGGTCGCGTCCATTCAAATCGCGTCCACGACGGAGCGTGGCCCTCCAAGGACGCGTGGGATGTCACGTGCGAGTGGTGTGCCAAACATCTTACCCTGGAGGGACGCGCTTTGTCGCGTCCGTTGCGAATGTTCCGGGCCTCCATCCAAATACGCGGCCACGACGAAGCGTGGCCCTCCAGGGCTAAAGATGGTCATGGGCGTTTCCGATAGATGTCTGCTTTTTGTCCGGATTGCCGTACCAGTTCGTCCTTTGCTTGAGCCTAACCTATTGCAGAGCTGATGTTTGCGGCTATCGCTCGGGAGGCTGCCGCGAGTCTGGATCGTGTCTGGATTTGTCTGGATATTCAGGAACGGGCTGTTTCGTCCGGACATAAACGGTTGCTGGGCCTTCCCCTCGACGCTCCAGCCACCCCCCGGAGTCCAGCGAGGTCAGATCCCGTTGAGCCTGCCGCTGGCTGACGGTCTGCGCAGTCTCGGCGTAGTAGTCCGCCGGCTTCACGGTCTGTCCCGGTTCAAGTCTACGCAGCAACGCCAATTGCCGGGCATTGGGCCGAACCGCGCGTGCGCCGGATTCCCTTGTCTGGAACACTAAGGTGATCCCTGAATTCGACACTTTCCAAGTCGGCTGCGGCAGGCCCGCTTCTCGGCAGTCATGGATCGCCTCCCGTGGCTGCCTCGCGGGCGGCGATTTCGAGGTTCAGGGCCAGCAGGCGGCGGAGCATCTCGCGGCGGGCGGCGGGGCTGATCGTGTATCGCGTCTGGTTGCGCTCGTTGGCGTGAAAGCCGTGGCCCGGGTCCAAGTCGGTCCAGCCGTAGCAGGCCAAGATGGCGCGGTCCATCGCGGCGTGCAAGTCGCGCAACTGGGCAATGTCGTCGTCCGTACAGGCCGGTTTGTGGAACAGGTTGTAGGTCTTCGTCAGGCCCAACTGCCGCGCCAACATCGTCTGTCGGCGATGCTCGTGGTACGCCTCGCCTAAGCGCTCCGCCTCGGCGCGGGCTACCTCCGGCGGCGATTGCGGGAAGGCAAACGTCTCGAAACAGTCGGTGGGCGTGTAGCGGATGTCGGTACGCATGGTCGAAGCATTCCGCCGGACCCACGCCTCGTGGACGTTCGATTGCAGCAGGGCGAAGTGGAAGTAGTCGTCGAAGGCGAAGACGATGGTTTGTTCGTTATAGATCCATCCACGGGGGGCAAACGCGACCGAGTGCAGTTCGCTCACACGGCTGCGAACTAGGACCCGGCTTAGAGTGCCGATCGCGTGTCGAAGCTCCCGGCGATACGCACAGAACTGCCACCAGCGTTCGCGGTCCTTTCGGTCGTTTGGACGTGACAGTCTGTCTCGCTCAGGCTTGACCTTCGTTTCTACGATCAGCAGCAGGTCGGGATACCCGCGAGCACGATTGAGATCCCAATCGTGGAAACAAATCACGTAACGGCTGGGACGCTGTTCGGGGTCCGTGTTGATATCCTCGCCATTCAGATAAGGAAGAAGACAATCGGAATTCCGAGCATTTCTTGCCAATAACCGCCTAGCCTCTTGCTGACCCAAGACGAAGCCGACTCCTCGAAGAATATCGCCCTGAAACGCTTTCGCCACGTTTTGGGTTAGGCTCGCCGGTTCAGATTCGGGTTCGGAATCGAGACGCGATGAGATGAAATCAACCATTTTCCCATCGAGATGACAGGTAACTGGTAGGCTGCCTTTCTGGGCGGAAACAAGGTTCACTTCTACATTCGCCTGTCCAGGCCATTTCACAAAACGTTGCGCAAAAACGATCACCCCTCCTTGTGCAACGATTGCCGCAAGGCTGCCCTCGCGGGTATCCCCTTGGCCGATCGAGTTCGTCGCGACCAAGCCAAATCGAGCTTTCGCTTTCAGGATTTGATATGCTCGGCGGAAGAAAGCCGCGCAGATATCCGCAATGCCGCCGAACGGCGCAAACGTCTTCGAAGTCCAATTCCGGTACTTGTCGCCAAACTCCCCACTGACTTTGAGGCCACCCAGAAACGGCGGATTACCGAGGATCACGTCGAATCCGCCCGCCGCAAAGACTTCTGGAAACACCAAGGGCCAATGGAGGAACCTCTGTTGGTGTGCGGTGCCAAGCACCATCCCGCCAACTCGCGCGTCGGGGATGTTCCCGGTGGTCAGGGCCGTACGCAGCGTCTGGGTAGTCAGTGGTGTGCCGACGGCGCTGGGAAACGACTGAAAAAACGCCCCAGCCCAGACGTGACATGCCAGCCGCAGCCGTTTGAAATCCGCGCTGTCTTCGATCCGGCGGCAAGCTTCGGCCTTGCTGCGGACCTGCTCGATGGTGTCTTCCGACAAGTCATTTAGGGCTTCCAGCCGGCCTGCAATCTCGCGGAGTTGCTTGTCAAACGGCGCGTGGAACAGGGATTGTTTGCGTTCGTGGGCGTTCAGTTTCTTCGCCTCGCGGGCCGCTTTCTTGTCGTCGCCCACCACGGGCTTGAAGGCTTCGTCGGGGATGCCCTGTTCCAGGACCGACAGGTCGAAGACGCCGACCAGCGAGTCGCCGCAGCGGATGCGGTGGTCCAAGAACGTGAGCGGTTTGTCGGCCGTGTGCGTCTCCAGCCACAGCGCCACGCGGCACAATTCCACCGCCAGCGGGTTCTTGTCCACGCCATAGATGCAACGGGTCACCACGTCGCGGACCGCCTCGCGCACCCGCTCCGGCGCCGGTTCGTCTTCTCCCGAACGGACGCGGGCCAGTTCCTTTCCCAGCCGCCGCGCGGCAGCCAACAGAAAATGCCCGGAACCGCAAGCCAAGTCGCAGATGCGAATCGACAGCAACGCCCGCTCGGCACGGGGACGGACTCGGTCGACAGCGTAACTGCCGGGACGCTCCAGGGCTTGGGCAGCGGGGGCCGCCGGGGTTTGGGTTCGGGCACGGCGCGGCTTCTCAGACGCAGCTGGCGTAGCCAACTCTGCTTCGGCCACCGCGGCTGCCAATCGCTCGCGGATCACCGGCTCCAGAGCGTGCTGGATCAGCGGCGCAACGAGTTCTGGCGGCGTGTAGTGCGAGCCAGTAGAACGCCGTTCGCGGCCTTCCAGCAGGAGTTCAAATACGGGGATGTTCCCTGCGTCGCCGATGTGCGGGTGGAATTCCAACAGGCTCTCGTACACCGACCCCAGTTCCTCGACGTCCAACGCGGCGTAGTTCACGCGTCGCGGCGGGCTGGACGACGACTCGTGATACCAGGCCAAACGCCACAGCGCCTGGAGGAGGTCGTCGTTGGTGATGGTAAAGCCGTCGAGGTCCTGGGGCGTGAACAACTCGCCATTCAACACGGGCAGCCCGATCGCGGCAGCCATCGGCTTGTTGTCCAAGCTGGGCTGAGGCTGGTCCTTGATCAACAGCAACCACAGCGCGCGGAGCGACTGCCAGAGGTCGTCGTGATCGGTGAAGGCGGCCCGCTGGTCGAGCAGCCGCCGCAGCCGTTCGATCCCGTAATGTTCGCGGTACAGCGGATCGGAGCTCAGCAGGCCCCGTTCCTCGGAGACCAGCAGGAACAGGAAGCGGTAGACGAGCACCAGCAGTTGGCGGTACAGCCGCTCGGCCGTGATCCGTTCGTTCCCGGTGCAGGCGGGCGAGGCGCGCTGTCGCAGCTCGTCATTGGCGGGATGCCGGAGGAACCCGTTGGCCAGCAGCGTGATGCACTGCTCGACCCCGTCGCGGAGGTGCTCGCGGACGCGGCCGCCCTGTTCGACGGAATGTTGATAGTACTGTTCAAGCAGGCATTGGTCGGCGTCGGCGAGGCCTCGCGGCAGACGGGTTCGCTGGATCAGGCGGTACAGCGCGGCAAAATCCTGGAAGCGTTGTTCCTCGAGAATGCCCGTCAGATCGAACTCGACGTAAGCTTGGCGGCGGACGAAGGTCGAATCGCGCAGCAGGCGGAGCGTCAGGCCGTTGGTGACGATGCCCCAGACGTGTTCGGTGCGGTTCAGGTACTCCTGGACCAGCGAGTGTGGGGCCAAGCGCGGCCGGCCCGAGGCGGGGACGCGGCCCAGCTCCTGCCGGGCGCCGACGATATGCAGCGGCGGGGCGTCGTCGGCCTCGCCGGCCCGGTGCGAGATGGCGAAGCTCAGCCCATCCACGTCGTGGGCGCGCGGGTTGTACCGAAGCTCGTAGCCGAGCAGGCCGAGAAACGGGATGGCCCAGGCGTCGCGGGTGGCGCTGGTGGCGATGTCCGTATCGGCGAGCCGCTGGAGGCGGTTCTGGAACACGCCCCACAGCGCACGGGCGTCGGAAAAAGCGGCGGCGATCTCGTCGGTCAGGTTGCGTTTGCCACCCAAGCCGAAGTCGGCCGCGCGTTGACCGGGCAGGTCGGCGGCCAGGGCCTGGTCCAGGATGTCCGGACCCAGCAGGCCACCTTCGATGCGTATCGAGGCAATCGTCATGGTGGAACCACGGGCTGTAGGACGAGGATCCCGAGCAGATCCGGCGGGAACTGGGGCGCGACGTCGAGCTGGCGAACTCGGAGCGAGACGGCTTGGCGAACCCGCTTGTGGCTGGCCTCCAATTCGGCCGCCCGGGCCGTGATCCGCCGGCGCACGGCCGGCTCGAGCGCCGGCCAGGCGTGCAGGGCGGCTTCGACCAGCTCGCGTTTCTCGGCCAAGGGGACGTTGGCATCCGGTCGGGCCTCGGCCAACAGCCGCAAGGCGTCGGCATCCGAGAGCCACTCGATAGCGGAGCCGGTAGCGGCGGGCTGCTGCGGCCCCTGGCGTGCTGGCGGCTTCCGGCCGCTGATGGCCGCATGTGGCAGCGGCTTCCGGCCGCTAGCCCCGCCGTATGTAAACCCGGCAACGACGATCTCCTCGGCCAGTAGCGGCGCCCGGTCGGGCTGGTTGACCAGGTATCGCACTCGCAGGAGCAGGATCGTGGACACGCGCGACACGGCGCGGGTTTTGATGACGCCACACCGCGTGGCGGTCGCCGCGCCCGAGCGGGTCAGGGCCTCTTCCATCAGGAAACGGGCCAAGCCGGCCACGAACGGATGGTTGCGGCCGAGGTATTCGGCGCCCTCGGGCGTGGGCGAGGTGAAGCTGACCAGCCACTGGCCGGTTTTTGACGCGGGCAGTACATAGGCTATGGTCGCGGGCAGCGTCGCGGTCGCGGTCGGGCCGACGGCGACGCGGAAGACGTTGGGGCGCCGGTCGGCGGTGATGGTTAAATTGAGTCGCTGGGCGGCATTGAGCACGAATTCCCGGACCGCGTCGGGATCGCCCAGCACAGCGTCGGTGGCCTCCAGTTCCTGGCGGACGTCGGCCGGCTTGAGCGCGCGTTGGGCAAACCGGCTGCGGTTGATTTTTTCCCGCTCGGCGTCCAGATCCCAGCGGCGATGGAACGCGGCGACATCGTTTGCGATGTCTTCTCCGAAATCGAACACCATCTGCTGGTCGGCGGCGCTGCGGGCGTGACCGCCGCGGAGGAAGAGCGCGTTGAGCAGGGCCTCGGTAACCGTCTCGCTGTCGTCCGGCACGGGCACATGGGTGCCCAGCGTGCGATGGATCTGGCGGGCTTTGTTCAACAGGACGTCGAGCACGACGCCGTCGACGGCGCTGTCGGGGCTGAAATAGCGGATCGCCCTGACGGATTGGGCGGTTTGGCCGTAGCGGTCCACCCGGCCCTCGCGCTGTTCGAGGCGGTTCGGGTTCCAGGGCAGATCGTAGTGCAGGACGGCGTTGAAGGCGTGCTGGAGGTTGATGCCTTCGCTGAGGCAATCGGTGGCCACGAGCACGCGACGGGGCTCGTCGGCGAGTTCCTCGACTTTGGCGCGGCGTTCGTCGTCGCCCATCCGGCCCGTGATCGACACGACTCGCAGCCCAGGGTGTTTCGCCTGTAGCGCCTGGCGCAAGCCGTCGGCCACGTATTCGGCGGTGGCGATGTAGCGGCACCACACGATGGGCTGCTGTGCGTCGCGGAGCAGCGCGTCGATCAGTTCGGTGCATCGCTCGAGCTTGGTGTCGTCCGCCGATCCCAGAAGCGTCTTGGCCAAGCGGCCCAATTCGCGCAGGCGATGGCGGTCGGCATCGCCGAGCGTGGCTTCGGCCGCATCGACCGGCCGCGTGGGTTGGTCGTCGTCGGTGCGGTCGTCGGCCGACTCAAAGACGAATGCGCGGAAGTCGGCCGCTTCGTCGGCGCCGGGCAGTGCCTTGTGTCGCGATTCCAACGCGGCCACGGCAGCGGCCGGACTGGACATCACGCACCGCAACAGGCCGAGGGCGCCCCAGTAGCGAACCCGTTGATGGCGTTTGTCGAGGGACTGGCCCGTGCGCACGATTTCCGAACAGAACCGGTGGGTTTCGGCGAACAGGTTTCGGTAGGCGGGCGACAGGCGATAGGTTTCGTCGGACGACGTGCGTTCCGGAAAACAGTGTTCGCCTTCCCAATCGTGTTCGATATCGCGGCGGGTGCGCTGGACGAAGTGCTTTGCCAGTTCGATCCGCTGCGTTTCGTTCAGGGACGACGTATCCCATTGAGCGAAGTCCGGGCGGAGGATCGCCAGCAGCGAACGGAATGCGCTCTCGATGCCGCTGTGGGGCGTGGCGGTCAAGAGGATGACGTGCTGGCTGTGGTTGGCGGCGATCTTGCGCACCAATTCATGACGTTGGTGTTGGCCGGGGTTCCTGGCGGCCGATACGGCCGAGCCGTGGGCCTCGTCGATGATCACCAGATCGGGACAATCGAGCAGGAACAGGTGTTTGTTGCGATCGGTCTTCAGAAAGTCGATGCTGGCGACCTGGATCGGGTAGTGGCGGTAGATGCTATCCAGGCTCGCTTTGCGGCGTTCGAGCTGCGCGACGGTGCCAGAGCGGATCACCACCGCGTCCATGTTGAACTTCTCGCGCAGCTCCTTGTACCACTGTTCGCACAGGTACGGCGGGCACAGCACGCAGATCCGCTTGATCTCGCCGCGGTCGTACAGCTCCTTGGCGATTAACAGGGCCTCGATGGTCTTGCCGACACCCACGTCGTCGGCGATGAGAATCCGCACGGGATCCAGCCGCAAGGACATCAACAGGGGCACAAATTGGTAGATGCGGGGGCGAATCGAGATCCGGCCCAGCGAACGGAACGGCGTGACCCCTTCGCGCAACGTCAAACGGGCCGCTTGCCACAGCAGGTGGGCGCTGGCCGCGTCCGACAGATCGTCGATCGTCGGCGGTTGGAAATGCGACGGTCGAATCCGCTCTTCCGGCAGATCGAATCCAATCAGATCCGCAAGCCGCCTGTGGACGGCGACCACTTCCCCGGTCGAACCAGCCAGGGGCCGCAGCAAACGAACGTCCTCGTTTTCGCTGGGCAACAACACCCAGTCGCGATTCCGGCAACGGACGACAGCCCCAGGATTCAGCGCTCCGGCTACAGCCATGAAAGCATCCATTCCGAACGACGGTTCCATCGGCGCTGGCCGCTCGACCGAACGATTGCCAGTGCCAGCTCATCCAGAGTAGTGGTAACCAATTTCCGCTCGGCTGGCAACGGAGGCACCGCGGTAGGCCGGACGCACAACTCGTCGCGGTTGCCAGTACCGCCGATGCGCCCGATCAGGAGGGCCGGATAACCAGCAGCGATTTCGGCAAGATGGCTCTCCAAGAACCTCTAGCGCGGGTGTCAGTGACACCCGGAACCGGCGATTTAGGCGGAAAGCGGCACCAACGGGCGGGAAGGCAGATAGTGCGTTTGATACGGTGTTTTACCGTGTTTTCGTACGTTTCGCGGGGTTGAGGACAAGCTGTCAGATCAGATTGTGGCTCTGAGGGTCGGGGGTTCGAATCCCCTCAGCCACCCCTCGAAGAAAACCCAGGAAAACCCGCGATTTCCCGATGATTTCGCGGGTTTTTCCGTTTCTTGAGGATTCGCGCTTGTCCGAGAGCCAGAGCCCCGGGCAAACGTGAAAATGGCGAGCCGGACGGCTCGGTCGGACGGTATCGCCCCGTGCGAGGGCGACGTGGCGGCGCCGCGGCTGGGATTTCGTCGCCTGTACTTGACACACGCTGCGTGGTGCACCACAATGCTTCGCGGCGCAGGAGCGAGTTGCCGACTTGCGCACACCGACAATCCTCAGAGGAGCTGCCTATGCCTGCTTTTCATGCGCAAGTTCCCCACGCCCTGGGACAGGTCGAAGCCACCAGCCGTTTGAAGACGCTGGTCGAATCCGTCCAACGGCGATATGCGGACCAGATCTCGGCGACCGACGGGGGCTGGGTGAACAACATCCTGACTTTCTCGATGTCCACGAATGGACTCACGATCACGGGTACGCTGACGGTCGAACACGACTCGGCGCGCGTCGAAGGTCAGTTGCCGTTGTTAGCGGCTCCGTTCAAGGGCATGATCGAACGATCGATCGCCGGCGAGATTGCCCAAAAGCTCGCTTGAGCCGCAGGCTTCCGCGAGCGTCTGGGAATATCGTCGCCGGACCCTGGGCAGGGCGCGCGATGGGGGTCAACTCTTGGGTGGCTCGGCGCGCCCCGCCTCACAGAAGAGGCGTCAATCTACGGATGCCTCGCCGCCGTTGTCGTGCGTTCGGTCATTCGGCTCCGCACCCGACCGGCGGAAGCGGGGTGGCTTGGAAAAACGAGCCTGGCCACACACTGGCACTAGTATACTGCTGAGAAGAAGCGTATTTTGTAGACAATTGCTCGCTGGACCAGATGCGAGTTTGTCGCTGGCCGACGGGATCTGGATCCAACACGCCCGGTTGTCCCGGGCGAGTAGAATCGAGCAGGTATACGTTGGGGGGTGTCGACTTTCGGGCGGCAGCGGTCGTAGCATCGGTCGCGTTTTTGAACAGAGAAGGTGATTACCGTGGCAATCAGAGTGGTTGTGGTCGACGACCAGGAAGTCATTCGCAAAGGGCTGGCGAGTGCCCTGAGTGGAGAGGATATCGAGATTGTCGGCGAGGCCGCAACGGGGGCGGCCGCCGTCGCGAGGGTCAAGAAACTCAAACCCGACGTGGTCTTGATGGATGTCTTGATGCCCGAGCTCGACGGCTTGGATGCCTTCGAGCGCATTCGCAACGGCGCGACATCTCCTCGGGTCATCATGATGTCGGCCCACGATAATCCGAGCTACATCGCGCGCGCGGCTGCGTTGGGCGCGTCCGATTTTCTGCTTAAAGATACCCCCGCCAAAGCGTTTGCCGCCGCGGTCCGCCGGGCGGCTCGAAACGAGGATCCGCCGGCGAACGCTGCGATCACCCAAATCAAGGCCAAACTCCAAGCCCGACGCGACCCCAAGGCCGACGAGGTGCCGCTGACTCGCCGCGAATATCAGGTGTTGGTTCATCTGGCTTATGGCCTCAGCAATCGTGAGATCGGGTATTCGTTGCAGATCAGCGTTGAAACCGTCAAAGAGCACGTGCAGAATATCCTGCGAAAGTTCGACATGCCTGATCGTACCGCGGCTGCCGTCTGGCTGATGAAGCGCGGTCTGATCTGAACGCGGAAATGAGCGATGGAACTCGGCGCGCGCGATTCGACCAACGTGCCCGCGGACGTCGCGCAAGGCTCGCGTTTGGCGCGCGAAAGCTCGCCGCGTCCACCAAGGACACATCGGCTGCCCGACCTCGTTTGCCTGACGAGCGCACGAGAGGCTCGCGAATAAGCCAGTCCGACGTTCGTCGCGTCTCACAACCTGGGACGGCTGGTGTGGCCGTGCATCGCCGTGACGTGGCGCGCCGCGCTAGCGCGAGGTGTCCGCGGCCGCATCGCCACCTCGGTCTCGCTGAAAATCGCCGACGACATGGCCGCGGACGACCGTGAACGAAAGGTTGCATTCATCCAAGCTGACCTCGGGCAGCAGGGCTTCGTCGATGAACTGCAGCAAGGCGGGCGCCATCTCGTCGGTGACGCCGCCATCCTCGAACAGGAACACGGTTCCGGCGACGCTGCCGTCACGGAGATAGTGCAAATCTACCGCGGCACAGTCCTGGCCATCCTCCCGTTGCAGCAGGATCCGCTCGGAAGACATCGTTCGCAGCACGCGAATAACGTGTGGTCTCATTGCAGGTACCTCACCAGATCAGAGCGACAGCACACGACAGACTCGCCAGACAACCGAGGGCCATGGCCAGCACGACCAAACACCCGCTGGGCGATTTTTTCTTGCTCTTGTAATAGCGCAGTCCCGTCCCGGGGACGCTCACGGATGTATATTTCCGCCCGGACGCATTGACGCCTGTCCGAAAGCCTGGGCCCCCTACGGAATAACCGACGCCGGACTTGCTGAGGTTGATTCGGAACGGCCCCAGGGAAATCGATTTGCGATACGACCAGCCCATGGCATCCTCGACAAAGACGGCCTGCTCTTGCGTCGAGCCTCGATGACAACTCGCCGTCCGGTTCGGTAGCCAGATCCCCGTTCAGCGACGCGCGCGCCGATGTGGCGACGACCATCTGTTGCTTATCGGGCGCACTCTTGAACCTGCGCGGTCCCGAACGCGCCGTGAGCGGTTCGTGAACTGTGGGTCGCCCGGCCGCCTTGGTCCGCTGCGATCCACAGCCGCGCGGGCGTGCACGGCGCAGGAGGCCGTCCGACCCCGGCTCAGGTCTTGGCGCCCATGCCTTTGGTCAGCGCCATAAAGGCCGACTCGAGGCTGACGTCCTCTTCGCGGAACAAGGTCAGTCGATGACCCTGCTGGATCAGCCACGTCGGCAATCCGCTGTAATCATCGGCATCCGGTTTCAGCGTGACGATCAGACGACGATCCATCAGTTCGACCCGTTCGACCTGCACGGCGGCCTCGAGCAGCCGGGCGGCGGCCGGCGGATCGTCCTTGACCGCGATATGCAGCACGATCCGTTCACGAACCTGTTTCATGACGTCCGCGACCGACGCATTGACGCTCAGCACGCCGCGATCGATGATCCCGATCTTGTTACAGACATCGGCCAGCTCGGGCAGGATGTGGCTCGAGACGATGATGGTCTTGCCCATCTGTCCCAGGCGTCGCAGCAAGTTTCGCATCTCGATCCGGGCGCGGGGATCGAGTCCGCTCAGCGGCTCGTCCAACAACAACACCTGGGGATCGTGCAACAGGGTGCGGGCGAGGCCAAGCCGCTGCGTCTGGCCGCGCGACAAGGTGTTGGCGTAGGCGTCCCGTTTGAAGTCCAGATCCACGATCTCGAGCATCTCGTTGCACAGCCGGCGCCGCCGTTCGCCCCGAATGCGATAGGCGGCGGCAAAAAACTCGAGATATTCGATCACCCGCATATCGTCGTAGACGCCGAAGAAGTCGGGCATGTACCCGACCAGTCGACGGATTTCCTTCGGGCGGGTATAGATCGAATTGCCGCACACGTAAGCCTCGCCCCAGGTCGGGTTGAGCAGTGTGGCGATGATCCGCATGGTCGTGGTCTTGCCGGCGCCGTTGGGTCCGATGAACCCGAACAGATCGCCCTCGTCCAGTTTGAGTTCGATCGCGCGGATCGCGAACAGATCGCCATACTTCTTTGTTAAATCATGCGTTTCGATCACGGCGCGGCGGCCCTTTCGGATCGGTCTACGGGGAATACGACACGGTAGAAAGCCCATCGCCGCTCGTGGCTCGCGTCCCAGGCACGGTCGTGCGACGCCAGAGAACTGCCGGCTGCGGTGCTGCGGCCAACCAGAATCGCTCGCCCTGTCCGCAGATGGTCGCTCAGATCCAACCGGGATTCGTAGCGATGCGTTAGCCGCGTGTACGCGGCGCCGCCGGCGGCTTGATAAAACATCATCATTTCCATGATTCGCGGCACGTCCACACCGGCCTGGTCCCACGGCGTCCCGACATCTTTGGTATCCACCACGCGCCGCCGCGACAGATGCCATTCGAGATTCCTCGGCGACACGCCATCGAACGACACGGCTTTGCCCGGCGTCAGGGTCCCGGTTACGGGATACATCCAGTTTTCGTAGACCACCATACATTCGGTCAATTCGCAGTCCAACGGGTTGATCAACTGGCCGGCCAGCAAACCGTGCGGGCTGGCGCGCAGCCGTTGGGTCGCGGTCGTCTCGGACAGCGACCACCAGACGCCGCCCAAGCTCTTGGTTCCCGAGACTTCGATCGGCAGCTCGTCGATCTCCGCGGTGGGCGCGGACGAGCCCCCCAATCCCAACGTCATCGTGTACGGTTCGGTAAACAATCCGCTGCCGATGCGGCTTTCCAGACCGCCCATCCCGCTGCCCGGCAGGCCCTGCCAGGCGAGGACACCGCCGGCGGAGGAGCCAGGGGCGGAGGAGCCAGGGACCGGGGTTGAGCGCGCTTCGGCGGATGCGCCAGCAGTCGATTCGACAAAGCCCGCCGCCGGACGCTCGCCAGCCTCCGACCGCAAAGCTGATTCCGGCGCGCCAGCGGCCAAGGCCAAGGTCGGCTTCCAGTCCAAGGCAAACTTCCGCGTCGCCGGGCTGTACAGATGAGTCCACGACGAGCCGCGCCGCACGCCCTGTTCGAGATCCACGTCCACCACATCGACATGATTGACGTGGACATCCTGTCCCGATAGATGCCGCATCCCGACGTATGCCAGCCCACAGAACGCCGCCACGACCAGGCTTGACGTGAGCCACGTCCAGGACTGGCCGCGAAAGCGACGCAGCACCAGATAGTCGATCGGCCCGACGAGCGCGATATACACCGCCAGCAGCCCGGCGACCCACGAAAACTGGACGCGCGTGACGCCGGAAAACTGGTCCAGCGCGGACCACAACTGGCCCGCTAGGTCTTCGTACCCCAGGTGCGCGACCTGGCCCATTCGCAAGTCGACGTCGCTGCCGGCCCGCCGAGTCATTCCGGCGAGCTGGAGGACGCGGGCCATCAAGGCCGTGCGGCCCTGCCACTGGTCGAACGGCGGCAGTTCCGGATCGAAGGCCAGAAACGTGATCTGCCCCAGACCATAGGGAAACCGGATGATCGTTGGCAAACGGCCCATCGGGCCGCCCACTTCGGCCGCTTCGATCACCCCGCGGACGTCGGACAGCGCCGTCATCGGCACGCCGAACCGCCGTGCTCGCTGGCCGCCGATCGAGTCCAGCCGCTCGCTGGCCCCGGCGTAGCTCTCCAGGCCCGAAGTCGCCCGCTGCGTGATTGCCGTGGCGGTTCGCCCGGGTGAAAACCGCGCCAAACGATTCGGCGGCGCGAGCACTTCGGCGCCACGCTGCCCGCCGCACAGAACCAGCCGCCCGCCGAGCCGCAGCCAATGGTCCAAGGCCATGAACTGGGCGTCCGTCAATTGTTCGAGCACGCCCGCCGTACTGGTCGTCGCCACTACGACGTCGGCGCCGTCGTACCCATACCACGCGTCCGGCAGGCGCTGCGCATCGTCGACCGTTGCCAGCGCAATCGGATATGTCTGGTCGCGGCGGGCTTTGCGAACAGCCTCGTCCAATCTCAACCCCGGAGCAAGTCCGACCAACACTTCGCAAGTGGAGGGCTCGGCCGATCCGAGTTCGTCGAGCCCAAATGTCCGCGCCGCCAGTTCCTCCTGTTCGCCCACCACGGAAACCGACAGTCGCCCGCCGACCCGACCGGCTTTGACGTACCGCAGGGCCACCGTGCTCCCGGCGGCGTTCAACCGCAGCCGCTGATCCTCGGGTCGTCGGAAAACGGCCGGAACGCCATCGCCATCGCGCGTGCCGAGCCGCAGGTCCACCTCGATGCTCGGACCGGCGTTTTCCAACGTCACCCAGACCGGCGTCCAATGCCCCGCTTTGTACAGGCCGTTGAAGCCGATTCGAACCGACGCGATGCGGACCGCCTGATCGGCCCGCCCCGGCGCGCTGCCGCCCAGCGTCAGCGCAATGCCCAACCCCCACACAATCATCGGCGCCCAAGATCGGGAATGAAAAGCCATCTGTGTCTTCTCGGTCTCTCGCGCGCTGTTCTGATCAAAGATACAAACGGTTCGTCGAAGTGTTGGAAGCCATTCGCGGATCCGCGCGGATGCGGACCGTAGATTCAGGACCCGGTTCGAAATCACTTTTCCCGTTTGGGCGTCCGTTGGCCGCGGACGCGATGCCGTGCGGGTCTGGCGGTTGGCGGATCCGACCCGCCCGGACCGCTCGCTACGGTTTTTCCGCCGCCGAACACGAACACACAAAATGTCCGCAGCCCGGACACCCCGCGCCGTATTTGCGCGTCACGGCGTCGCTCAGATCCACGCCGACGACATTGGCCATCGTCGTCAACCAGGCCAATACGTCGGCGAACTCGCCCATTCTATCATCGTGCGACCCGTCTCGCAGCGCGGCCGCCAGTTCTCCAACCTCTTCCATGAACCACATGAACGTCCCGTCCACGCCGCGCGCGATGTCCTTTTCCAGATACATCTCGCGGATCAAACGTTGAAAATCGGCCAGGCCGACCTGCGTGGTTTGAGACGAGCCGAATGTCGGCGACGGCTGTTCAGTCACGATGTCTTGGCTCCCTCGTCGGATGGCGTCGTTTGACGGCCGGCGAATATTCGCGCGCTAGGGCCCAATGGCTGGACGGCTCGCGTCCGGCTCGTGCGACCGTTCGGACACACGGTTGTCGAGCGGCCTAAAAAAGCAGGCTTTGCCCCGGACTAGCTCGTGCTTTGTCAGTTTTCTCGTCACTCGGCGCGTTGCCGGTTGCGCGGATACGCTGCCTCGAGGACGGGGTTGTTCGGGCTGGTTCGGCAGGAGCCGCCTGAGGGCGGCACGCCGCGCGGCGATCGGGCCCCGCACGGTCACTCGGCAGCGCAGGACGCACCGCTAGGGCGCGTTACTTGGTCGTCAGGTCGATCCGCCCCAGGTCCGTCGGCTTGCCCGCTTCGACTTTGAAGCCGTGTACGGATTTCGCCTCGTCGACATAGCGACCGTTCAATTTGTCCGGGCCGCCATAGCTCGTGTCTGTCAGAAATCCGGTTGAGGCGAGAAAAACAGGGGAATCCGCACGCCAGACGGTTTGAAGATTTGCGGCAGTTGTTGTAAACAAT
>JAVYAJ010000426.1:0-34705 GCA_032229885.1 Candidatus Anammoximicrobium sp. | reverse complement strand
CGCGGACTGAACAGCTACTTGGCTTGGGCGTCGATGTCAAAGACCTGCCGTGCTGCATTCCGCGAGATAGTTCTTGACATCACGTCGTTGTCCTTCAAAGTAACTTTCTTGCCATACTCTCGGTGCGCGCTGATCTGGCCATGTAAGGTCTCGGCCTCACGTCCGCCTCTGATGCCCGGTCTCCGAATCTCGTAAGCACCTCGTATGGATTATTCTGCGCTACCCACACGAGCTACTCGCTTCCATTCGCGCTCTACTGCTAGCGAAAATCGACTAGAAAAAAATGGCGCAGTACAACTAGGATGGACGTTGCGTGGGGGCTCCAACGTAGCCAAGGTGAACTTAGAATCGCCTTGATGGCATGACACAGTTCCGGATGGGTGGAATCCGCATTGTCTATGGCGTCGTAGACTCGCGTCTCGGAGATCAAGCCGTGATCGTCGCTCCCACCGTAGGCACACAGCGCTTCTTGTAGATCGCTGAGGCTGTCCTCGAAGCTCTCGCATAACTGAATCAACTCGGCAAATTTCCGCCCAATGTCGAAAACCTCTTGATCTGCTGTTGCGTCGCTCACGACCTGCTGGATCGCTTTCCCGATTACCGACTTATCCCACTTGTTTGGTACAAAGCCATCCAGCCAATCTGTCAAGCCAAAGACTTGGCCATCGCCATCGTCAACGATCCACCAAGGGATCTCGCCCTCTAGGGGCTCGTAGTCGAATGGCGGCGGAGGCGACTCGTATTTTTCGTCTAAACGCGTGACAAAATCCCAAAGCCACCGTTCCGAAGCCGGTATGGCGCGTCTATCTACCAGCTCGTGTTCGGCCGACGGGCAGGACTGGTGAATGTGATCGATAACCAGTTCGATCAAGGATCGCCTCGACCTGTCCCAAGTTACGCAGACTACTTTCCCGCCTGACTTGCTCTGCGGCAAAAAGCCCAGCGGTGATGCGCGTTCCTCGGGGGCATTCCCGAGGTAGGCTGCCTTCGGCGATGAGAGCGCGCGACCCACGAAGAACGCTTCGTCATCAAAAGACGTCGTTCTCGATGGAAGAAGATGGAAGTGCGGCCGAACATCGCGAGACGTTCCGCGGGACCGATTAACGAGAACTGTCGCTGTCTTTTCGTCCGGTTCTGGTCCATCGGGCGTCACCTCGGTCAGCACATACCATTCGATATCGAACGGAACCTCTTCTGGCGTGATTGTGCGCCATTGAGTCTGGGTAAGCAGCGGCACAAACGGACGCAGGCGCTGCTCGAAAAGTTCGAACAACGACCACCGTGCGGCTTGGTGCTGCTGTGAGCAGAACCCGAGCAGTAGTAAGTCGGACAGCGATGTTGTGAACGGTTTCATGCGTTCTCCTCCCCCATGCACAGTCTATGCAATGCTCGCGACGCTCTCTGGCCGGGACTGTTCGAGCGCCAAACGTTCGCGCCCCTGGCCTCTTCGCAACACGACGCCTACGTGCAATGCCCTTTGCCGTTCCAACGGGCCGCCTTGACGGAAATCGGCAATTGCGCGCCGCGTCTGCCCCACACGAAGTCGCGCTAGGCCCAGGAAGAAATGTTGCCGCGAAGCGGCTCGAACCGGACCGATCATCGGATCAAGCGACGCCAGCGCGCAACCGCGTCGTCAAACAAAAAACACGTGGCGCGTCCTACCGTATAGCTTCAACGTCGCCGCTCGCCGACGTTTCACCGCCGAGTCGGGGCGTTGGCGGGGTTGCGCGCCGCGAGCGACATCTCGTTTCCCGGCGCAGCGTCACAGCGTCACTTGCGGCAGTTCGAATCCGGATCGGTAGAATCCGTGAACCAGTTCGTTAGCGGGGGCGTTGTCACGGAAGCGTTCGTGCTCGGGGTCGCACTCCAGCCAGGGACCCAGCAGCGACTCGCCGGGGTCCACGTCGTGCGCGCGGAGGTGATCCAAGTAGCGGTCGAACATCGCCTGGAACTGGGGCAGATCGCCGATCTGGGCCCGCGCGTCGGCGACCGACGCCCGTTGGCCGAGCCGGTACGAGATGTTCCCCGCGTGGCAGATGTTGGTCGAGAGATGACCCTCGAGGACATCGGCGTTTAGATCCTCGCGTTTTCCGCTGCGCAACGCGCGAATGAAGTTGCCGAAGTGATCCTCGCCGCCGCTGAAGCGTTTGATCTCTTTGCCGTCGTTGTCGTAGACGATGCCCGCATGCATCATCATATAGCCGCCCTCGCAATGGACGCACGTGTCGACGCCGCGGCCCAGGTACGACGGCATGGCCTTGGTGTCTTTGCCGGCCCGCAGGTTGTGGACCTCGTACAGGATCGGCGCGGACGCATAGTCGTAGTAGATGATCTGCGTGTTCGGCACATCGCCGGCGTCGTTGAACACAAACCGGCCGCCGATGCTCATCACCCGCCGCGGCAGCGTCGTCTCGCCCAACACCCAGCGCGCGGCGTCGATCTCGTGCACGCCCTGGTTGCACGATTCGCCGTCTCCCATGTTCCAGGTAAAACTGCAGTCGTACTGGATGCGGTCGCGGTAGATCGGCTCGTTGCGCGCCGGGCCGCAGAACAGCTCGTAATCGAGCGTCTCGGGGATCGGCAGCGGCTCGCTACGTTTGCCGATCGACGTGCGCGCTTTGTTGGCAAAGCACACGATGTACTGGATCTTGCCCAGCGCTCCGGACCGCAGATAGGCGACGGCCTGCTGATCCGTGTGGCGCGAGCGGGCTTGAGTTCCGACCTGCACCAGACGATTGTACTTGCGAGCTGCGTTGACCATCTGGCGGCCTTCCCCGATGAAATGGGCCAACGGCTTTTCGACGTACACGTCCCGCCCCGTTTCACAGGCCCAGATCGTGGGCAGCGCGTGCCAATACTGCATCGTGGCCACGGACAGGACGTCGAAGTCTCGGCGGTCGATCAAGCGACGGATGTCGGGAACCTCGGCGGGCCGATACCCAAAGCTGGCTTCGACCCGTCTGCCGAACGCCGCGAGCCGCTCGCGATCCGGATCGCAGACGGCCACGATGCGCACGCCCGGCAGCTTGCCGAACTCGGCGACATGGGCGCCGCCGCGAACGCCGCAGCCCGCTACGGCGATCCGGATCTCGTCGTTCGCGCCTCGGACACGCGAACCGGCAAATGTGGGCACGGCCAGGCCGGCGGCCGCGGCCGCGGAACGGCGAAGGAATTGACGGCGATCGAGCGACATGGCGGGACTCCTGAACAAAGGAAACGGAGGATCGAGCACGCGTGTGGACGACGCGAGACCGGACCGGCGGCGGTCGCGACGCGTCCGGGACAGACTCACGGCTGTCGAACGCCGCCAGCGCCGCCCGCTGGCAGCGCCCCGCCGTCGCGCCCGCCCGGCCACCACCGTTCTTCTTCCTTCATCGGATCGTGTCTGTCAAGATGCGGCGCGCGAAGCCGCTGCGACGCGCACGGCACAGCGCCGTGGCCCGCCTCGTCAGCGAGCGGAACAGATCCGCGCCCGGCGTCGCGATCACGTGCGTTTGAACCGTTTGTCCAGTTCCTCGCGCGTAAACACCAGCGCGGTCGGACGGCCGTGTGGACAGTGGTGGGTGTCTTGATAACAGTGCCGTTGGGCCAGCAATGACGTGATTTCGTCGGGCGTCAACCGATCACCCGCCTTGATCGCCGCCTTGCAGGCGATCATGTGCAGCATGTCGTCGAGCAGATCGCGGCGCTGCGGGGCGCCGCCGCCGGTCATCCACTGTTCGACGACCTGGCGCAGGATCTGGGGCGGGTCGAAATTGGCCAGCATGGCGGGGTAGGCCGAGACCAGAATCGTGTCGCCGCCGAAGGGTTCGATTTCGATTCCCAACTGGGCCAGGGTCTCGCGAGCCTCCAGCGCCGCGGCTGCCTCGGCCGGAGTCAGCGACACCGGCTCGGGGACCAACAGGCGCTGTTTTTCCACGTTGCCGGCCAGCACCTTCTCGCGCAGTTGCTCGTATAGAATTCGCTCGTGCAGCGCGTGCTGGTCGATGATCACGACGCCGGCCTCGTCCTCGGTGATCAGATACCGGTTATGAAGCTGGATGCCGCGCTGGGTGGGCGCGGGCGGTGTCGGTGAGGGCGCGGAGGGCGGCGCGGGCGCCTCGACCGGGTGCGTCACCGTTGGTTCGGTCCCGGCGGGCGCCGTGGGCGGGGCGAATGGCGCGGCCAGTGGCGGGCGAACGGCGCCGAACCTGGAATCGGCGGGCGGCGTGGAAAAGGGCGAACGGAAATCGGGAAACGGCTTGAACGGCTCGACGCGGCCGGCCGCGGAACCCGCCCCATACTCGGCGCCATAGCCGCCGCCACGATCCGGCCCCAGCGGCAGACGGCTTTGGTGCGACGGCGCGGCCGCCGGGGCCGCGCCGGGCTGGTCGCCAGGGGACGTCGGTGCGGCCGGCTGGCCGGTCAACTGGCCTTGCGCCCACTGGACCAGCTCGCTGCGATGCTGCGCGGCGCGGGTCGGATCGAGCGCCGTGGCGGGGTCCGAGTCGGCCGGCGGGGCGAGCGGCTTGACGCGGGCCGTCAGATCGGTGCTGAGGAATTTCTGCCGCAGCGAGGACAGGAGCTGGCTGTAGATTCGCCCGCCGTCCTGGAATCTCACTTCGAGCTTTGTCGGATGGACGTTGACGTCGACCAGCGCCGCGGGCATCTCGATCCGCAGAAAGGCGATCGGGTAACGGCCGGTCATCAGCAGCCCGCGATAGGCCTCGCCCAAAGCGTGTTGCAACGAGCGGTCGCGGATGTGGCGTCCGTTGAGGAAGAAATACTGCAGGCGGTTGTTGGCCCGGCTGTGGTTCGGATCGGCCACATAGCCAGTCAGGCGGATCTCGCCGTCGTCGCTGGCCACGGCGATCAGCGACTGGCCGATCTCGGCGCCGAAAAAGGTCTGGATGCGGTCTCGCCAGTTGTCCACGGCCGGCAGGTCGTACACCAGGCGTTCGTTGTGCTGCAGCACAAAGTGGACGTGGGGGTTGACCAGCGCGATGCGGATGAACGCCTCGGTCGCGTGGCTCAGTTCGGTCTGCGTGGCGCGGAGAAACTTGCGCCGCACGGGCGTGTTGAAGAACAACTGGCGGACCTCGATCACCGTTCCGACCGGACAGCCGCAGGGCACGATCGGTTCGGCTTGGCCGCCGCGAACCTCCAACTGAGCCCCGGACATTTCGCCGGACGGGCGGCTGCGGATCAGAAATTGGCTGATCTCGGCGATCGAGGCCAGCGCCTCGCCGCGAAAACCCAGCGTGCGGATGTCGAACAGATCGTCGGCGTCGGCGATCTTGCTGGTCGCATGGCTGGCCACCGTCAGCGGCAGTTGGTCCGCTCGGATCCCACTGCCGTCGTCGGCGACGCGCACCAACTCGATCCCGCCCTTTTCGAGCATCACGTCGATCCGCCGAGCGCCGGCGTCGACCGCGTTTTCCACCAACTCCTTGACGACGCTGGCGGGACGCTCGACCACTTCGCCCGCGGCGATCTTGTTGATGACGCTGGGAGACAGCAAGCGTATTTCGGCCATCGAATCCAGGCTTATCCCTGATACTTGTCCAGTTTGCGATACAGCGTGCGGGCGCCGATTCCGAGGATCCTCGCGGTTTCCTCGCGATTTCCGTTGGTCAGCTTCAGCGTCTGTTCAATCGCCCAGCGTTCGATCTCCTCCAGGGGTTGCCCGATCAGGCTAGTCGGTCCGCCGCCGGGCATGTCCGCGGGTTCCACGGCGTCCGCCATCTCCGGCGGCAGGTCATCTTGGTCCAGGATGCCGTCGGTGTCCAGCACGACCATCGTCTCGACGGCATTGCGCAACTGGCGAACGTTGCCCGGCCAGTCGTGCGAAAACAGGCGGCGGCTGACGACCGGCGAGATGCTCTTGACCGGGTTGCCGTGTCGCTTGGCGAACTGGCGCCGAAAGTGGTCGACCAGCGGCATGATGTCCTCGCGGCGCTCGCGCAGACTGGGCAACTGGACCGTCACGACCTTGATGCGGTAGTACAGATCGCGGCGGAAATCGCCCCGTTCGACGGTCTCCTCGAGGTTGCGGTTGGTCGCCGAGACCAGGCGGACATTGACCTTGATCGGCTTGTTGTCGCCGACCCGCGTGATCTGGCTGTCCTCGAGCACGCGGAGCAGTTTGATCTGAGTCGACATCGGCATGTCGCCCACTTCGTCCAGAAACAGCGTTCCGCCGCTGGCGTACTCGAAGGCGCCCTCGCGATCGGTGACGGCGTCGGTGAACGCGCCCTTGACGTGGCCGAACAGCTCGCTCTCGACCAGGTTCTCGGCCACCGCGCGGGCATTCAGGGGGACCATGCGTTTGTTCTTGCGCGGGCTGTTCTGATGGATCGCCTGGGCGATCAGCTCCTTGCCCGTGCCGCTTTCGCCGGTGATCAACACGGTGGCATCGGTGGGCGCGATGCGTTTGAGCCGGTCGATCACGTTCTGCATCTTGTCGCTGGCGTAGATGATTCCCTCGAAGCCGAACCGCTCGTCCAGCCGCTGGGTCAATTCGAGATTTTGACGCCGCAGGCGGACGGCGTCGGCGGCGCGCTCGAAAACCGCCCGCAGGCGGTTGGACGAGATCGGCTTTTCCAGAAAGTTGAACGCCCCCTGCTGCATCGCCTCGACAGCCTTGGGGACCGAGGCGTGTCCGGTGACCATGATCACTTCGCACTCGGGCAGCAGTTCGCGGGCGCGGGCCAGGATCTCCATGCCGTCGACGTCGTTCATCACGAGGTCCGTGACGATCACGTCATAGACGTTGTCTTGAACGCGTTTCAGGCCCTCCGGCCCCGAGATCGCCAGCTCGCACTTGTATCCGACCCGTTCCAGAATCTCCTGGACGGCCACCGCATGCGCGCGATCGTTGTCTACGATCAGCGTGCGAATCGCGATCTCGGCTCGCGCTTCGCCCGTCGCCTCGGTCGTTTTCTGCTCGGATGATTTCTGTTCGGACATGGCGTTGATGATACACCACGACATCCAAACGGTACAGGACGGAAAGGCCGGCCGGAGTCCGACGGCTCGGCCGCCGCCGTTCACCCGGGCCCGGTGTTCTCGGCCGCCCATGGCGCGCGCCGGCGACCGGGCTCGTAGAGACGCGTGCGCGGAGATGGCCCGCAGCGCCATAGGGGGTTGACTTTGCCCGGTCGCTCCGCTATCACTTTTATAGACCCTGCTACATTGTGCACACTCTACAGACCCTCCATATTATGTTAGACGATGATCGAGATGGCTTGCTCGCGCTGCTGCTGCAGGAAGGAAACGCCGGGCAGGCCATTGAGTTGTATTGCGACGAAATGGGGGCCACTCGCGAGGAAGCTCGGGCCGCTGTTCGTGAATTGTCGCGCCGGTACGGGATTCCGTTGCGACGCCCCGCGTTGGCGCCGTGGCTTGTGCTGATCGCCGCGGTGGTCTTAGGTTCGGCGCTCGTGTTTCAGGCCTAAACGTCTGGGTAGCGTTCCGGTTCGTCGTCGCAGCGCGACCGCTGCATCTGTGGCCGATTGGCCGTCTGTTGTTCGACGCGCGGAAAGCGGCTGGAAGCCGCTTCCACGGCCTCCGCCTCTGCAGCGGATTGACCGTCTGGTGCTCGACACTGTGTGGCATACCCGCGGCGAACTTGGGTTGCGATCAACTGTCTAGATATCGGCGCGTGAGCTCGCCATAGGCGTCGATGCGACGGTCGCGCAGAAAGGGCCAGTGGGTGCGGGCCGTATCGATCAGGCTCAGGTTGCACTCGACGACCAGCAGCGCTTCTGCGTCATGCGGAGCGCGAGCCAACACGTTGCCATAAGGGTCGACCACGAACGAGGCGCCCCAAAACTGCAGCGCGCCTTCGCGCCCAACGCGGTTGGGCGCGGCGACGAAGACGCCATTGGCGATCGCATGGCTGCGCATCATTGTCTCCCAGGCCGCATGTTGACTGGGACCGTAGGTGTCTTTCTCGTCGGGCAACCAGCCGATGGCCGTTGGATAGAACAGGATGGCGGCGCCGCGCAGCGCGGTCAGCCGCGCGGCTTCGGGGAACCATTGGTCCCAACACACGCACACGCCGATCTGCCCCGCGGCGGTGGCAAAGCTGCGAAAGCCCAGATCTCCCGGCGTGAAATAGAACTTCTCGTAGTACAGCGGATCGTCCGGGATGTGCATCTTGCGATAGGTGCCGCACAGCGCGCCATCGCGATCCCAGACGGCCGCCGTGTTGTGGTACACGCCCGGCGCCCGTCGCTCGAACAGCGAGCCGACGACCACGACTCCGTGCCGGGCGGCCGCTGCGGCCAGCGCGTCGCTGGTCGGTCCGGGAATCGGTTCAGCCTCGGCAAAGCGGGCATGGTCTTCGCTCTGACACGGATACAGTCCGTGGAACAGCTCCTGTAAGCACACCAGATGCGCCCCCTGGGCGGCCGCATCCGCGATGCGGGCCACAGCCTTGGCGACATTGGCCTGTTTCGAATCCGTGCAGGCCATCTGCACGACGGCGATCTTGACGCGGTCGAGTTGAGAGGAAGCTTTCATGGACGCATTGTACCGTTCGGCGGCGACCGGAGACAGCCGCCGGGCAAGTGAACCACGAAAGACACGGCAAAATCGACGGAGAACCACGAAAGACACGATAAGCGGGCGCGCCGGACGCTTGCCGGCCGAGGTCGCGTGAGGGCAGCCCCCAACGCGACGACGGCAATCTGAAACGGCGGGTGGCGACACGAGGCGGAACGAGACGCGGTGCGCGGGACGATTTTGATCGAACTCGCGGACCGCGCCGCCTTAGAAGCGGAGCTTGAAGCGACGCGTGATCTGGGAGCTGAGAATATACGAGGCAACAAAGGCGCCCAGCACACCGACGCCGTACACCGAGACCATGGCGATGGCAAGAGTTTCAATCATGGCTACATCCACCTTGACAAAAGCATCCGAGGCACTCATCACGCAGTTGCGGCGAGAACCATCTCACGGCAGACGGACGGGACGAAGGAAGGCTGCCGGAGCAGGTCATTTTCCGGAAGCCAGCGTCTGTCGCTGGAGAAGTGTAGGTCACAAACTGTCGCGGCTACAGAAGAATACGGGGCTTGCCGGATAAAAATTGGCGATTTTGCGAAGAGCGTAGCGACGCGAGCAGATGGAAGAGCTGCGCCGTCACGATCGATCGTGCGGTCATTGCCGGCTCGCAAGCCTCGCTGACGTGCCGCGCCGCCGCGCGATGGTGGGCCGCGGACAGACAATTCGGGGCCAAGGCGCGAAGCCGGTGATCGAGCACGGACTGTGAAAGAAGCGGCTGGACCTGGGCGCCCGGCTGTGGACTCAAGCGGTGAACATCGCGAGTTCGTCCGCCAGGTCGACATCCCACCTTTCGATGACCGCATCCGTATCGCGCGCCGCGAACCAGCGGATGTTCCGGCTGGGCGCGGCCGTCGCGTTGGTGTGACGCAGCGCGGTCGAGCGACGCGCGAAGATCTCGGCCGGTTGCGTCGCCGCGACCGTGCCAACCTCGGGACGCAAGGCGCGCGGAGCGACGGTCGTCGCCGGCGCCGGCGTCATGAACACAAGTGGCGCCGCGACGCCCCCCGGACTCGGCACCGCCGGCGCCCAGCGGTCCGAACCGGCTATCCCGCGCCCCTCGCTCGACTGTGCGCTGGCGCCCCGGCTTTCTGTGCTGTCGCTCGGGTTCTGTTGCGGAATGGCGCGCAGCGACGCGCCGTCGTCCGTGCGGCTAGGGGCGATCTCGCTCTCGCTCTCGCCCTCGCCCGACGGCGGGCTGGCGACCGGCTGATGGTTGATATAGTTGATGACCAGCAAAATATCGAGCGCGGTGCACCGGCCGTCATTATTGACGTCATAGTACGGTGGCGGCGACATCGGTGCGGGTGGCAGAAGCGACTCGCCCATAGCGCTGTTGATGTGATTGATAATGGCCAACACATCAGCCGCCGAGACGTAGCCATCGCCATCGACATCGAAGGCGTTGGTCGGATTCTGCCAGCTATGCTCGTCGTCCAGCGTGGTGACGGACACGGTTCGAGCCGCCGCGTCCGCGAATTTTGCGTCCGAATTCTCGACGTCGACGGCAATCTCGACGAGCGATCTCTGATCTCCATCCAACAGCGAATCGTCGACGCCGGTGATCGTGACTTCCTGTGGCTGGTCCCACGCCAACGGTGAGAAGACCAGCGTCGTCGGGTCGACCGTGGCCTCGCTCGAGTCGCTCGCAGCAATAGCCAAGACGACGTACTCGTCCGGCTGAACGGTCAGCACGACCCAAAACGAATCGGTCGTGCCTGTTTCCGAAACCGTCGCTTCGTTCTTGCTGACGGTGAACCCAGCAACGTCGTCATCCAGCGTCACGACACGGACGACCTGCCCAGGCAGATCGGAAAAAAGGCGGTCGGAAACCGCCGTATTGACGGTGACGGTGATCGACGTTTCTTGATTGCCGTCGAGCCGCAAGTCGTCGACGCCCGTGACCGTCACGATCTGCGGTCGATCCCAGTCGTCGGGCGTAAACGTGATGACCGCCGGGGCGACCGTCGCTTCGGCCTCGTTTTCGCTGAGTATCTCGAACGTCACATTGGTCTGCGGCTGGTCCGTCAACACCACGCTAAAGCTGGCGGTCGTGCCGGATTCCGACACGGTCAGCGTGTACTCACTCAGGTGGAACCCGAGCACGTCGTCGTCATAAACGAGCACATAAACCGACTGTTCCTCCAGCCCGTGATAGCTGGCGCTCGAGGACTGTTCATCGACGCGAACCGTGACAATCGAAGTTCGGCTCCCATCCACGCGGAAGTCGGGCACGCCACTGACAAAGACCACCTGGGGAGAATCCCAGTTGTCGGGAGAGAAAACCAACCTGTTCGGCGAGACAGCGGTCTCCGATGGATCGAGGTCGATCACATCGATCACCACGTTCGACGACGGTTGCGAAATCAAAACGACCTCGAACGCATCCGACACGCCGCTTTCCGAAACCTCCAGCATCGTTCGGCTGAGCTCAAAACCCGCAGGCATGGAAACGCCCGCGAGCAGATACCGGCTCTCCAGCGTCTCGAAATGCAGCTTCATGCCGCGTCGATCGTCGTTTCGACTAATGCGCGCGCAACGGAACCGCGCCCGGCGACAACTGGCGTCACCGAATCGCGCTGAGCCGCCCGCCCGTTGCGACAAGGCTCGTCGAAAATTTGCCAGCCATGCGGCCATTTTCACGTCTCGTAATCACCGAAATCGAGTCGAACCGGTTTGCGGTTCGACGTCGCGCGCCACGTTGGATTATCAAACGGCGCGCCACGGTCGGGTCGTAAACTGGTTCTGTCGCACGTTTTCCGTGTCGGAACGCTCGCCAGGTCGGCGCGGACGCACGGCCGGCCCATCGAACCATGACGCCGTTAGTGCCTTTGACGAATCTACGGCCAAAATAGTTTCACGGAATCGCAGAGAAATGTCTTCACGCGTGGATTGTTCCGGTTATTCTTCATCCAAAGACGCGTGTCCGCCAACCGACGGCGGCGCGCTACGAACACGCGTTCATCGCCCAGCCGGCCGCGGCTCGAGCGCGCTGAGCGTCCGACGCGCGCCACTTCAGTCGGCCGTTCGACGCCGCGCAGCCCTTTCACGGCCTCGGTTGTCGACCGGACTTCGGCCAGCGGACATCGCCTGTCGCACCGAGGAGCCTGTCGGGTAATCGCGCTCGACCCACAACGTATTGTAGAGATGCGATCGCTAAAAACACAACCTATTGCGGCATTTTCGAATACTCGGGCGGATCCCGAGTGCCGCAAATCACAATTGATGGGACATGAAACGGAAAGCTGTCCAGGATTCTCTGGGAAACAATCTGGGCGTGAGATAATGGCAGTCGAAATGGGTGGGGCGGCGCGCGCCGAAGAGTGCGTCACCCTGAAGAAACGCTCTTCGCCGCGTCCGCCGGATTCCGGCGACGAGCGCCGCCGTGCGCAGGCCGATGCCCACGGCGCGGCCGTGCCGTAACGCCGACGCGGCGCACGATCCAACGGGCGAGGATCCATGGCGGCCTGCGCGGCGTCCGCGCGGTTGGTCCGAATTAGATCGACCAGCCTTCGCGATAGTCGTGTTTGATCAGCGCGTTGACTTCGGGGATGTTCGTGCATTTCATCGCGGCCGGATCCCATTCGACTGGACGGCCCACACCGGTGCGGATCGCGAAGGTCCCCAAGAGGATCATTTCGCACAGCGGTCCGCCATACGAGAAATTGGACGCCGGCTGGTAGCCTTCCTGGCAACCCCGCAGGAAATCGAGCTGGTGCGTGCCGACAACGCGGGGCAACGTTTTGGCGGGCGGCTTGAACGCGCGATGCGCTTCTTCGGGGATCATCCGCGGGCTGCCGGCATAGTCGCCACAGGCGATGATGCCTCGATCACCCACGAAAACGGCGCCCCCCGCTTTCAGGTCGCGGCCGTATTTCTTTTCGAGCTCGGCGACGATCGGCGGGCGGTTCTGGACACGCAGCGGGTTGCCTTCGTCGTCCGTGCGCGTCGGGTCCGCTTGGTCGAAGTATCCGTCGTACCAATGGATTTTGACCGGCGGCTGATTGCCGCGCGCGGGATAGGTCCAGCGGATCACGTTCCGCAGCGGAAAGCGTTCGTCGCTGCCGCCGTCCTGGACCAGCGCTTCGACATGGGTCGGGGACGATTGGTCCAGCTTCAAGGCCATGAACGGCCCGTCGAGATTGTGGCAGCCCCAATCTCCCAACGAGCCGGTGCCGAAATCCCACCAACTGCGCCACAAGAGCGGATGCAGTTCGTCATGATAGTCGCGATAGGGCGCGGGGCCGATCCACTGTTCCCAGTGCAAGCCGGGCGGGACGGGCTTGGTGGGCAGACGTCCACCGACGCCGCCGCGGCCGGATCGAGCCCAGCTATAGGTCTCCAGAACATTGCCGATCGCCCCGGCCCAGATGTATTCGCACAGGCGGCGAATGCCCTCGCCGCTGTGGCCTTGGTTTCCCAACTGCGTGACGACTTTGTATTTTTTGGCGGCCGCGGTCAGCCGCCGCACTTCGTCGATCGAGCGGGCCAGCGGTTTCTCGATGTAGACGTGCTTGCCCAACGACATGGCGGTCATGCCGATCAGGAAGTGATGGTGATCCGGCACGGCGGCGAATACGACGTCGATGTGCTTCGAGAAATCGTCGAACATCCTGCGATAGTCGTGAAAGACCGTCAGCTTGCCCGTGTCGACCTCCGGCGCGTTCGCCTTCAGCCAGTTTCGACCGCTGGCCAGATGGTTTTCATCGACGTCGACCAGCGCCACCAGATTTTCGGTCGCAGCCGCATTCAAGGCCGGCACTCCCTGATTCGCGCAGCCGATGACTGCGACGTTCAGCTTCGAGTTTGGCGACCGTTGGGCGAGGAGGTTTGGGGGACTGAACAGGCGAGACGCCAGTCCAAAGCCGGCGGCCGCGGCCGTGCCCCCTAAAAAACGGCGACGGGAAAACCGGTGACTCATCGCGAATCTCCTTCTGTGGATGGGGGGAAATCGACGGCAGGATTTCCCATATCTTACATACTTTTCCCGGAATTGGCGCGCGGAACGGCTGGAATCGACGCGTCTGGCCGCGCCCACAGCCGATTTTCCGGATCACGTCCGGCGGCTCGTGGATGCTCGACAACACCGTCAGCCGCGCAACGCGCCGCTCGCGAACCAACCAAGTCGTCCGCACGCGTTGGGCGATCTGGTCGCGGACGCGCTGCTTTTCCTGGGCGGCTGACGGAAGCCGCCCGCGCCAGATCGGGTCGCTGAACGAGCGCCACGATGACCTGCACGATGATCTGGCCGCGGGTCCACCGCCCGGCGACCGGATTGTCTTGAGCGGCGCTTGATCGGCGCCGGGTTCGAGCGCGGCGCAAGCGATCGCCGGGACGATGGCCTTGGGCAACGCTCGCCCGGCGCTCGCGCGACGCTCGTTTCGGGACGGCCCCGCTAATCGTTCAACTGCGTCTCCAGAAAGCGAGCCAGACGCTGGAAGTCGCTGCCGGACGGGATATGGCGGACGACCGTCACGAGCGTCTCCGGATTCACCAGTTGTTCGAAGGGGACAAAGCACAGTTCCAACTGCCCCTGGACCGATACCATGACGCCGTCGAGGTTCTGTTCGGCCAGTGCTCGATAGGCGCCCACGCCCAACTGGCTGCCCAGCATCGCGTCGAACGCGGTGGGTTTGGCGCATCGCGCGACGTAGCCAAGTTGCAGCCCGCGCAGCCGCCGCTGGCGGCCACCGGTTCGCGCTTGATAGCGTTGATCGATCAGGTGGGACATCCGCTCGTACAACTTGACTTCGGCCACCGCGATATGCCCGTGTTCATCGCGACTCGCGTCCTTGATGATCGCCTCGGGCAGATATTCGGCGAGCCCTTCGGCCAGCACGATCACCCCATACTCTTTCCCGTCGCGTTCGCGGGCCAGCATCGTGCCGACAATCAGGTCGAGGACGGCGTCGAGGTTCATGATCGGTCGGATCCGCGACTGGCCGGTGGCTGGGTCCACCACCGTCTCCGTGGCGCGGTACTTGCCCACGATATCTTCGACGCTGACCACCAGGCTGGCCTCGCCAGCGATGGCCGCCCCGTAGGCCAGCCAGCCCGCGCTGCGTCCCATGCACTCGACGATGAAATAGGCCCGATTGGCGTCGGCGTCGTACAACAGGTTTCGAATCTCCGTGGCTAGCGTGTCGACCGCGGTGAAATAGCCGAACGTAAAGTCGATGCCCGAGTAGTCGTTGTCGATCGTCTTGGGCAGGTGCACCACCGGGATCCGCGGCGATCCGGGCGGGAGCCGATCCTGGAACAACTTGAACTTGTTCGCCGTTTTCAGCGTGTCGTCGCCGCCGATCGAGATCAGGGCGTCCACGCCCAGCGAGCACAAGCCGTCGTACACGCGTTGCAGCGGCGCCCGCAGCTCCGGGTCGTTCAGGTGCGCGGGGTGCGAAATGCCCTTGCCCGGATTCGAGCGCGCCGTGCCGATCAAGATGCCCTGTGAATTGCGGGTCCGTTTGAGCACGGCGTGGTCGATGTTGATATAGTGCTTGCCCTCGATCAGCGGCTGGTCCGGCCCGAACTTTTCGAAGGCCGAGTAGCCATGCTTGATGCCGACCACGGTGCTGCCGTGCCGGAGGAACGAGACCGCGGCGGCGGAAATCACCGCGTTGGCGGCGGGCGCGGGTCCGCCCGCGAACAGGATGGCGGCTTTTTTGATCTTGGCGCTGGACATCGAGCTTCTCCGTGTGCGAACCCTGGATGGTCATGGGGATTCAACGGCAGGGTCTGGAGGACCACGACAACCGTCGACACCGGCTCGAGCGCGACAGAAGCCATCGGCGTCCTCTGCATCAGCCGCGTCGAACGCCGTCAGCCTCGCTGCGTCGATTCGGCGGCGCCGCTCGCGCCGCACCGTTCCGCGGCGCGCCGTCGCGCACGCGTTTTGAACCGGTCTTTCACCCTGCCATCGGATACGAGCGCCTAGTGTACCCGATTCGCGTTCGCCGAGTAGTGGAGGGGCGATCGGACCAGGGCGGCGCAGGCGATCAAGAGCCGGCCAATTTGGCGGCAGTTTGCTCAAAAAACGCCACGGACTGGGCGTGCAAGGCAGGCTCGGAATCGGCCGTGCGTTCCCATTCGATGCCGAAGTACGGTTTTGCGCCCTGCCGCTTGATCTCGCCCAAAATCGCTGCGATGCGCCCTTGGCCTTGGCCCCAAATCACGTCGTGCGCGGCTGGCACGCCAAAGGCATTCAGGTCTTTCAGATGAAACGTCTTGATCCGCGAGCCGATCTGTTGCAGCGCGGCGACGGGCTCGATCCCGCTGCGACACCAATGCCCGGTATCGCCACAGAAGCCCATGCGCGGGCCGCGGCCTTCGAGCGCCGCCAGCCCGATGGCCGGATTCCAGTAATGCGACGGCTGCGGATGGTTATGCAACGCGAGGTCGATCTTGTGCTCGTTCGCCAACTGTTCGACCGTGTCCAGCAGACTCTCCGGCGGCTCGCCGACCAGCGTCTCGAAGCCCATCTCGGCGGCAAACTCGAACGCCGCCTTGGCGGCCTCGGCGTTGTCCATCCCCGTATAACAGGCGATCATCCGAATCCCCAGATCCGACGCCCGCGCCTGCAATTCTTTGCGCAGCTCTTTTGCCAGCCCTGGCGCAGGCTTGGCGTCTGGATGCTGGGGGCTGAGCCGTTGCCAGGCGAACAGTTCGACGTAACGCAGGCCGACGGCGGCGACTTTCTCCAGGGCCTCGAACAGCGTCAGCCCGCGAAACGTGTACGTAGAAAAGCCGACTCGCCATCCCAGCGCATCCGCGTGCGGCGTCCCGGCGACGAGCGGTTCGGCGGCGTGAACATGATAGCCTCCCAGGCCCATTGCACCGACAGCGCCGGCCGCGCCGTAGGCCAGGAATGTGCGGCGTGACAGACCGAGATCTTGGATTCGTGCCATGTTTTCTCCCCTTATGTTTTGTCGTGACCTGGTCTTACCGTAACTGCGGTGGGCGGCCGTGTCTACACCTGCCCCGGCCGCCGTGCGGGCGGCGCTGCGCGGGACGGCACGAAGGCGAGTTGCGCGGGCTGTCGCCACGCCGTGGCCTATCGCGGCGCAACTTCTACAACGTAGCGCAGCTTCTACAATATGGTCGCATCGATGGCTGCGTCCTGGTCGAGCGGGCCGTGCGCGGGCACGATTCAAAGACGCGCCAGACGACGCGGCGAGCGGGCGGCGACCGAGCTCAGTGACGCGCGGACTGCCAGCGACTGGACGGCCCCTGCCCGTGGGAACTCGCGGCAAGTCCGTCTCGCGAAGGCATACTGAAGGAACCAATTTGTTGGCTGCGCAAACCCTGACACAAGACCTGAAGGCGAAGGCGACCCAAACGGGGTTCGGCTTGGTGGGCGTCTGTCCGGCGGTCACGCCGGCCGGCCTGCACCGATTTCATGCGTGGCTCGACGCCGGTTATGCGGGCGAGATGCACTACATGGCGAAGCGACGCGACGCCTATGCGCACCCGCGGGGCGTCCTGGACGGCGTTCGCAGCCTGGTGATGCTGGGCATGCCGTATCGTACGACCGAGCCGCCTGCGACGGCCCCGGGGTTCGGTCGCGTCTCGCGATACGCGTGGGGCGTCGCCGATTATCACGACCTGATTCACGATCGGCTGGGCGAACTGCTGCGTTGGCTCGAGGAGCGCGCGCCGGGCGCGGCGGCGCGGGGCGTGGTCGACACGGCGCCGCTGTTGGAACGCGAGTTTGCCCAATTGGCCGGCCTGGGTTGGATCGGCAAGAATACGCTGTTGATCGATCGCCGCGCTGGCAGTTGGTTCTTTCTGGCCGCGGTGCTGACGAGCCTCGAGTTGGATTACGACGCGCCCCACGAGCGCGACTATTGCGGCACGTGTCGCGCATGTTTGGACGCCTGTCCGACACAAGCCTTTCCCGAACCCTACGTCCTGGATGCGACGCGCTGCATCAGCTATTTGACCATCGAGCTGCGGAGCGCGATTCCCGAGCCGCTGCGGGCGGGCCTAGGCGATTGGATCTTCGGCTGCGACATCTGCCAGGAAGTATGCCCTTGGAACCGCCGCGCGCCGACCAGCGACGAACCGACGTTCATCCCCGTCCCGGATCGCAACCCGGCGTCGTTAGCCGAGCTGCTCGCGATGACCGACGAGGATTTCCGCCACCGGTTCCGCCGGACCCCACTGTGGCGGGCCAAGCGGCGCGGGTTGCTGCGAAACGCGGCGCTGGCAGCCGGCAACCAACGGGACGCCGGGCTGGGGGCGGCGTTGGTCCGCGGGCTCGACGATCCCGAGCCGCTGGTTCGCGAAGCGTGCGCGTGGGCGCTTGCGCGGCACGGTGCGAGCGGCTGATCGCAGACCCCGTCCGATGTGCAGGTTCGGTCCACGTCGCCCGGATACGCCCGCGGGCAATCCGTCCGAAGCTCGGACGCCACCTACAACATCTCGCTCAAACGCGACCGTGGGCAACGCAATCGATTGCGGCGCGTTCAGATGATTGCGACGAACGGCCGGGGCCATAGGGCAGAGGCCGCCCCAAGGGTCGCGTCGGCAAGACTCCGGATCACGAGCGCGCGGCGGAACCCCGTCCCCCGTCTGCCGCCCCCGTCTCTCATCCCTCATCCTCGGATCACGAGCGCATGTGGCCGGGATAAGCTGGATTCGCAGCGTCGGGTCGGTTATACTTTGGCCAGTGGCTAATCGCGATCGCGTTCGATGTTCGCTGTTCAATTGGAATCAGGAGGCTGTCATGAGCTATGCTGACAATCCGTACGCGGTGTCCAGTTACACGTTTGCCGACCAGGCTGCGGCCGACGAGCGGGCCGGGTTCATCGCCAAGACCTACGCCCATCTGGCCGGCGCCATCGCGCTGTTCATCGCCCTCGAGGCGGTGCTGCTGAATCTGCCGGGGATCGAGAACTTGGTTGGCCTGATGGTCGGCACCCGGTTCGGGTGGCTGGTCGTGCTGGGGTTGTTTATGGGCGTGAGCATGATCGCCGATCGCTGGGCCCGATCGGCCATTTCGCCGGCCACCCAATACTGGGGCTTGGGGCTGTACGTCGTCGCCGAGGCTGTCATCTTCGTGCCTCTGCTGTTCATCGCGCGGGCGCTGGACGCGAACATCATCCCGTTGGCCGGCGTGACGACCTTGGTGCTGTTCGGCGTGCTGACCGCGATCGTGATGGTCACGCGTCACGACTTTTCGTTCCTCCGCACGATCTTGATGTTCGGCGGCTTCGGCGCGTTGGGGCTGATCGTCGTCTCGATCCTGTTCAACTTTACGCTGGGACCGATCTTCACGTATGGGATGATCGTCTTTGCCTGCGGCTACATCCTGTACGATACGTCCAATGTGCTGCATCACTATCGGATCGGCCAGCACGTGGCGGCCGCGCTGGCTCTGTTTGCCTCGTTGGCCCTGTTGTTCTGGTATATCGTGCGACTATTTCTGTCGTCGCGCAACTGACTCGCGCCATCGTTCGAGCGGGGGCACGAGGCCTTTTCGACAGACCAGCACGGGTGTTCGCGATGGCGCCAGACGGCGATCAGTCAGTTCCGGGTCAAGTGCGGACGCCGCGCCTGGTAGCCGTGATCGACATCGGGGCGACCGCGGTGCGGATGGCGATCGCCGAACTGGGCGAAGAGGGAACCTTTCACACCCTGGAAACGCTCGCGCAGGCGGTCAGCCTGGGCAAGGACACGTTCCGCGGCGGTTCGATCGATCTGGCGACCACCGAAGAGTGCGTGCGCGTGCTGCAAGTCTACCGCCAGAAGCTGGATGAATACGGGTTCACGCGGCCGGAACAGACGCATGTCGTGGCGACCAGCGCCGTCCGCGAGGCGCGCAATCGCCTGTCGTTCCTGCAGCGGATCTACGTGGCGACGGGGTTCAACGTCGAGCCGCTGGACGAGGCCGCGGTCAAGCGCGTGACCTATCTGGGCGTGTCGCCTCTGTTGGCGTCGGAGCCGCGGCTCGCCGAGTCGAACTCGCTCGTGGTCGAAGTCGGCGGCGGCAGCACCGAGGTGTTGTTGGTCGCCAGCGGCGACGTCACGTTCGCCCATACTTTTCGGCTGGGCTCGTTGCGATTGCGCACGACGTTGGAAGCCTTGCACGCCCCGCGCAGCAAGGTCCGCGCGATCATGGAAAGCCAGATCACGCGGATCGTCGACCAGATCCGCAAGCATGTCCCCGTCGATCGGTCGCTGGTGATGATCGCGTTGGGTGGCGATATTCGCTTGGCCACGGCCGAACTGTTGCCGACTTGGGACGGACAGTCGGTGGCCACGCTGTCGGTCGCTGCGCTGCGCGGCTTCACCGAGAAGATCATCGTCAAATCGGTCGACCAGATTCTGCACCGCTTTCCTCTGGCGGTCCCGGACGCCGAAGCGTTGGGGCCGGCCCTGCTGGCCTACGTCAACTTGGCGCGCGCGCTGCAGCGGGATGACATCCTCGTTTCGCCGATCAACCTGCGCGACGGGCTGATCAGGGAAATGGCCGCTCGCGAGGAGTGGACTCCGAATTTCACGCATCAAATCCTGCGCGCCGCGCTCGACTTTGGCCGACGGTTTGGCTTCGACGAATCGCACGCCCAGCACGTCGCGGAGCTGAGCCGCGCCCTGTTTCGCGCGCTCGAGTCCGAACACCAATTGGGCCCGCGTTACGAAGTGCTGCTCTCCGTCGCCGCTCTGCTGCACGATGTCGGCCACGCCGTCAACAGCCGCAACCATGAACGGCACAGCATGTATTTGATCTCCAACGGCGACCTGTTCGGCCTGACCCAGAATGATATGATGCTGGTCGCCCTGGCGGCCCGTTATCACCGCTATTCGGCGCCCAAACTGTCTCACGAGGGTTACGCCAGCCTGGACTGGAAAGACCGCGCGAACGTCGTCAAAATGGCGGCCATGCTCCGCGTGGCCGACGCGCTGGACCGCACCAACACGCAGCGGGTCAAGAACATCCAGTGCCAGCGCGAGGGCGACCGCTGGGTCATCTCCGTGCCGGGCGCGGACGATCTGTCGAGCGAGCAGTTGGCCGTCCAGCAGAAATCGGTCCTGTTCCACGAGGTCTTCGGCATGTCCGTCGTGATTCGCAACGCGCCGGGCGTGCTCGGTCACGCTTGAGTTTGACGGCCCCTCGACCACGCATCCGAATTTCATCTGCGAAACGCGCACAACGCGAGCCTGCCATGCCCGCCTCTGCCTCGAGCGACCTGTTTCTGAACCGCGAACTGAGCTGGCTTGAATTCAACCAGCGAGTCCTGGACGAAGCGACGGATGCGAGCCTGCCGCTGCTGGAACGCCTCCAGTTCCTGGCCATCACCGGCTCGAATCTGGACGAGTTCTTCATGGTTCGCGTCGCCGGACTGCAGATGCTCCGCCAGCGGCGCAGCGCCCGACGCGATCCGGCCGGGACCACGCCGCTGCAGCAACTGAAGGCCATCAGCGACCGCGCACATCAGATGATGCTGGACCAGTACCGCTGCCTGCTGGATCAATTGGAACCGGCGCTGAGCGCCGCCGGAATCCGCCGCGCCGTGGCGAGTCAACTGACCGAGCATCAGCAGGCCGTGGTGCAGAAAATCTTCGACAGCGAAGTGTTTCCCGTTTACACGCCGATGGCCATCCGCGACGGCGCGGCCTTTCCGCTGCTGATCAACAAGTCGCTGAACGTATGCGTCCGACTGGCTCCGGCCGCCGACGGCGAACCGCCGCGTTTCGCCATCGTGCCCTTCGGTTCGTCGCCGACCCGCATGTTTCGGCTGCCCGCCGACACCGGCTACGAGTACATTTTGCTCGAGGATCTCGTAGGTCTGTTCATCCAGCGGTTTTTTCCCGGGGAAACGGTCCTCGAGGCCGTTCCTTTCCGCCTGGTTCGCAATGCCGATCTGGGCGTGCGCGAGGATCAGGCGGCGGACTTGCTGGCCGGGATGGAAGAGATCTTGGATGCGCGCAAACAGAGCGATTGCGTGCGGCTGGACGTCGCCGAATCGTGCAGCCGACCGCTGCTGGCGTTTCTCAAGTCCGCGCTCGAGGTCGACAACGACGCGGTCTACGCGGCTCGCGGTCCGCTGGATCTGTCCGTCTGGTCGGCGCTGAACAGTCTGCCGGGATTCGAAGAATTGAAATATGAGCCGTGGTCGCCGCGGGCCTCGCCCCATGTCGAGCCGACCGGTTGCCTGTTCGAAATGATCCGCCGCAAGGACATCCTGCTGTCGCTGCCGTACGAGCGGTTCGACACGGTGGTGCGACTGATCGAACAGGCGGCCGCCGACCCGAACGTGCTGGCGATCAAGATCATCCTGTACCGCACCAGCCGAAACAGCGCCATCGTGGCCGCGCTCGAACGGGCCTCGAACGCCGGCAAACACGTCACGGCGCTGGTCGAGTTGAAGGCCCGCTTTGACGAAGCCCGCAACATCGGTTGGGCCAAGGCCCTCGAACAGGCAGGCGTCCAGGTGGTCTACGGGGTCAGGGGCCTGAAAACGCACGCCAAAGTCTGCGTCATCATCCGCCGCGAGCCGCATGGGATCCAACGCTATGTCCACTTTTCGACGGGGAACTATAACGAGGTCACCGCCAAGCTGTACTGCGACGTCGGATTCCTGAGCTGCGACGAGGAACTGGGCGCCGACGCCAGCAGCTTTTTCAACGCGATCACTGGCTATTCCGTGCCGCTGCAGTATCGCAAGATCGTCGCTGCGCCGTTCAGCCTTCGCGACCGGCTGGTGGAACTGATCGAAGGAGAAATCGTGCGCCGCGAGCGCGGCCAGCGCGCGCACGTCATGGCCCAGGTGAACTCGCTGTCCGATCCCCAGATGATCGAGGCCCTCTACCGCGCCTCGGCGGCCGGCGTGCGCATCGACCTGAACGTGCGCGGCATCTGCTGCTTGCGCCCGGGCGTTCCGAACCAGAGCGAGAACATCCGCGTCGTCAGCGTCTTGGATCGCTACTTGGAGCACGCGCGGATCCTGTACTTTTACCACGGCGGCGCCGAACTGGTGTTCATCTCCAGTGCGGATTGGATGCTGCGAAACTTGGACAAACGCGTGGAATTGTTGGTTCCCGTCGAAGATCCAGACAATCGTCAGCGACTGATCGCGATCCTCAAATCCTACGCGCGCGACAACGTCAAGGGCCGCCAACTGCTGGCGGATGGCACGTACCACCGGCTGCGTCCCGGCAAGGACGGCCGCAAGCATCGCCACCAAGAGCACCTTCATCGTCTGGCCGTCGACGCGGAAAAGATGCTCGAACAAGCTCAAACCACGGTTTTCCGACCGCATCGAGCCGCCGGAAAGGAAGTGTAACCCGCCGTGTCTCGGTTCACCAAATGGGTCGAAGCCGTCGCGGACGAGCCGCTCGAAGCCGTCGTGATCCGTAGTCTGGATTCGCGATTCAAGCCGCTCCTGCACTACGCGACGCTGGCGGCGCGGCATCCGGGCCGCGACTGCGAATACGTCCATCAAATGCGCGTCTGGACGCGCCGCGTGGCGGTGGCGCTCTGGCTGTATGGGCCGCTGCTGCCCAAACGGCGACGAAAGCGGCTGGCGGCCCAGGTCAAATCGCTCCGCCGCGCTTCCAATGACGCTCGCGACACCGACGTGTTCGCGCAGCGACTGGCGGCTGATCGCGGGCAATCGGCCGCGGCTCGCTTGCTGAAACACGTCCGGTCGCACCGGCGCGACGCCCAGCGGCCGATCGTCGAGGTCTATCACGAGTTGTTCGAACGGGAACGCTTGATGCGGCAGGCAGCCAAGCTGTTGCGCAAAATTCGCCTGCGCAAAGTCCGCCGGCGCAACGTCCCGACCGCTGCGGTCCCGGTCTGCTTTGGCCCGTGGGCCGAGCAGCGGATCCAGCCCCTGCTGGACGAGTTCTTCGCCGCGGCGGCGGCCGATTTGACCGATCTGGCCATCTTGCATCGGTTTCGCATCGTCGGAAAAAAGCTTCGCTATGCCATCGAACTGCTTGCGGCGGGCTTTTCCGAACGGGTTCGCGCCGAGGCATATCCAGCCATTCGAGACCTGCAGGATCGTCTGGGCGAGATCAACGACCTGGACGCCGCTCAGGCCCGCCTGGGTCGCTGGCTGGAGGTAGCCGCCGTTGGCGAGCAAACGGCGTATATCCGGGCGTTGATGAGCCAGACGCGCCATCTGCTAGAACAGCGCCACCCGGCCTTTCTGATTTGGTGGAACGCCTACGGCCAGGCCGAGCTGCGCCGGTCGTTGACCGACTTGCGGCCCGCCCCAGCGCCCGAGCCATCGTGACGGCCGATGGCCATGCGCTGGCCTCGCGACAGGCCGAAGCCGATGGACAGCCCGTGTCGGGCGAGCCGCCGCGTCGCCGCCCTATTCGCCCGTCGTCATCCGGAATCCAACCGCTGGCTGCGCGGCCGGCCGCCGGTCAATCCCTTGCCAACGGTTTGCCAGATCACTACATTTACACTCTCGGAGTCTCACGCGGAAGGACGTCCCGCCCGGCTGCGGGCCTGCCCGGGGCGCTCGTTCGCGAGCGGCTCGCTCGTTCCGCCACAGCCAGAGGACAAACCAGGTTCATGACACGACTGATCGAATACTCGACGTTCCTTCGCGAGTTTCGCACCGCTTTCGACACGACTGGCGCGGTGCTGCCGAGCGGCCGATTCCTGGCTCGAGCGCTGGCGCGGCCCCTGCGCGAACGGCTCGGCGGCGCAGCGGCGAACGAACCGGTGCGGGTCCTCGAGGTCGGACCGGGCACCGGAGCCGTGACGGACGAGCTGGTGCGTCATATTCAACCGCACGACTGCTTTCACGTCGTCGAACTGAACGATCGGTTCGTGAAGCTGCTCGAACGACGGTTCCAGGTCGAACCGCGATTCCGGCGGGTCGCTGATCGAACGTCGATCTTTCACGTGCCCGTGCAAGAGCTGCACGTCGATGCGCCTTATGACTTCATCATCTGCGGCCTGCCGTTCAACAATTTCCCGCCGGACCTGGTGGACGAGATTTTGGGTCGGCTGATCGAGATTCTGCGGCCTGCCGGCTCGCTGACGTTTTTTGAATATCTGGGCGTACGGCCCATGAAACGATTGATCTCTCGGCCCGCCAAGCGTCGCCACGTGACCCAGGTGGGCAGCGTCCTCCGAAAGTATCTGGATCGTTACGAGCACGCGCGGGGCAACGTCTACCTGAACATGCTTCCGGCGGTCGCGCATTATCTGCGTTCGGACGGCAACGGCTCAACCAACGGTTCAGCCAACGGTTCGAGCAACGGTTCATCAGCGAACGGTTTGGCCAACGGGAACGGTCGTCTGGTCAGCGGGGGAAACGGACACGCGAGGCGAGCGGATGACGCAGCAGACCATTGACGGCTGCGGGCCCGCCGGCGAGCGCGGCGAGGCGACGCGCGCGTCGATCGAGCCCCTGGACGCGGCGATCACGTCGATTCAGCCGGGTGGCGGCGCGTGTATGTGGCTCGAACTGAGCTGGGGCCGTCTCCGCCGGCTGTACCTACGGCTGTTTCGCCCGGGTTATGTGCGGCGGATGGAGGCGTTGCGGCGCGGCGAGACAAACCGTTGTCCGCATCCCGTGCTGGACCCGCGCGACGTCAAGTTCTTTCGCAACCAAGGCGGCTACTCGTGGGATCCGGCCGACGACCCGTTCGCCTGGCGCGAGCGATTGCCCGTCGCGAGGGTCGGCTTGGCGGAACTGATCATCCTGGGCGGCGGCTGCTTTGTCCTGGCGGCGGTCATCGCGGCGATCTGGTGGCCGCTAGCCATGGCGCCGACCGTCCTGGGCATGTTCATCCTGTCCTTTTTTCGCCATCCGCGACGGCGGATTCCCAGCGGGCTGGGGCAAGTGGTCGCGCCCGCGGACGGCAAGATCGTGGCCATCGAAGAGCTCGCGCACGACGAGTTTGTCGGCGGGCGGGCTGTTCTGATCGGAATCTTTCTGAGCGTATTCAATGTACACTTGAATCGCTGTCCGCTGGACGCTCGCGTGGTCGGCTTGACCTACCGTCGCGGCAAGTTTCTGAACGCCCTGCGACCGACCTCGGCCCAGGAAAACGAGCAGATGGCCGTCCGCATCGAAGAGAACACGGCGCCCTACCGACGACTGATCGTCCGACAGATCGCCGGCGCCATTGCGCGGCGGATCGTATGCTGGGTCGCCCCCGGCGAAGATCTGGCGCGAGGCCAGCCGTTTGGGATGATCAAGCTGGGCTCGCGGACCGAGCTGATTCTTCCTTGGGAGCCGGGGTTGCGAATCCGCGTAGCCGTGGGAGACCGGGTTCGGGCCGGCAGTTCGGTGATGGCGGAGTATGACCATGTCTCAGATCATGAGTGACAATCGGGACGCCGAGCCGAGCGATGCGCTGACTCGACGCCAACTGCGGCGCAAGCGGATGGTGGCGATCATTCCTTCGCTGCTGACTTTGGGCAATGCGGTATGCGGATTCGCGTCGATCACCTATGCCGCCAAGGTCGGCCCGGAGATGGCTACGCCGAACGACCTGTACATTGCCGCCCTGTTCATCTTCGGCGCCATGATGTTCGACGCGCTGGACGGCCCGGTGGCGCGTCTGTCCCAGCAGACCAGCGCGTTCGGCGCGAACCTGGACAGCCTGAGCGACGCCATCAGCTTTGGCGTCGCCCCCGGGTTCCTGATGCTCAAGTTCTCTCCGGTCCTGTTTCATCCGCGCGTGCTGTGGGTAATCGCCGTGCTGTACATGCTGTGCGCCGTGATGCGGCTGGCGCGCTTCAATGTCGCGCAGGACGACGAACCGGCGCACGAATACTTCCGCGGGCTGCCGTCCCCGGCCGCCGCCGGCATGGTGGCGTCGCTGGTCATCATCGCGCCCGGGTTAGAACGATTCACGGCGCCGGAGATGCGAGAATCAGCGCAGCGGCTGGGCGAGTTTCTGATCTGGGCCACCTCCAGCGCCTTGCCGGTCGTGACCCTGATCGTGGCCTGTCTGATGGTCTCGCGCATCCGTTATCCGCATGTCTTGAACCAGTTTGTGCGCGGCCGCCGCTCGTACCAGCATTTCGTCAAGCTGATCTTTACGCTCCTGATCGTCTTCGTCATCCACGAGTTGGCCGTCCCGCTGGTGTTATTCCTGTTCGTGGTCGGATCGCCCCTGCGCGCCCTATGGACGCGATTCGTGCTGCCCCGTTGGTCCGCGCGCGGCGCCGCGACGAACTACGTAAACTAACGCACACGTTGGGCGACTCGCCGCAACGCTCGCTTGCGCCCGCTCGAGCTCGGCCTGCGCACGAACAGTCGGCGACTCCCGCCCTAAGCGTTGCAGCCAGAGAAGAACCGATGTCGTGAGAGGAAGATCTCGAGAGCTAATCGCGCTCGCGCAGCACGGCGAATAAACGGTCGAGGTCTTCCGCGTTGTTGTACGCATGCGGGCTGATGCGCAGGTTTCCGCCGCGCACGCTGAGGACGACGCCGGCTTGCGAGCAGCGGCGTCGCACCTCGGCCGGATCGCGTCCGGGCAGTTGAAACGCCACGATGCCAGATCGGTGGGGCGTTTGACGGCAACTCTGGACGACAGCGCCCATCGCCTCGAGCCGCGTGGTCGCTTCGTCGGTCAACTCCAGGATACGCTCGGCGACCGAGGAATGGTTCGGCCCCAATCCCTGGCGGACCAGCAGGTCGAGGCTTGCGCCCAACGCGGCGATGCCGACCATGTTTCGCGAGCCGCCCTCGTATCGCGCTGCGCTGGGGCGCAGATTCAGCTCGATGCGATCGAAGTCATACGCGTGCGAGACGCTGTTCCAGCCGACGCCGACAGGCCTCAGCAGATCGAGATGCTCGCGGCGAACGTAAAACAGGCCGGCGCCTTCGGGCCCCAGCAACCATTTGTGGCCATCCGCGGCCAGAAAATCCACGCCCAATTGGCCGACGTGGATGGGAAAGACCCCCAAGCCCTGAATGGCATCCAGAAACACCACCGCGCCGCGGCCGTGCGCCGTCGCAATCAAAGCTTCCAGGTCGATTCGCCATCCGCTGGCATAACCGACCCAACTGACCGAAACGACCCGTGTTCGGGCGTCGCACGCCGCGGCAATTCGGTCCAGACACACGCGGCCTTGCTCCACGGGAACGCGGCGCGTTTCCACGCCGCGGCTGGCCAGATTCATCCAGGGATACAGGTTCGAGGGAAACTCGTTCGCGAGCGTGACGACATTGTCTCCCTCGCGCCACGGGAATCCCTCGGCCACGAGGTTGATCCCTGCGGTCGTATTGGGAACCAGCGCCACCTCGCCCGCCGTCGCGCCCATCAGTGTCCCCGCCGTCTGCCGTACCTGGTCGGCCCGCGCTTCCCAGTCTGGCCAAACAACATCTCCGCACAATGCAGCCTGCTCGGCCCAAGCCTGAATAGCCTGATTGGTCGGCCGCGGCAAGGGCGAGACTGCCGCATGATCCAGGTAGGCCATCTGTTCAGCGATGGGCATCTGCTGTCGGAATTGCCTCCCTAGATCCGTCACTTCCGTCATTTTTCGCCTTCGCACGCGTGAAATCGGTGAAAAGCCGTCGTCGAGCCAAATGCGACTCGATTCGTTCGAACGTATAATCTACCCTGGTGACAACGACTTGTGTTGGACTATATTGATTCTTTGGGTGCGCAATACACCGAAGCCCGCTCTTGCCGCCGGCCCGATCGCCGCCGCGTTAAGAGACGGCGATTGCGCCGCGGTTGGAAAGCTGGGCAGTTGACAAGCTGGAGCCTGCCGTGAGCTTGCGCGCGGAATGAATGCAGAGTACGCCGATATACGCAGCTTCTGAGGACGCATCGCATGCCGAAGGCGTTATGCATCGCTGGACTGGCAATTGCCGCCGTACTGTTTACCATTTTCTTGTGGGATTTGGCGTCGCCATCCTGGATGGCGCCGTTCAAAAAGGCCAATCTAGTCATGGACGTCATGTTCGTCCTCTGCTCGGCAGGATTGGCCGTGCTCAGTTGGCGAACGTGGAAAGAACAGGTCTGAGCGTCGTGGTTCGTGGGCGCGGCTTCTCGCCACGTCTCGATGCAGTGGAAAGAACAGGTCTGAGCGTCGCCAGCCGCGTCTGACGCGGCCCGCGTCATCGGCGCGCTCGATCAGACGTGCCGCGGCGGTGAGCGCGCTGGCCGTCTTTTTCGCGGCTTCGCAATGGAACCTCGCAGGGCGGCCGTCAGTCCGCCCGCGCCTCACAAGACTTGACGTGTGTGTGACGGAATTCTCGCGGCTGACAAACACGGCTACCTCCAGCGCTTAGCCTTGACGTCGCACGAGTTCGAGCTGGCCGGCAAGCAGAGACGTCTGAGCGACAATTTCTTCTCGACTACTCGACCAAAACGCGGGCCGACGCGCCCGAGCGTCATCCCATCACCCGCGCATTTCCACCTCGCGCCTCGTTCAAGTCGCCGCCTCGCGACGGTCTCCCGCGTGCTCGACGGCAACGTTGTCCTCGTGCTGGGCGCCAACTGAGAAACTGGGAAATTTGGAAAGCCTGTTCCGTGCATACCGAAGATTCTCCAGCATCCGGTTATGACGGTCGATGAAACACAGCGGATCTTTTCACATGGGGGGGATATTCCATGAAAAACCGTTTGCGACTTCGTGTGATGGTGGGGACGCTGTCGGTCCTGCTCGTGGCAGGCGTCGCAGCTGACGCCCAGACAATCCCGCAACACGCTTCATCGGCGCCCAACGTTGGGGCTGCCTACGCGAGTCCTGTGGTTCTCAGCGCGCACGGCCAGCCGATGCCGGCGTCCATCCAAGACGCGGGCGCGGTCCTGCCTGTTTCGACAGAGCCAATTATCCGAGGGCAGAACGGAGGAGGCAGGCCGGCCTTTCGCGTCACCATGGCCGCCGACGAAACGGCGGCTGCGCCACGCGCCGTGGCTGTGCCCAATCCGAACGACGATCTCGTTCCCGAGTCTGATTTCGGTAGCTACAAAGCCTGTGGCCACACCGGATGCTGTGTGTGCAGCCCGTACAAGTTCCGCGTCTACGGCGAGTTCCTATACCTGCGGACGCGGGATTCCGAGGTTTGCTACGCTGTCGAGACCAACTCGAACCTGGCGCCGCCGCCGGGTTCGTCAACCCCCGGCGTTCCGATCCAGATCTCGCCGATCGGCATGGTCGATCAGGATTACTCGGCCGGATTCCGCTTCGGATTCGGCATTGGACTGGACGAATGCAGCGAACTCGGCGCGAGCTATACGTGGTTCGACACATCGTCCGAAGACTGGATCACACGAAACCCGAACAACCCGATGTCCCAGATCACGCCGATGGTCCTGCATCCCGCGACCTTCAGTGCCATCACGGGAACCGTCGAGGCCTCCGCTCGCCACGACTTGCGTCTGGACGTGGTGGACATCGATTATCGCAGCTATCTGGTGCAGAGCTGCACGTCGACGCTGGATTATGTGCTGGGAGTGCGCTACGGCCGGTTGGACCAGGCGTTTTCTGCTCGCTTTTCGGACGACCTATCCCAGCTTCCAGACGCCGCGAACGCGGCCACCAATATCGATTTCAACGGGATCGGTTTGAAGTTGGGCCTCGAGGCGGAACGCTTCTACACCACTGTGCCGCTCAAGCTGTACGCCAAAGGCACGACCAGCCTGTTGGCGGGCGAGTTCGAAGCGACCTACCAGCAAACAGTGCAGAACAACAGCAACTATGGCGTGAACACCGGTTGGGAAGCGGGCCGAATTGTGCCCACGTTCGATCTGGAAATTGGCGGCGGCTTCTACCTTCCAGAGGGTCGCCTACAAGCCACGATCGGCTATGTGTTCAGCGCCTGGACGAATGTCGTCAAGACAGAAGATTGGATCCATGGCGTCCAGACCAACGATTTCCGCGACATGGGCGACACGATCACGTTCGATGGTTTGGTCGCTCGCGTCGAAGGCCGTTTCTAAATCGCCTGCTACATAACCCGCCGCCGGTCTGAACAAAATAGACGGGCAGCGACCTAGACCGAACCTCGGACAGCCGACGGACGAAATGCCCGCCGGCTGTCTTTTTTTGGCCCAGCGGCCGTGGGAGCCGGGGCGGGCATCTGAATTGCCTGCGATTCGGAGCCGCGTATTTCATCGCAAGGTTTCTTGCGTGCGGCGAGACGCCGTGCCCCCTCGCTCACGCGACTCCAGTCACGCGCCACCGGCGACCGCGCCGCGGTGGCTGTCGCATCCCGCCAATTCTGCGTTGGCGAATCGACTCCGCTCAACGCTGTCATCGGCGCGAAACATAAGCCGGGCGTCTCGCGAGCCTTTTCGCTCGCGCTCGAAGACGCCGTGCCTGATCCATCCTGCGAGCGTTGCTTGTGGGTGGCTCAGAACAGGGCGTAGATGACGACCTGGATCGCCAACGCCAGCAGTGCCCAGGGGCGCAGATTGGCGGTCCGCTGGCCCGAAGCGTCGCGACGGGCAACCGCCTCCTGGGGCAACAGCAAGACCCACAGACAAAGGCCGGCCAGCAACGTCAGGATGACAGTTCGCACCAGCGGCAGCGGAACGGCCAGCAAGCTGTTCCGCAACAAGTCTCCGAACCGATGTAGGGGCGTCATGAGGATCGTCTCCCGAAGGGCGGATCGGTTTCAGTCGCGCGCGGGCGACGACCGAAACAGCAGCGGTTCGACTTGCTCAGATGGCGGGGCTTTCGTCACCAAACTGACGCAGGCCGCCACCGTAACGGTCATCAGAAACGCCCAGATCGAGTAGTACAGAAACGGTTCTTCGATCTTGAACAGCGGCTGCCAACCGAGCCACTGAAGAACCGACGGCTGGTTCAGCGTGAACAACCCGACCGCACAGAACACGCCGCACAGAAAGCCGACCAAAGCTCCGGCGGCCGTCGCCCGTCGCCAAAACACGCCCAACAGCAGGATCGCAAAGGCCGGGCCTTGAAAGAACGACACCAGCGTCTGGAAAATCGCGTAGATCCCCGCGCTCTCGACCTTGCTCAGCCACCAGGCAAAGCCAATCGCCCAGAGAACCAGCGCTAACGTCGTGATTCGTCCCACGTGCAACGCTTCGAACGTCCCACTGTCCGTCGACCGCAGCCGCTCGTAGAAATCGTTGGTAAAGACGGTCGCCGCGGCGTTCAAATACGAATCGACGCTGGACATCAAGGCTGCCAGAAAAGCAGCCACAAACATGCCCCGCGCGCCCAGCGGCAACAGCCGCATGGCCAGCAAAGGAAACGCCGTGTCGCCGTCGCTCAGTTCCGGTAATACGGCCACCGCCGCCAAGCCGGGCAGGGCAATGATCACCGGAATCAGATTTTTTAGCAACGCCCCGGCGACGTACGCGGCCGAAGCGTCGAAGGCCGACCGCGCGCCGAGCGACCGCTGGATGATCGCCTGGTTGCTGATCCAATAGGCCGGCGACAGGATCAGCGCCAAGCCGAACAAGATTCCCGTCCACGGAAATGGGCTGGCCGTATCGACCGGTTGAATCAGGTCCGTGCGATTGCCGGACAATCCCGCGTCCGCCAGTTGCTGGTCGTGCTGTTCGATTTGCTCGACCAACGGCGCCACGCCCCCGACCTGAACCAACGCCATCACGAGCACCAACAAACAGCCGGCGATCATCACGACGCATTGGACGACGTCCGTGTACACGACTGCGGCGAGCCCGCCGGAAAACGTGTAGATTCCGACCAATACCGCGAAGACGATGGCGCAGCCCAGAACCTCGTGCCCGGCTAGGCTGACGCCGGCCCACGCGTAACCCGTCCAGTCGATGCCCAGCGAGACGATCATCATCTTGGCCGAGGCGTACAGCATGACGCCCAGGTTGCAGGCCATGAACACCAGCCAACACAGGGCCAACACGATTCGCACCGAGACGTGATACCGTCGTTCCATGTACTCGGGGATCGTATAGATGCCGAGTCGCCAGAAGAACGGAATGAAGACGAACGCCGCCACGATCATCGCCGGCACGCAACCGATCCACTCGAAGTTGGCCACCGCCAGCCCGTGCGTGTACGCCGCGCCAGCCACGCCCACGATGTCCGTCCCGCCGATGTCCGTGGCGACAAGCGACAAGCCGATGGCCCACCACGACAAGCTGCGCCCCGCCAGAAAGTAGTCTTGACCGCTTTTCATGCCTCGCCCCAGGTACAGACCCAGAGCGATCGTGGCGATCAAGTAGATCAACACAACCAGCAGGTCGATGGAGGAAAGCGATCCATTCATGCGCATTACGTTACCCTGCCTGGCTGGTCGGGACAAGATCCGACGCCTTCATCCGGCCCGACGCGCGATCCATGGCAGACGGCGGCCGCGAAAACGGCGTCTTGCGCATCCGCCGTCCTGCCGCTTTGTGCCCAGACGAGACGCGCGCCCGTGCAGGGAACTCGAGATCCGCCGCGGGCGCGCAACCCGTATCTCGGCATTGTTTTCTTGGTCTTTGGGATTGCATTTCGGGATGATTTCTGATAGTTTTTCGATCAAGCCCGCGGAACTTGCCGAAGTCGGTTGGCCGGATTTCCTCACCGTTGAATCTCGCCCGTTGGTTCGCTAGTCCCCGGATCGTGTTTGTGGTTGCGTTTGTGCTGAGGCGAGCCCGCGGTGGGCCGAAGCTGTTCAGCACGGTGTTTTCTGTAGAGGAGTCCCATCGTGGGTAAGAAGTTGTACGTCGGCAACCTGCCTTATACGGCGACCGACAGTGATCTGCAAAGGCTGTTCGAAGAGCACGGCGCGGTGCAATCGGCCCAGGTCGTCGTAGACCGAGACACAGGGCGGTCGAAAGGGTTCGGATTTGTCGAGATGGAGACGGGCGAGGGCGCGCAGTCGGCTATTTCGGCGTTGAACGGTCAAGATCTCGGCGGCCGTTCGTTGACCGTCAACGAAGCCCGGCCGCGCGAGGATCGGGGCGGCGGTGGTGGTGGCGGCCGAGGCGGCTATGGTGGCGGCGGTCGCCGAGGCGGCGGCGGTGGTGGCGGCGGCTACGGCGGCCGACGCTATTAGAAAACGCAACCCGAAAATACGTTCTCGAAATACTCGAAACCCCCTCTCGTGTCCTGCGGTGCGAGAGGGGATTTTTTGTTTCCTTGGGTTACGCCGGCGGCTGTCCCTGGCGACCGATGCGCTTGACGGGCATTGTTCTTGCGTGGCGTTGGCACGCCACACCGCCCGAGCGCTTCAAGCCGCGGCCAAGGCCCAACAGGTGACGGCCCAGTGACAGCCGAACTGACAGCCTGCCGGGAACAGGGTCTTCTGAGGGCACTCGTCAGCAAGTTGCAACGACAAGGCTCGGCAGAAATCATCCCACCGTTGCAAACGCGATCTTTATCCTTCCCTCGCTAACGCGTCGGGTTACAAAGGCCCGGCTCGACCGAAGGTTCCTTGCCCGACGTGCTGCCGAGGGTAACAGAGGTGGTTGCGCCAAACGCGTCTTCGTCGAAGCCTCTGGGTTCAACTCGATGGGCATCGAGTGCCACAAATCGGAATTGACGGGACATGAAACGGGAAGTCGTCCCAGATTACCAGACAAACGATCTGGGCCGAGTAATATGGCAATCGAAATGGCTAGACAACGAGCGCGGGGCCGTGCGCCGCCCTGGACGGACGCGCTCTGGCGCGGTCAATTTCTTAAACTACGGCCGCTTCGGCTGTTGCCCGTTTGAACACAGATCGCCGCTGATTCTGTTTGGCCGAAGACCTCCGCTCACCGCAGCCTGGGGCAACGCCCCAGGACAGGCGCCGCGCGCGAGCCCCTGTTGGTCGAAGGCCCTATTCATGCGGGCCGAGGTGGCACGTTGATGATGGCCTTCGGCCAACGCCGTTGCTGTCGTCTGTGCTTCCTGGGGCGTTGCCCCAGGCTATGTTGAAGATGGCCTTCGGCTAAAACGATTCCGGTCGTCCGTACTGCGCAACAGCCTTGCAAAACCAATTCCGCCTAAATTCCGCAGTTTCCGGCTTTTGGCCGCGTCTGGCGAGGGGGACCGCCACCGAAGCGACGGGAACGGACGGCCAGACCGCTGGCGCTGCTCCTGCGCTTCCCCCTGCGCTGCCCCTTTCTGCTGAATACTGTGGAATAGTCCGTACTACTGGGGGTAATAGCCCACAAACAGACCCTGAACTCCAGCACCAAGAAAGCCCCCATGTTTTCTCGGAGAAAACGCGGGTTTCTTGGGATTCTGACAAGTGGAGACGAACGGGCTCGAACCGTCAACCCCCGGCTTGCAAAGCCGGTG
>JAVYAJ010000425.1:0-4932 GCA_032229885.1 Candidatus Anammoximicrobium sp. | reverse complement strand
TGATGTCTTGCTTCGTGATGTCTTGCTTCGTGATGTCGTTGTTATGGCGTCGTGGCGGAACGCTCCGTGACGCCTTGCGCTAGGGACTCGCGGCATCGGTTTCGTCGGTGGCCGAGCCGTCGGTCGCGGGGCCTTCGGCGTCGCCGTCAGGCGCGGCTGGGACGGGCGGCGCCCAGCGAGGGCGGTCGGTGACTTGACCGAGCAACCAGCGCCAAAAATGGGCGTTGTCATACCTGCCATCGAAGGGTTCGCCAGTGACGTACTCGAGGTTCTGGTTCAGGGCGAACGCCGAGTCGCCGATCACGACGATCCGCCCTCGGCCGACACGGCGGCTGACCACAACCGGCTGGCCTTGGGGTGCGCGAACCAGAACGTCGGCATCGATGGCGTCGCTCGCCACCGGCCAGGCCGCGTAAAACTGAACCGCGGGCCGTCGCTCCGCCGACCCGTCAGCGCCCGCATCGCCGTACGTCGGCCGCACGTGACCCAACGGCTCGGGTTCATGCCAGCGTCCCGACGTCGGCACGGGCGATGTCGGCACGCGGATGCCAAAGTCGGCCAACAGCGCAGCGCTCGGCGCCGATTCTTCGGCCCCGACCAGGCAGCAAAACGTCCCGCCGCGGTGCACGAATTCGACCAGTCGCCGCCGCTCGGCCCGGCTGAAACGCCGCGCCGGCGCGATGCTCAGTACGAGCGCCGCCCGGTCGAGCCGATCGCCGCCGTACTCGGGCAGGCTCAAGGTCAAGTACCCGCTCCGCATCAGGGTCAGCGCCAGGCCATTGATGCCGCGAAAGCCCCATTGCCCGTCGCTGTAAGCCGGCACATGCGACGCGTCGATGTAAGCGAGGTTGCCGACGTCCGAGGCGACTTGCGCCGAAGACCGGTCCGCCGAAGGTCGGTCCGCCGCCGTCGCGATCGATCCGACTCGCCGTCCGTCCGGCACGACTCGCGACGCGTGGCGACCGAACGCTTCACATGCCGTCTGCGACACGGCCCACACGATGGCGACGATCAGCAGGCGACGCGGTTCAGGCCGCACGGCGACCGCCGCGAGCAAACCGACTCCCAACAGCGCCGTCACGGCCTGGCGCCACGGCGACTGAGGGCTCGCGCCCTTGTTGGCCAGATACGTCAACAGCCGTCCCGTGTATCCGTACGCGCGGACACCGCCTTCGTTGGTCAGGGCGAACACGTCGCCCAACACCAGCACTCGGCCTGCGCCGACCGCTTGCTCGGCGGCCAGCACCAAGTCTCCCATCCGTTCGCCGGTCTCCCATCGCGAGACGCCCGTCAGTGCCGCGTCGGACCCCGGATCGCTCCATCCCCACTGGCCCAACACCAAGGGCTGCGCCGGCCAGGCGACCGCCAGCGACGCGCCCGCGTCGGTCGTGAACGGCCCCAATCGCGGCTCGAGGCCCGCGGTCGTGGGGTGCTGCAACCACTGGGCGCTGTAGACCCAGCCACCCGCGGCCGAGATGGCGACGTCTCGCCGGACGTGGACGCGCGTCTGCGCCAGGATCTCGTCGGATCCGCTCTGCACGTCGCCCTGCTGACGATACGGCTCGGCCACCACCAACAGCGAACCGCCGCGATGAACGAAGTCCGCCAATCGCTGCTTGACAGGCTCGGGCATCGACGCGAGCGGATGAATCAGCAGTACGGCATCGGCCTGCGACAATTCGGCTGCCGTAAAGTCCTCGCTGAGCCGCAGCTCGCCCCCCAGGCTCTCGACCAGGCGCGGCAACATCCCGCACCATCCCGCCGCGGCCTGGCCGTAATGGTCGTGTGTCGGCAACTCCCAATCCAGATTCCCGAACTGGTTGGCGAGCAAACGTTTGCCCGAAAGGTCGGAGCGCGCCGCGTCGAACGTGGCGCCGAGCGAGAGCCCGACCGCGGCAAGGGACGCCGCGGCGGCGATGATCCACTCCCGCGGCAGCCGCGAACCGCGAGTCGGGCAAGCCGGCGATTCGATCGAGTCGGGCGATTCACGCGAGTTAATCGGTTCGGGCGATGCGGCCGGCGACCAACGGGCCCAGCGGAACATGATTCCGGCCACGGCCAGATGTAGCCCCGCGGCGATCACGGGCAGGTTCCAAGGCAACCATCGCCGGATGGCGTCCGACCAACTCCACGCGGGCGGTACGTACGGGTGGTCGAAGACCGGAGGCACGCTCGCCGGCAACAGGTCCGCCAGATCGGCCGTGTGGGCGAGAATAGCCAGATACAGGAAATGTGCGCCCCCGACTGCGACGACGGCCGCGATCGCGCGTCCCGGACCGCGTCCGGCGGTCGCGGCCGTCCAGGCCACGATCAGGCCGCCCATTAGCACCAGATAATCCAGGCCGGCGAACGATGGGCCGATCTCAAGCGGCGCGCCGCTCAGAGCGCCGGCGACGCGTCCGAGCGTCGCGGCTACGAGATCATTCAGCAGCCACATCGACCCAGCCGATCGACTCAACGCGTGAAAGAGCGTCAACCCCAGCACGGCCAGCGCCGACGCTCGCAGGGCTTGGCGTTGCCGCCCCCCGCTGCCCAGCGCCAACCCCGCGGCCGCGGCCGTGACGATCAGTAAATCGTGGATTGTCGAGACGATCAGCACCGCCCGCATCGCAATCAACAGCGCGACGGGCAGCAGCCAGCCGAGCTGTCGTCGAAAACCGCCGCGCCGGGGGGCCAGCGTCGCAGCCAGGACAAGCGACGCGTACATCAGCGACAGACGCAGCGGCTGGGCGATCAGCCCCAGCGAGCCGGCTGCGCACCAGGCGGCGAGCAAAACGGCGAGCGCTGCCGCGACGGTCGCGCCGCGCAGCGGCGCCGGCCGTTCGCTGGCGGCCGCCGCGCCCGAGCACGAGATCCGTTCGACTCGTTTGCGTTCGCCCGTCGCACCGCTCGAGGCGTGGTGATCTTGCTCCAACATGCTGCTCGCTCGACATGGCCGCCGCGTCCAAGAGTCTCGTTACGGCGAGCCTACGCGACGCGGCGAGGGAGGATTCCTGCCAGAGTATACGTTACGCTTAGCAGACTCGCCCGACGATCGATCACGGGGCACGAGGGCCGGCGGCACGGGCGGCGGGGCGAGGCGGTGGGCGGGTAGTTTGGCGTTGGCGCAAGTGGCCTGGGGCCGGCCATGTGCCAGAGCGATTTGCCCCAGCCCGCCGCGCCTAACGGAGAGCGGGCCGACCAGCGCGCCGGCGGCGCGGCCCAACGCGAAGGGCGACTCGACGCGCGCCTCGAGCGCGAACGCTACGACGACGCGCTACAACACCCGGGTCTTGCCGGGTTCGGCGATTTCATACCGCTCGTGGACGAGAGGAATGCCGTCGGTCTTCGGTTTGACCGGCGCATCGTCCCAAACAGACGTCAGGCGATCGACGTCGGCCAGCGACAGGTTCGAGTTCCAGGCTTCGTCCCAGCGGATCACCTTTCCCGAGTACGTGGCCATCCGCCCCATGATCGCCGTCATGGCGCTGTGGGCGCCGATGGCGGCTTCGTTGTAGACCTCGCCCCGGCGCAGCGCCGCGAACAGATCGAGCTGTTCCTCTTGATGTCCACCCGCGCCGCCCTTGCCGCTCCAGATCAGGCGGCCGTCCGCGTCATAGATCTTGGCGCCGCTGATGTCGGCCGAACCTAAGGCGCCATGCGCGTACTCGGCCACGCTGTTCCAACAGTTGCGAACGTGGCGGCATTGGCTGAACATCTTGACGCCGCTGGCGTAGGTGAACTCGCAGCAGTGGTGGTCGTAGATCTGGCCGTAAGCCCCGCCCGTCCGCACCTGCCGTCCCCCCATCCCATGACACTCGACGGGATGATCTTCGAGCAGCCAGTTGCCGACGTCCAGATTATGGATGTGTTGTTCGACGATATGGTCGCCGCTCAACCAGGTGAAATAGTACCAGTTTCGCAGTTGGTATTCGAGCTCGGTCTGAGCCGCTTGCCGCGAGCGGACCCAGGCGCCCTCGCCGTTCCAGTAGACCCGCAGACAGATGATCTGTCCGATTGCGCCGTCCTGTAGCCGGCGAATCGTCTCTTGATACCGCGCCTCGTGTCGACGTTGCAGGCCCACGGCGACCAGCAGGTTGCGCCGGCTCGCCTGGTCGGCGGCCGCCAGCACGCGGCGCACGCCGCAAGGATCGATGGCGACCGGCTTTTCCATGAACACGTGCTTGCCCGCCGCCACCGCCGCCTCGAAATGCAGCGGGCGAAAGCCGGGCGGCGTCGCCAGGATCACCAGATCCAGCTCGCACTCGAGCACGCGGCGATAGGCGTCCAAACCGACGAATTGTCGCTCGCGGGGCGCCTGTACCAGGTCGGCATATTGGCTGTTGATTGCCCGATACGCGGCTTGCAGCCGATCGGGAAACACGTCGGCCATCGCGATCAGCTTGATCGGGCCGTTCGACGGGCTCGGGTTCGACGGGCTCGGCGAACTTCGGCTGGCATGCAAAGCCTGCTGCGCCGCGCTGGTTCCGCGGCTGCCGCACCCGATCAAGCCGATCTTGATCTCGTCGCTGCCAAAGGCGTGCGCGCGGCGCGCCAAGCCCAACGCGCCGTCGTCCGCGCCGCGCTGGTCGGCGCCGCGCTGGCCGGCGCTGCCGTGGGCCGCGTTGCCGCCCACGGCGCCGCCGGCGACCAACAGCGAAGATGCCTTGATAAAATCCCGACGGGACGGAGTCGAGGCGTGCGGTGAGGCTGGTTTGCGCATCGCAGGGATGTTTCGGAAACGTCAAAAGGCAGCGCGGGAAAAGGGGCTTCCTGCCACCTCGGAACTAGACTGTAGCCTAACGTCTCGGCAGACCGATTTCAAGGGATCCGGGCGCCCGAGCACGCGCGCAAGGGGGACGCGGACTGACGCGGTCAATTTCTTCAACGACTACCGCTTCGGCTGTTGCGCGTCGGAGCGCAGAACGCCGCTGATTCTGTTTGGCCGAAGGC
>JAVYAJ010000424.1:0-21529 GCA_032229885.1 Candidatus Anammoximicrobium sp. | reverse complement strand
TGTCACCGCGGCTTGGATGAATATGGCCTTCGGCCAAAGAAGGCACGCGCACGGCGCCAGACCTGGGGCGTTGCCCCAGGCTACGGTGATCGGAGGCTTTCGGCCGAACAGACTCTTGGGCTGCGGGCGCTAGCCCACGTAAGAGTCTTAGTTCGTATCATGCGCGTACGGTGCGTGCATCTTGTACACCGGCCTGTACCGTACACTTTTGGGTTGATCGCACCTGACCGAGTTAGGTAAAATTGGCGTTGGATGACTGTTGCGCAGCACAGACGACAGAGGCGTGTTGGCCGAAGGCCATTACCAACGTAGCCTGGGGCAACGCCCCAGGAGTCGGAGATGATAACAACCGTGTTGGCCGAAGGCCAACATCAACGTGTCACCGCGGCCCGGATGAATATGGCCTTCGGCCAACAGAGGCACGCGCGGCGCCAGCCTTGGGGCGTTGCCCCAGGCTACGGTGATCGGAGGCCTTCGGCCAAACAGATTCAGCGGCCATCTGCGCAAACGCGCAATAGCTGAAGTGGTAGTCGTTCAAAAAATTCAGCGCGACAGACGGCAAACGACAACGGATGGATCTGGGCGCCTCGACGGATCGCGGACGACCTGCAAGACTTCTGCGGCGTCAAGGCTTCAACGTCGGCGTCGCTGCAATCGCCGGATTGCGGAAACGTTCGCACTCTGACGAGCGCGACAACCCGCAGGCCACGCTTGGGCAACCCGCAGCCGCAATTGGGACGGCCGCCGCGAGATCCCGCGACGACGCGCGCCGTCGCGGCAACGCGTCGTCTGTCTCGCTCTCAGAAAAAACCACGCGCTGATCTGCCGTTTCGCCTATTCGGTCGACAACAGTTGTTCGTACGATCGCGTGTCGATGTGATTGGGCAACCGTTTGCCGGTGTCCTCGTTCTGCAGGAACATGTGCCCGTACTGGAACCAGGCTCCGTTGTTGGTGCCGTCCGGACGCACGATCATCGGAATCGGGCCGGCGTCGGTGCGTGCCGTGTCGAGGATTTTACGGGACCAGCCAGCGGCCATCGATTCGAACAGATGCACGCTGTTGCGATGCGCATCCGAGTAGATCACGTCGACATGGCCATCTGCGTTCAGGTCCACCAGTCGCAGACCGGCGTCGCGACCGGCCGCGTCGACAAAAGCCGTATTGGACGGCAAGCTAAACGTGGCTTTGGTCCAAGCTCCGTCTTCGGCAGACCAGCGAAACACGGCGCTGTGTCGAGGATTGCCCACGATCACTTCGCAGATTCCGTCCAGGTCTAGATCGCGCAGGCGAACACCTTGATCCTGGCCGTCACGGACGGTGAGGATCGGGCCATCGAGATCCAAACCGGCCAGCCCGTCGCTTGCCGCTTTCCAGGTCATCCCGTCGAAATGCCAGACGCCGGCGAACTGTTCGTTGCGCACCAGGATGCTGGCACGGCCATTGGGCTGCAACACGCCAAAGCGAACGCCGGTCGACCGACGCGTTCCATCGGCGGCGACATCGACGATCGGCGCCGGGAAATCGCAGATGGTCCACGTCTTGGATTGAGGCGACCACAGGCGTGTCTGGCGGACGTGCTCGTTCCCGATGACCACGTCCATGAAACCGTCGCCATCGACGTCCAGCACGCGCACGCCGTTGTCTGCCCCGTTGGCTGCCCGCAACGGCTGGCCGCCCAACAGGTTTTTCGACAGCCGCTCGCAGACCTCGTGAAAGTTCAGAAACAGGACTTTCGCACCGTGCCGACCGACCGTGTGATCGATCATGTCGACGACCTGATCGTTGCGGATCCAGCGATAGGGATGGAAGCACAGCGTGAACACGCCCTGCTTCACGACGGCGGCGTCGATCGCGGCTTTCATGTCCCGCACCGTCAGTGGGTTGTGGTCGCCGCGCAGGTTGAAGCCGAGCCAGTCGTCGGGAATCGCCGCCGGCACCTCCCAACACAGGCGATCGACGACGTACGGATACGGGTAATTCTCGACATAGTTGACAAAATTGCGATCACGGGGAATGTACTTGGTGAATCGCGGCTGGCCCTCTTCGTCCGTTGTCAGGTCTGCCGGCAGCGTCGGATCGTCGGCGGTAAAGGCCATGAACACGGATGAATCGACCTGCAAAAAATTGCCGGCCGGTGTGGTCTGGCCAAACATCTCGGCAAAGAATCGCGGCCCCACCGAGTTCATCGAATCGCAGCAGGGCATGCGGAAGGCCGTCATGCGAACATTCGGGATTTGCGCCACCAGATCGATGGCGGCGTCGTAGGTCTGCTTCGCCTTGGCGAAATCACCTCCTTGCAGGCATGGGCACGGATGCGCCACCGTATGCGTCTCGACCGAAACCCCTTCGGCCAACCACTTCTGCAACTGGGGATCGTCCAAGTCGACATGGTTGGCCATCACGCTGATCGGCCCACGGCCATCGATCTGTTTGAGCCGATCGATGATCGGCCGCAGGTACGCCTCGTGTGTCTCCGTCTTGCGCAAATCGTCGTTAGACAGGACGACGACCGCTTCGACGCCCTGCTGGCCGATCCACTGTGGTGTCACGAGCCGCGGCGCGTGCAGCCCCACATAGTATGGGTTGCACGGATCATCGAGCCACGCCAAGCGGTTGCCCGGCTCGGCTGCCAAAGCCAACACGGGAGCGACCATCGACAAGATCATGGCGCCAAGGTGTTTAAGCATGTTCGCGTTCTCCAATTCTAAGCAGCAGGTTCAATGGTCCGCTCGCACCCGACCGTCAGCCGGGCCATCGGGGTTACCTCAATCGTTCGCTTTGACATCGCATTAGGCCTGACCAACGGCTCGTGGGCTTGAACGATGTTAAAAATCTCTGATCGGCTCGCCGTCGTTTCGAGCCGCCAGGCATTCCAGCGTCCGGCCGTCGATGGTGTCTGCGATCAACTGGACGGCGCCATCGACAAAGACGAAATGAACGCCTCCCGGATGGCGACTCGAAAAGGCCTGTTCGCCCGGACCGTTCAGCAGCCAATCCGGCTCGGCGTTCAGCCACCAGACCGTGTCGCTCAGCCACAGCGTCTCGTCCGCCCAGCCGCGCATGCCAGCCCAGATCGCCCCGCGTTTTCCCTCGTCGCCAGGGTCGAGTCGGCATTCGCCGGCGGCCAATGTATGCGACGAACCATCTGTCACTTCGCTCAACGATACGTGGCTGTTGACGTACATCAAGCCGAGCTGATCGATCAAGGTGGGATACGAGCAGATCAACTGCGTCTCGTTTCCCAAGATTCCGCGATAGTTGGATTTTGCATGATGGCTCTTACGATGATTCCAATCCGGTCCGGTGTCGGACGGACACGTGTATACGGATAGGGTCTTTCGTGTTGTCGCGGTTGGCTGGTCGGCCCACGGTGTCTGTTCGTCGAACGGCGCCGGCGAACGGTCAAGTTCGTCGAACAACGCGGCTTGTTCGAGGTACGGCAACACGGACACGGTCCACGTCCGGCTCGAATACCACCGATCCGGCCGGCCCAGAAACGCCGCCGGAAAGCTGCCAAAGGTATCGTGATGTTGATGCAGGGCCAAGCCGATCTGGCGAAGATTGCTTTTGCACTGCGCCGCCCGAGCCGATTCGCGCGCCGCTTGCACCGCGGGCAGCAACAGGGCGCACAGGATCGCGATGATCGCAATCACGACCAGCAATTCAACCAGTGAAAACGCGCTTCGACGAGCTTGTCTGTCGTTCATCTACACGCCTCCTTGGGACGCGATCCAAGGCGATTTCCCAAATTTCGAGACCGTTTAACGCCAAGCTGCCACGAGATGGATTTCTCTCGTCCCTCGCGTCGCCGCGTCGAGTGTACCCGATCTCGTGAACTTGTTTTGGGCCTAGTCTCTAGACATCCTGCTCGTCACCCATGTACCCGCGCACTCGCGGAAGCGCCGACGGCCGGAGCGATCCGTACCGGCCGGTCGCATCGCGAGCCGCTCAACTGACGCTGTGCGACGCCCACCGCACCACGCCCACCGCGGGACGCCCACCGCGCAACGGCCGGCGCGATCGACCCGGCGCGGGCGGATCCAGGACGTCGCGTCAGGCGTGCGATGCCGGATCGCAACGTTCGATCACTTCGGTTTCGTCGCCACGTCCAACGATCAACGTATGGACCAGTCCCACAAACAACCCGTGGCCTACGACGCCCGGCATGGCATCCATTCGAGCCGCCAAGCTTGCCGCATTCTCGATCGACCCGAACGCACAGTCGAGGATGTAATTACCTTCGTCGGTCGTCCACGGCTGGCCATTCGCGTCGCGGCGCAGCACGGGCGACGAGCCCAAGTCCTCCAACCGCGCCGCCAGTGGCTTCCACGCGAATCGGATGACCTCGACCGGCAGCGGAAATGCCCCGAGCCGGCGCACCGGCTTGCGAGAATCCGCAATGACGATCACGCGGCGGCTCAGCGAGGCGACGATCTTTTCCCGCAACAACGCCCCGCCCCCGCCTTTGATTACGTTCAGCTCAGGATCGACTTCGTCTGCTCCGTCGATGGTCAGATCCAAGCCTGTGACCTGATCAAATCCCGTGATCGGAATTCCCTCGCGTTCGGCCAACTGACCGCTGGCCTCCGACGTGGGCACGCCCTGGATCCGAAGCCCGTCGCGGACGCGATGCCCCAACAGACGTAGCATGACTGCCGCCGTCGAACCGGATCCCAGTCCGACGCACATCCCATCCTGGATGAATTCCAGGCTTCGCTCGGCTGCTCGTTGCTTTTCTCGGTTGATATCTGCCATCGCTGCTCGTGTTCGAATTGTTGAACAAAGCTCGATCTTGCGGAATGAAGACCTAGCGCTCGGCGCGACGTCGGGCTGCCGATCCGGCAGGCATCGGCGTTCGCCGAGACCTTGCATTATATTGCAGAGCCTCAAGCTCTGCATCAATCTGGCCCACATCACTCGATGTTTTGCGTCACGCACGGATACGGATGATTGCTCGAACGCCGAGATCTGCGCAGGGCAGAGGTTGGCACGCGTTCCGTCATCCTTGTCCGCGCACCGGAGAGCTGCTCGATCGGATGCCAACAGACGTGATCAGCGCCGTCGAGCCGTCGTTTACGAAAACGAGGTGGTTCGAGATTGCCTATCGAGGTCGGGTAACCCGGGCAGACGCTGGGGCGGTCAATTTCTTACACGAACCTCGCTCCAGTTGTTGCGCGTTCGCGCGCAGATAGCCAATGATTCTGTTTGGCCGAAGGCCTCCGATCACCGTAGCCTGGGGCAACGCCCCAGGACTGGCGCCGCGCGCGTACATCTTTTGGTCGAAGGCCATATTCACGCGGCGGAGGGGCTACGATGAAGATGGCCTCCGGCCAAACGATTCCAGTCGTCCGTGCTGCGCAACAGGCGCGCAAAATCGATTCCGCCTAAACTCCGCCGTTTCCGACCTTTTGGCCGCGCCGGGCAGACGCGGTCGAGCCGGACAGGTCACGAACGCGCCCTTTGGCGGCTTTGCGCCTGGGGCGCACGAGCGTTTTGCTGGTGCGGCAGATTATCTTGGACCAAAGCAAAAGGCGGACTTCGAACGACGGAAGCCCGCGCCAAGACGGCGCCGTTCCAAAGCTGGGCGAGAGGATGGGACGCACCGTGCGTGCGCCAACGGCGTGCACGCTGCGCAGCGGCCGCCGGCGGCCCGCGCGCAGCCACGCCTGGAACGGGCATCGCGCATCAGGCCAAATGCGCCGCCAGTTCGATGCGCGGAGTGAGCTCTGGAACCATCGGGGCCAGGCTCGTCGCTGCCGGACCGACTCCTTTGGTGTCCCACCAAGGGAAATCGCCGTACTGCTTCAATTCCATCCACAGCACGATGCAAGCGACGATGATGGCAAACAGCGAAATCACGAGCATCATCGTGTAGATGTTCGCCCGCGGCTTCTGCTCGATGGGCGCATTAGGTATTGCCTGCCCGAGTGAGTCTTGTAGCGACACGATCACGCACCTTAATCAAGCCACGTTGAGATTTATCGTCCACTCGGGCAACCGCCCGATCGGGGTCGGCCTTGAGAATCATCGCCGATCCCAAATAGTTGTTGTCCCGAAACACTTCGACTCGATGTCCTACGCGCAGACCATCGTCGGATCCCAGAGACACCTCGATCAAGTTCTTATCTCCGACGGCGGTGACGATCCCGTCCAGCGGCGGCGCAATCGTTTCAACCGGCATGTTCGGGTTGACGCCCAGCACGTCCGTCACGCGTTTGTATCTACCGATCTCGGCAATCAGTTGCGCTTCGCGCTCCTTTAGATTCCGCTCGACCCCGGTCGCCGCGTAAAGTTTGTCCGTCAGGTCAACCACACGCTGAAAAGATTCGTCGCGCTGAGACTGGACGCCACGGATCTCGTCGCGCAGTTTCTGGATATCGCCGACCAGTTCTTTCAAGCGGGTTTCCGCCAGGTTGATCGCCGCCGTTGCTTCGGTTTGCGCCGATTGTAGTCCGGACAACTCGGACTCTTTCTGGGCTAAACGCTGCTGAGCGTCGGCCAGCTTGGTCTCTAGGGCGCTCAACGCGCTGCGTCGCGCCGCCATTTCGACCGCCAACTGATTTCGCAACGTGTCCAGTTCGGCTCGCAAACCCTTGTTCGTCTCGACTTGGGCCTGAAGCTGCTGTTTCAATCCTAACGGATATCTCTCGCTGGCGGTCGGATTATCCACGAGCATCTTCCAGTTCCGATGTGTGGCGAACACCACCACGGAAAAGCCCATGAACAGGATGCTCATGATAAAGATAAGCACCGTGAATACTTTACCGAGCAGCGTCATGACGTTCCCCCTAGAACGACTCTCAAGCCTGGATAAACAAGACTAGTATAGTTCTACGTAAAACGCCTTGTCAACGAAACACAAAGAAACTGCGAAATCTGGAGAATCTCCAGAATTAAATCCGTGTTTGCGGAAAAGGCCGGGCAAACCAGGCTCCGCGCGGCCCGATCTGCGCGGCGGACGACGGATCGGACCGAGCTGGTTCCGAGCACTCGGCGAATGGTCTGCGCGTTGATCCCAGCGCCCATTTGTACTATCGATCCGGCCGTTCCGCTTTATTCCGCGTCGGACGCGTCCTCAAGCCGAATATGGCCATGACTAGGCAGAAAACGGCGCAGGCGATCACCGGAGCATCGCCGATCCGCTGATACCAGCTGGAACGGTCCGCCGCGCGGATCTCGCCGTACAAGATCGCCTCCGCACGACGCCCCGCCTGCTGTTGAATTCGGCCGTTGCTGTCGATTATCGCTGAGATTCCGGTATTGGCGGCGACGAGTAATGGCAGCCGATTCTCGATTGCCCGGAAAACGGCGCAGGCTAGCTGCAGATCCAAGATGCCGGATCCCCAGAACCAACCGTCGTTTGTAACATTCACCAGGGCATTCGGCGCCGTGCCGCGCTCGCGCAGCGTCCGGACTTGGCGTCGAATCAGGTGCGGCACGGTGCTTTCGAAACAGACGCTGGGCGCCAGAATCCAATTCGCGACACGGAACGAAGATGGCTCGTGTCCCGCCTCCAGGCCGAGCGTCATGGGGGTCAGCCGATAGAGCACGGGGAAACGGTCGCCCCAAGGGATGTACTCGCCAAACATCACGCGGTGCATCTTGTAATAACGGCCCTCGATGCGCCCGGAAGGCCCGATGCACAAGGCCGTGTTGTAACGCTGCATTCGCGCCTCGCGCAGACGCGCGGTCTCGGTTCCTACGATCGCGTAGACGCCTGGATCATCGGCCGCCCCCGTCGCGCGGCTGCGGACATTCATTTGCCGTGCGATCTGCTGGACTTTGTATGCGAACGCCTCGGCCTGGGCCTGAACCCGCAGGCGGTATTCGTCCGCGGAAATTGGCAGGCCGGCGGGCACGCCGATCGGCGCGTCGACGAGGAGCTCGCCGAGGTCGCCGCTGAACATGGATTCGGGCCACACCACCAGTTGCACATCGGGATGGTCGGCAATCGCCTGCTCGGTCAGCTCGCGATAACGCTGAAAGACGCGTCGGTCGCGCTGGGGATCGAACTCGAAGATCGTATCGAACGAGCCCTGAATCAAGGCCACGCGCAACGGCGGACGAGCTGAACCGCTCGGGTCCGTCGAACGCTGGCGATAGACTCCATAGCCGGTTACGACAGTCAACATCAAGGCCGCGGAAATGGCTGGCCCGACGTTCCGCCATCGCCCCTGCGCCGTCGCGGCGCGCGGCCCCCACGGCAACATCTCGCAGATACAGGCCGCCACGAACATGACTACAAAGCTCACGCCGTAAGCGCCGAAGGTGTCGGCGATCTGTAGCAGCGCGGTGCGCGACGTCTGAGTGTGCCCCAACAGGGCCATCGAGAATCCCGTGATGGCGTGACCTCGCACCCACTCTAACCCCGTCCACACTGTCGGCGCCGCCAGCCGTAGAGGGACGCGACCGAGGTGAACCGCCACGCGGCTCAGGGCCACGAACAATACGAGATAGGCAGCGAGGTACGCGGACAGCGCGAACCAGCCCACGTAAAGCGCCGGGTGAGCAAGGCGAATGCCTTGCAGGACCGCCAGCCAGTGCAACAGGGCGGCGACCGCCATCGCCAGGTAGGGCCGGCGTCCCGGCAAGCGCTCGGCTCGCACCAAGATCAACCAACCGACCGGCGCAATCCAAGCCAAGGGCCACCAAGCCAGCGGGGCAAAGGCCGCCCACAGCAGCAATCCGCTCAGCAGCGACCACCCGCAGGCCGAGCGCCACGTCTCCGAGGGCGTTTTCGCTCCCCGAGCCGAAGCGTCGCTCGGCCGCCGGGGGGCCACGGTCGCGATGTCGCGGCGATGACTCGCTAGCAGGGGAACGATCCTCCAACGTCGATGGCGATGATTCACGGTACGAGTTCGGCAAGATTTACGGCGGATCGCCGCCAGACGCCCACGGCGCACTGGCATCGCGCGACCTCCGGCCGTCCGCCGTTCCGGTGGCCGCGATTGTACCTCACCAGCTCCATCCGAGTCAGGCCCAATTGCAGGTGTCGAAACCGACGATCAAAGGCACAGGCTTCCCGCGGGTTGGTGGTCGCGCTTGCGCCGATGTCTAGTCCCCACGACGCGTTTGACGTTCGCCGGGTCATGCCCGCCTTCGCATTAGCGTGCATCGTTCGCGGCGTCTCGAACAGCCCAGACACCTAGCTCCACAGACTAATCAACCACTGGGTCCGCAACACTACATTCAGTTTTCCTGATGGCCGATCTGCCTTGCCGCGGATGGTTCGCATACCTATAATCCGGCTTCGACGGACGTTGTGCCTCGTCTTTTATCGCGGCCGAAATCTTGTCGCGGCGCCCGCGTTGCAGGCAATGCAGGCAGGGCCGACCATGTAGATCTTGAAACAGGCAAGGATGCCTTGACACTCAAGCCGCCCGCCCGTTTTACGCACGGCTCGCCGGTGCGCGCAGCGAAGGTGCCTCGCGCTGCCGATATCGTTGCGCACCGGCTGGGCAGGCGGGCCGTCGTCGTCGGTCTCGTGGCGCTGATCGTTGGTTTCACCAACGGCTTGATTGCGCGCAGTGCCGAGGTGGCCCTGCCCAGGCCGAGCGAGAGCGCAGAGATTCACGTCCGCGCCGAGCAGGCCAACTGGTGGCATGAAGGCGAATACCAGGTCTGGGTGCTGCGCGGCGATTGCCGGATCAGCCAAGCAAACTTGGCGACGCGCAGCGCACAGGCCGTCGTGTGGGTCAAACGTCCGGACAGTTGGAACGGGCAACTGGGCTATGTACTGGCGTACCTGGAAGGAGATGTCGAGGTCGCCTCGAGTCACGTCGGTTCGCTGCATCGCCCAGCGGGCCGCGGCGTCGACATGGTCCGCGCCGAACGATGGTTCGGACGCTTCTACACTTCGACGGAGATTCGCGTCGAAGCGCCCAGCACGGAACTGGAACCGGCGGTCAAACCGGCCATCTACGAACGAGGAAGGGACTCGCGCGAGGCCGACAGCGGCGGCGCGGTCCGGCTGGCCCAGCATTCCCCTCGTCTACCCGGCTGGGTGCCGCCGCCTCCGCCGTCGCCGCCCGGCGTCGAGTGGTCGCCCGCCCCCGGCCCTGGGCCGCTGACGCCGACGCCCGGCCCCGCGCCGCCGCCGTCGCCGCCGACCGCCGTCCCTTGGTCGTCGCCGAACGCAGCTCCGACGCCGTGGCCGACGCCCGAAATATTGCCTGCGCCCCAGCCGACGCCACAGCCCAACGCCGCGCCCGCGGTGCGGCGGATCGTAATCCGCTCGCGAAGCAATGTCCGGATGCAGGGCCGCGTCTTCCCCAGCCCCGATGGCAGCGAATTGATCGCCGCCGTCACCTCGGGCGTCAATGTCGTCGTCTCCGGGATCGAAAACCTGCCCGGATTGCCGGACGGCAAAATCGATATCGAGACCGATCGCATCGTGATCTGGACCTCGAGCCTAGATTCACTGGATTTGACCGGCCAATCGAGCGGCGAAAAGATACAGCCCAAAGATGCGCCGTTGGAATTCTATCTCGAGGGCAACATCGTCTTTCGCCTGGGCGATCGCGTGATCTACGCCGAACGGATGTACTACAACGTCCGACAGCAGAGCGGCGTGGTGCTGAACGCCGAGGTTTTGACGCCCGCGCCCGGCTACCAAGGCCTGATCCGGCTGAAGGCCGAAGTGCTCCAGCAGGTGGACCAATACAACTTTCGCGCGCTGAACGGCGCCGTGACATCGAGCCGGATCGGCGTCCCACGCTACTGGCTGCAAGCCGGCGAGGTGTCGTTTCGAGACACCCAGTTGCCGCGACGCGATCCGCTGACCGGCCAGTTCCTGGTCGATCCGGAGACGGGCGAGCCGGCCGTCGAGCATCGATACCTGGCGACCGCCCGCAACAATTTCCTGTTCCTGACCGGGATGCCCGTCCTGTATTGGCCGCTGATGGCGACCGACCTGGCCAAGCCCAACTTCTATGTCGATGGGCTGCGGCTCAAGCACGACCGCGTGTTCGGAACCCAGGCCATGATCGATTGGGATATGTATCAACTGCTGGGAATCCGAGCCCCGCCAGAGGGAACGAAATGGTCGCTATCGACCGACTATCTCAGCGACCGAGGCCCCGCGCTGGGGACTCAGATGCGGTACGATCGTCCCGGATTTCTGGCGATTCCTGGCCACACGACCGGGATGTTCGACGTGTGGGGGATCCTGGACCGAGGCCACGATAACCTGGGGCGCGATCGGCTGGACGTCGCGCCGACGACAGACGAACGCGGCCGAATGTATTGGCGGCATCGCCAGGACCTGGCCGCGGGATATCAGTTCACCGCCGAGTTGGGCTGGGTCACGGACAACAATTTTTTGGAGCAGTATTACGAGCGCGAGTGGGACGAGGCCAAGGACCAGATCACGGGCCTCGAGTTCAAACGGTACCTGGCGAACAGCAGTTGGAGCATCACCGCCGACGCGCGGTTGAACGAATTCTTTTCGCAGACGGAAAGCCTGCCGCGGTTCGACCATTTCTTGCTCGGGCAGGACATTTTGGGCCTATTTACTTGGCAGGCGCATTCCAACGTGGGTTATGAGCGTTTCAAGACCGCCCGCCTGCCGCCTCCGCCGCTCGAACCCGGCCAAGCGCCGCTGCCTTGGGAGTGGGATGGCGTCGCGCAGTACGGCAAGCGCGAGGGCCTGGTCACCGCCACGCGGCAGGAGCTGAGCCTGCCGATGCCACTGGGGCCGTTCAAGCTGGCGCCCTATGTTCTGGGCGAGGCCGCGTATTGGCACGAAGACATCGATGGGGCCGAAGTCACGCGGCTGTATGGCCAGGCCGGCCTGCGCGGCAGCTTGCCGTTGTGGTCGGTCAATCCGGCCGTGCAAAGCACGCTGTGGAACCTGAACGGCCTGGCGCACAAGGTCGTCCTCGACGCCGATTTCTTCTGGGCGGACGCCAATCGAGACTATACGCGGCTGCCGCTGTACAGTCCGCTGGACGACGATTCCACCGAACATTTCCAGCGGCGATTCATTCAGAACCTATACGGCGGAACGGCTGGCCTGCCGCCGGCTTTTTCGTCCGCGAATTACGCGCTGCGCGGCGGCCTGCAAAACCACGTCACGGGGCCGATCAGTGAAATCGCCGACGACCTGGCCGTGGCGCAGATCGGCCTGCATCAACGGCTGCAGACCAAACGCGGGCAAGTCGGCCAGGAACGCGTCGTCGATTGGATGACGCTTGACGTCGAAGGGTCGTTCTTTCCCAAGCAAGATCGCGACAACTTCGGCGAGCTGCTGGGCTTAGTCAACTATGACTTCAGTTGGCGCGTGGGCGATCGGGTCTCGCTCTTGTCGGATGGCTTTTTCGACTTCTTTCCCGACGGCCTCCAGACCGCGTCGGTCGGGGCAATGATGACACGGCCGCAACAAGGCGATGTATACGTCGGCTTTCGCACCGTCGAGGGCCCGTTCTCGGCCCGCCTGTTGAACGTGGCCGTCAACTATCGACTGAGCGAAAAGTGGATTCTGAACGCCGCCGGTTTCCTGGATTTCAGGGACAGCTACAGCAACGGCGAGCGGCTGGGCGTGACGCGAATCGGCGAGTCGCTGTTGGTCCGTGCCGGCATCAACGTCGATCACAGCCGCGACAATATCGGCGCATTCTTCGCCATCGAACCGCGCTTCCTGGCCGGACGACTGGCCAACATCGGCGGCGTACCCATTCCGCCTGCGGGAGCATTCGGGTTGGAATAGCCGGCGTCCACCCACCGACGACACCGGGCGAGCGTCGTAGTGGGTCTGAGCCGATAGGCCGTCAAAAAAACCGGCTCGCCGCGCGGCACATCCGAACCCTCGCCACCCCCCGCGACGGGTGAGCCGTCATCGAGTGCCGACGCTACGCGGCGCAGCGCGAATGCGTATAATCAGCCCTGCCGCCGTACGCCGGAACGCAGCTCAGACAGAATGGACGAACCCATGAATCACTCGTCGCGTGCACCGACGCTGGAGAACTTGCTCATTCGCGCCTCGGCCGGAACCGGCAAGACGTTCCAACTCTCGAACCGGTTCTTGACGCTGGTCCGGCAAGGCGTGCCCTGCGAGTCCGTGCTGGCAACGACGTTCACGCGCAAGGCCGCGGGCGAGATCCTGGACCGCGTTATCGGACGACTGGCCGCCGCGGCGGACGACGCCGACAGCCTGCGCGAGCTGGCCGGTTTTACCGGCGGCCACGACTGGAGCCGGGCCGCGTGTCTGACGACGCTGCAAACGCTGATGCGTTCGCTGCACCGCCTGCGCGTCAGCACGCTCGACAGCCTGTTCGCTCAGATCGCCCGCACCTATGGCCTCGAGTTGGGATTTCCCTTCGGCTGGCGGATCGTCGAAGATCTGCACGACCAACAACTGCGCCGGCGGGCGATCGACGCCGTGCTGGCCGAGGGCGACGAGTCCAAACTGCGCACGCTGGTCCACTTGCTGACCAAAGGCGAAGCCAGCCGCGGCATCAGCCAGTTGATCCACGATTCGGTCAAGGACATGTACGACCTGTTCCAGGAGACGTCGGCCGAGGCCTGGCGCCAAACGCCGCGTTCTAAACCGCTGGAGGCGACCGAGCTGAGAGATCTGCTCGACGCGCTGCAGGCGGCCGACGGCCTGGACAAACGGATGGCCACGGCTCGCGACGACGATGTGGCCCGCGCTCAGCAGGGCGCGTGGGCCGAGTTTCTGAGCAAAGGCTTGGCTGCCAAGATCGCCCAGGACGAACCGGTCTATTACAAGAAGCCGATTCCCGAGACGTTGGTCTCGCTGTATCGCCGCCTGTTGGAACACGTCCGGGCCGAGCTGGTCGGGCGCGTGGCAGCCCAGACCGAGGCGACTTACGCCTTGCTGGAGATGTTTCATGCCGAGTACCAACGGCTGAAGACCGAGCATCGCGCATTGCGGTTCGAGGACGTGACGCGTCGCTTGGCAGGCGTCGGGCACGCCGTCCATCTGCAAGGGCTGAGCTTTCGTCTGGACTCGCGAGTCGATCATCTGTTGCTGGACGAGTTTCAGGATACTTCGCCCCAGCAATGGCGAGTGATCCAACCGTGGGCCGAGCGGGTGACGGGTGGCTCGCCCGGCCCGGCCAGTGCGCGCGGATCGGCCGGTTCGCGCGAATCGGCCGGTTCGCCCGGCTCGGCCGCTCGACGGGACACCTCGTTCTTCTGCGTCGGCGACGTCAAACAGGCGATCTACGGCTGGCGCGGCGGCGAGGCGGCCATCTTTGACGCCATCGATCGGCAACTGCCGGGGCTGACGCAGCGCGAGATGAATGTCAGCTTTCGCTCGGCGCTGCCCGTCATCGATACGGTTAACCGCATCTTCACCAGGCTTGGCGAGCCGGCCAAACTCGCGATCGAGTTGGGGCGCACCGCGGCCGGAGTCGCCCAGTGGACCCACAATTTCGGGCCCCACGACACGCAACGCCGCCAGCTCGGCGGCTATGCTGAACTGGTCGCCGCGCCGGCCGCCGACGAGGGCCAGAGCCAGTGGGAAACGACGCTCGGCTATGCGGCCCAGCGGATCGCGGACCTGGCGTCCCGCGCGCCTGGCCACAGCATCGGCGTGCTGATGCGGCAGAACAAGGGCGTCGCTCGCGTGATCCACGAACTGGGCCGACTGGGCGTGGCGGCCAGCGAAGAAGGCGGTAATCCGCTGTCGGATTCCGCGGCCGTGAGCGTGGTTCTGTCCGCGTTGCGGCTGGCCGATCATCCGGGCGACACGATCGCTCGATTCCACCTAGCCACCTCGCCGTTGGCGGCCACCCTGACGCTGACCGACCACGCGGACGACGCGGCGGCGCGGTGCGCCGCATTCGGCATACGGCAGGATCTGGCCCGCGATGGCTACGGCGCCGTCGTTCAGCGGTGGGCGCACGCACTGGCCTCGCACTGCACCCGACGCGATCTCAGCCGGCTCGAACAGTTGATCGACAGCGCCTACGACTACGAACCGATCGCGACGCTCCGCGCCAGCGACTTTGTCGCCTATGTCCAAAGTACGCGCGTGCCGGACCCCATTCCCGCCGATGTTCGCGTGATGACGATCCATCAAGCGAAAGGGCTGCAATTCGACGCTGTCTTTCTTCCCGAGCTGGAGGCGAGTCTGGTCGGCCAACACCCGGCGGTGGTGGTCGAACGACTCGACGTGACGGGGCCCGTCATCCGCGTTTGCCGCTATGCCGCGGCCGAGATCCAGCGGCTGATGCCCGCCGCGTTTCGCGAGATGTTCGAGGCTGCGACCGCGCGAGACGTGAACGAATCGCTATGCGTGTTGTACGTGGCGGTCACGCGCGCCATCCACGCCCTGTACATGATCATCCCGCCCTCGACCCACAGCGAGAGAAAGATCCCCTCCACGATGGCCGGCCTACTGCGGGCCACGCTGACCGACGACCAGCGAGCCGAACCCGCCACCGTGCTGTACGCCCACGGCGACCCGGCCTGGTTTCGGACCGACGCGGGTGGGGCGCCGCGGGCCGAAACGGGCGCCAAAGCCGAGAAAGCACGCCTCGATAAACCGATCACGGTTCGGCTGGCGCCGCTGACCAACGGACGACAGCGCGGTTGGGAACGCGCTCGTCCGTCCGGCCTCGAAGGCGGGTCGACGGTGTCGCTGGAGCATCTTTTTAGCTCGTCCCGTTCGGCTGCGTTTGCCCGTGGTCAGTTGGTCCATGCGTGGTTCGAGCAGGTCCATTGGCTCGAGGATGGGCCGCCCGACCTGGATCGTCTGAGGGCGGTGGCCCGCGAGCTTCTGGCGACCGAACTGACGGTCGATCGCGATCCGACGGACGAGCTCGCCGCCGGCCGCGATCCCGCGGCTGGCATCGATCTAACCGACGAACTGACTCGGTTCCAAGAACGTCTGACATCGCCGCCGATCGCGGATGTCCTGTCCCGCCGAAGATACGCGGATCTCAACCAAGTTGGCTTTTCGCCCGCGGCCAGGGAGCAAATCGGTGCACGACCCCTGCGGGCCGTCGTTCAAAATGAACGCGGCTTTGCGATCCGCGACGGCGCCCAACTGTTGACCGGATTCATCGATCGGCTGGTCCTGCTCGAAGACCAGGGCCGTGTCGTCGCGGCGGAAGTCATCGATTTCAAGACCGACGTGTTCGACGCGGACGACTCGCGCCAGCGGGCCGCCAAGGTCGCGTTCTACACGCCCCAAGTGCAGGCCTATCGGCGGGCCGTAAGCCAGTTGATCCACTGTCCGCCCGAGCGGATCGCGGCCCTGCTGCTGTTCGTCGAGGCGGGGCTTGTCGTCCCGATCAAATAGGGCGCTATCAGACGTGATCAGATAGGTCCCGATCAGATACGACGCGATCAAATGGGGGCGCGATCAAATGGGGCGCGATCAAATGGATCGCGCCGTCTGGGTCCCCGCGTTCGGCGAAGCTTGTGCCCCGGGGCGCGTGAGCCGATCGTCAACGTTTTCGCCATCGCGGTTCCCAGTCCGCTGATTCCGAGCGAGCCGTCTGCAAATAGGTGCCGATTTTCGCGGCGATCTCAGGATGCTGTGCCGCAACGTCGGTTTTCTCGCCGATATCGTTTCGCAGATCGTACAGCACGACGGGCGCGTCGGGACCGTCGCGGCGAATGCCTTTCCAGCGTCCTTGGTACAATGCAGCTTGCTGGAACCCGCCCTCGTGAAACTCCCAGTACAGAAATTCGTGCTGCTTCTGCGCGCTATCGCGCCCCAAGAGCGTCGGCGCCAGGCTGAGCGAGTCGAGATTCGCCGGAGCACGCGCCGCGGCCAGTTCGGCGGCGGTCGCCATCCAGTCGCCAAAGTACCCGACATGGTCGTTCTGCACGCCGGGACGAACCTTGCCCGGCCACCAGGCGATGAACGGCACGCGAATGCCGCCATCGGTCAAGCTGCGTTTGATGCCGCTCAGCGGACCCGCCGGATGGAAGCGGCCCAGGTCCTGGCGACTCTCCCTATGCGGGCCGTTGTCGCTGGCAAAGATAACTAGGGTTCGTTCCGCCAGCCCAAGCTCTTGCAGCGTATCCAGCATTCTGCCCACATAGCCGTCCAGCCGCGTAATCATCGCCGCATGTCCTTTGTCCGGCGCAGGCCAATCGCGATCGGCATAGGGGCCATAATCAGGCACATGCGCGCCGTCGCCGAGAATTCGGGCCCGTTCGTTGTTGGCATGAGGAATGACCATGCTCCAAAACAGATAGAACGGCCGAGCCGCGTTCTCGCGGACGAACTGCACCGCCTCGTCCGCGAACCGATCGTCCGCGTAGACTTTGGCGTCCGTCGCATACCCGGCGCCCGTGTCGCCGACGTGGGTGACCAGGTTGGGCAGCGAAACGCGCTGTTCGTTTCGCCACAGGAAGTCGGGGAAATGATTGTGGGCATGGGTTTGGTTCAGATAGCCGAAAAAGTAGTCGAACCCGTGTTTGCGCGGCAAACCGCTTTCCGCGGCGCCGACGTCGCCCAAGCCCCATTTTCCAATCAGCGCCGTTCGATAGCCGGCGCGATGCAGCACGTCGGCCACGGTCACGTCGCGGGGCGCCAACGCTTGCGCGACCGGATTGTCGCGCCCTGCATTGCCGCGGACCCGCGTGTGCCCGTGATGCAGCCCCGTCATCAACACGCTCCGCGACGGGGCGCACACGGTCGCGCCCGCATAGAATTGAGTGAACCGCATCCCCTCGGCCGCCATGCGATCCAGCCGCGGTGTCTGGATGATCTGCTGGCCGTAGCAGCCGAGTTCGGCGTAGCCGAGGTCGTCTGCCAGGATGAACACAAAGTTCGGCGCCGCCCGAGAATCCGCCCCCAGCCCGCATCGAACAACGAACATCGACAAACCAAAGGCGCCCACAATCAGCGCCAGCGCCGCGAGCCGGCGCAGCAGGGCCCGGCACACGGCCCAGTCGAGCGCGCAGCGACCGGCGAGCGAACAGCGTGTCATCATCATGTCCCCCCCTCTGTCCAGGATTGAAGATCGGTCGTTCCACCCACTGCCATCCCCGCCCGCGGATCTCACCACACGGCGCCTAATCTGGCCGGCGGCCGAAATGTCAACACGCGGAACATGGTCATCCTCAACATGCTCGGCGGAACATGGCGCCACGGCCACGTCAATCTTTCCCGCCGTCGCCTGCGCGTATCGCCAACAGCCGTCGGGGGTCGTCCGTATAGATCCGATCGACGCCCATTTCCAGCAGGCGGTGCATCGTCGGTTCGTCGTTGACCGTCCACGCGCCGGCCTCGAGCCCGGCGGCATGGATTCGCTCGACTTTCTCACGGGTCACGGCACTGTGATGCAGGACCAGCGACTCGAACCCGTGCTGTTTGGCGATCCGAATATCCGCCTCGATGTCCGATTGGCCGCGGTCCCAAAACACGGGGATCTCCGGCGCCAATCGTTTGACTTGGGCCATGAATTGAAGATTGCCGTCGTTGAAGCCCACCCACCGCTCGGCGCCCAGTTTTCGGATCAAGCCGATCGCATCGGCCACGCAGTCCATTTTCGGTTGAATCGAGACGCGCGTCCTGTCCTGCGTCATCACCAGCCGCAGCACGTCCTCCAACACGGGGATCGTATGCTTGGGGACCGCTTCGACCGTTTTGCCGTGGCGGCGACGAAAATCCGTGGCTACGTCGAGCGCGGCGAGCTGTGCGTAGGTCGCCTCCGATACGACCACGTCCCGATCGGCGACGCGCCCCGTGGTCCGATCGTGGATCACCGCCAGCTTGCCGTCCGTGGTCCGGTAGATATCCAATTCGATCCAATCGGCCCCAACTTCGATGCCGCTGCCGAACGCGGGAATTGTGTTCTCGGGATGTTCGGCCGAATTTCCGCGATGCGCCGTGACGCCGTTGTTCAAAAAGACGGCCCGTTGCGTCTCGCCCGCCCGGCCCGTAGGCGATGCGGCGGCAAGCGCAGCGAGAGCCGCGAGACTGATGCTGTGCATGTTCATTCCAGATTCTCCGTCGTCGGTCAAAAAACGTAGGCGTCTCGCAAGCGTATCAATCTAGCGGAACGACCTCGTAGAGACCACCCAAAGGCCGCGAATACCGGCCTTCCCTTCGCAAAGCTCTTTGAAGCGAACAAACCGCGCGCGTCCGGGAACCCCATCACGTAGCAGCGGCTTCCAGCCGCTGATCCCACGCAAATCGGGCGCACGCGAGAAGCTCGCCCACTTCCACCAACGCGCCGGAATCCAAAAAATCAAAAGTATGCCTCCCTGCCTCTTTGCGACGTTGCCTCTTTGCCTCTTTGCCGCTTTGCGACTTTGCGACTTTGCGTGAGACCCGTTTGCCTCCTTGCAGCTTCGCGACTTTGCGACTTTGCGTCGGGCCTGTCTCACAATTCTAGAAATGGGCGTGGATCACATCGCTGCGTCCGATCCCATAGTCCGCATCCATACGTGTTGGCCCGCCCGGCCACGTTCCCTATGGGCACGTCCGTGAGACGGCCGTAGCGCATCTCGCGAACGCCCGTTGTTCGGCCCTGCGCATGACATGCTTCGCGTGTGATCTCAGTTGGCCCCCGTTCCGTCAGCGCGTCAGACAGATCACAATCATCGTGCCGTCGTCGTGCGAGCGATCGGCGCCGAGTCGCCAGGCGTGACGGACGGCTCACGGACGGCTTTGCGCGTGCCCGCTGAACGTATCGGCCGTCGTGTCAAACGATACGGCGTTTCAGCCTTTTACCAGTTCGAGTGTCACACCCGGGTTCCGTTTCATGCATCCGCGCGTCTCGACGATCGACATCTCGATTTTGGCCGCATATCTGTTGGCCGTGTTGGGGATCGGTATCTGGGCGGGCCGTGGTCGGCGGGATCTGGTCGGCTATGTGCTGGCCGGCAAAGACATGCCCTGGTGGGCTTTGTTAGGCTCGATCGTGGCGACCGAGACCAGCACGGCCACCTTCCTAAGCGTGCCGGGGATCTCGTTTCAGCCGGCCGGCGATCTGCGGTTTCTACAGTTGGCTCTCGGGTTTATGCTCGGCCGTTGCCTGGTCGCAGTCTGGTTGTTGCCCGCGTTCTTTCGCGGCGAGATCCTGTCGGCGTATGAACCGTTGGAAGTCCGTTTCGGCCGCACGGCCAAGCGGACGGCGTCGTTGCTGTTCCTGGTGGCTCGCAATCTGAGCGATGGCCTGCGTCTGTTTCTGGCTGCCTTGGCCCTCGAGGCGGCCTTTGGGATCTCGCTGGCGCTCAGCGTCGCCGTGATTGGCGGCGTAACGATCGCCTATACGCTGCTCGGCGGGATGCGATCCGTCGTCTGGAACGACTGTCTGCAGTTGGTCATCTACGTGGCCGGGGGCTTCGCTGCGCTGGCGATCATCGTTGGCCGCCTGCCGAACGGATTGGGCCAGCTTTGGGAGTTCGCCGTCGTGAATGACAAGCTGCGATGGTTCAGCGGTTCCTCGAGCCTGTCGGACCCGTACACGATCTGGGCTGGGTTGATCGGCGGGGCGTGTCTATCGCTGGGCACGCACGGAACGGACCAAATGATGGTCCAACGTTATCTCGCCGCGCGCAGCCAGGGCGACGCGATCAAAGCGTTGGTGTCCAGCGGCCTGGTCGTGTTTGGCCAATTCGCCCTGTTCCTGGGTATCGGGATCGCGCTGGCGTGCTTTTTTCAGCAGTTTCCTCCTGAGACGCCCATCCGCAGCGGCGACAAAGCGTTCGCCTTGTTCATCGTCGGACAGATGCCGCGCGGCCTGGTCGGGCTGACGTTGGCGGCCGTGTTTGCGGCGGTGATGTCCACGTTGGCCAGTTCGCTGAACTCGTCAGCCGCCGTGGCCGTGAACGACTTTGGGCCGCGCCGGTGGGCGGACGCCGGTGGCGAACGCGGCGTGTTCTGGTGCCGTGCGGCGACTGTCGGTTTTGGATTGATCCAAATGTCGGTCGCACTGGCTGCGCGGCACTATTCGCAGAGCGTGGTCAACGACGCGTTGGCGATCGCCGGCTTTGTCGGCGGGATCTTGCTGGGCCTGTTCTTTCTGGGGCTGTTCGCTCCGCGCGTCGGACAGCGCGCCGTCCTGGCCGGAATGCTCGGCGGCGCCGCCGCGGTGGTATGGGCCAAGTTCGGCGCCTCGTTGGCCTGGCCATGGTTCACCGTCGTCGGCTTCGCAGTCACCTACGTGCTCGGCTGGCTATGCAGCATCCCACGCCGCGGCGCCACCGATGGTCAAGCCGCCGACACGGCCTCCCGCCCGCCCTAAACGATACCCGCGATCTCCCCTCGCCCATGCTTGATCCCATGTCGAGCCGCGGACGAACGTTCGCGTCGAGCGCGAAAAGACGCCCATCCGCAAATCGCGCGAAAACCAAAGACCGGCGTGAAGACTGGCAGACAAATCGACGCGCTATGTGCCAGCCTCATGCCAACGTCAAAGGCGCCAGAGCTCACGAAAAGCAGCAAGAACGGGCGAACCCAAGAACGACATCGGAAACTGCCTGACGCGGGCTAGCGCGCGCAACCCAAGAATCTGTTTGGCCGAAGGCCTCCGATCACCGTAGCCTGGGGCAACGCCCCAGGGCTGGCGCCGCGCGCGTGCCTCTTTTGGCCGA
>JAVYAJ010000423.1:0-8207 GCA_032229885.1 Candidatus Anammoximicrobium sp. | reverse complement strand
GAAGGCCTCCGATCACCGTAGCCTGGGGCAACGCCCCAGGGCTGACGCCGCGCGTGCCTCTGTTGGCCGAAGGCCATATTCATCCGGGCCGCGGTGGCACGTTGATGTTGGCCTTCGGCCAACACGGTTGCTATCACCTCTGACTCCTGGGGCGTTGCCCCAGGCTACGTTGGTGATGGCCTGCGGCCAACGCGGCCGAAGCCGGCTGGGCACGGGGTCCGCGGGATCGAGATCAGGGAAATACGATCGTCAGCAAGACGGACGCGTCTTCGATCCCGGCCAGCGCGTGCTCGTCGCCGCCGCGCAGAAACAGCCACTGTCCGGCTTTTAGTTCAACGGTTTGGCCGCGGGCGGTAAAGGCGATGCATCCCTCGAGACACTGGACGGTGATCGGGCCGTCGACCTGGTGATGAGCGATCTCGCGGCCCTTGGGGATCACCATTCGAATTGCCTCGAATCGTGCTTCCTTGACGAGCGCCGTGGTGCGAAGCGCGCCGAGCGACTCGTCTGCGGGTCGCAAATCGACGGGCACGCCGGGGGTTGCGTGTGGAATAGCCATGCGTTTGCTCCTAGTGGGTCTTCTGTTCGAGGCCGAGCCGATGGCCTGCGCTGTACATGGTCCGACCGAGTAGGGTCCAAAAGTCGCGGTATCTTCTCGACAGTCGCGGGGATATCGAACGAGGCGAGCAGCAGTTTTCGTGAGTCGATCGGTCCGGAACATCGATCCATCGCCTGTCGTAGGCGCGAGACGGCTCCGCTCGCAGGTCGATCGAGCAAGGCTCGCGCCGAGATCGAGACCGGCGCGGCGATGCCAGCCGTTGGCCCGTGTCGCCGCATCCGAGCCGCGCGCTGCCATCTTGAATCGAAGCATTCGACCTGTCAAGCGGACACGCGCACGCGCCGCGCACCGGCCGCCACTGTCTCCTGGTGCGCCACCTGCGACGCATCATAGGAGATGTCGCCAATTGCGACGTCGTCGGATCGGCGCATCTCGGACGAGAGCCCCGTCGTTGGCGGAAGAGCGTGCTCAGCGGGGCGGGCTGCCGGGCTGTGCGGCCAGTGGGCCGGCCAAGCCCTCGTAGACGCTGAACTCGGCCCAGACAGGCAGATGATCCGAGACCTCCAACGCCTGATCCACCGTCAACTGAAAGTCCTGCATCAGATTGACAATGCCCCAGCGGCCGGTGAATTCGACGGTCGTCCGTCGATCGAACACGATGTTGTCGTAAGTCTTGGTGCCGCGCGTGTTCGTCGGAACCCCAGAGACGACCCAGCCGATCCCCGGCAGTCGTCCGAGGTTCCCCAACCGACGCTCGTCGACGTTCAGGTCGCCCAACAGGATCACATCGTCCTCGCCGGTCCCATTCTGCTGTACCGCGGTGAACACTTGAGCCAAGGCGTCCAATTCGGTGGACGTCTCGTCGGGATCCGTATGGATATTGACCAACGTAAACGTGAAGGCCTGGTTGGACGGTGCGCCGCGCGCGCGGAAGCGCGCCACCAGCGGTTCGCGATGCAACAGATCTCGGGGATCGGGAATGGTGTAGATCGAGCGCGGATCGACTTCGATCCGCGCCGTATCGAACACGAACGCATACTGCTCTTTGCTGTTGGTGCGCCCCAGACGCGGACCGATGATAAAATCGTAGCGGCCACCGGTCGAGTTGATCTGGGCGACAAACTGGGGCATCACCGAGTCGTCGACGGAGCGGACCTCTTGGATCGCGACGATGTCGAATCGCCGCACGGTCTCGGCTAAGACCTGCATCACGTGCGGCTTCTGTAGTTTGGAGACGCCAAACACCTGGATGTTGAACGTGGCGATGTAAATGGTGGGCTGGTACGGCGACACAGGAGGCGCCGGCGCTCGAACGGGCGTGTCAAAGCTGCTGCTCGCGGGTACTCCCGGCGGCGTACTGGCCGTCGCGTTGCTCGGGCCGGGCGCGGGCGACGTCGCCTCGGTGGCTTGGCCGGCCGGAGAACCGTCTGCGCTGGTCAGTCGGCGAAGCACGTCTCGAACGGAGGGAAGATTGCCGGATTCCGTCCGGCCGGCGACGGTGGAAACGATCCGTTCTTCGACCTCGCGTTTGACTTCGGCGGCTCGCTGGCGATTGACCGCGACAGTCGGTGAACCGTTTCCCCATTGAAGGCTCACGATTCCCGAGCCGATCAGCAGGCCGCCCACCATCAGCAGCATCGGCATGCCGAGGCGATTCCGAGCCAGTTCTCGAAGCGGCGTCGGCAGCCCTGCCGTCAGGGCATCGCCAACCAATCCCTGCAGGATCGACTTCTTTTTTTTGGCGCGGGCCATCCTTGGCCTCCAGCGGCATCCCTGCCGCAATCGAAGGGAAACAGCGAGGAAAGAGCGGCGCGGCTTGTATCAAAACGGGCGTTTTGCGCCAAGTTCATTTTGGCCTGCCCCAAACATCAAACATCCGACGCCGGGCATCCTGTCCGCATGGCAAAGCGTGTTTGAATCTGGCAACCGCCTAACTTTGCAAGTTGTCCGCGACGGTTTATAGTTGGATGCTTCGGCGCAGTGTCTACGCGTTCGCTCGCCAGCAGGGCGCAGGCAAATCCGTTCGGCCCAGGTGACAAAATGTGTCCCAACCGCCGCGCGGCTCTTGTTTCCCGACGATTCGACGAACCAACTCGCCATCAGCAGCGTACTTACGCCTAAACTAGAAATCCAGGGGGAAAGCTTCATGGACACGCCAGTCGCCGGCGCACGAGCCACACCGCACGAGGGCGGACGGACGGCGGGGGTCGATTCCGATGTGGTGATCGAGACTCGCAACCTGTCGAAAACGTATCGCGATTTCTGGGGCCGCCAGAAAGTCCAGGCGCTCAAGGCGCTCGACCTCGAGATCCGTCGCGGCGAGATCTTCGGATTGCTCGGCCCCAACGGCTCGGGAAAGACGACGACGATCAAGCTGATCCTGGGTCTGCTGTTTCCCTCCAGCGGGCGCGCCTTGGTGTTCGACAAGGACGCCACCGACGTCGGCAAGAACGAGCGCATCGGCTATCTGCCCGAAGAGTCGTATCTGTACAAATTTCTCAACGCCGAGGAGACGCTCGATTTCTATGGGCGGCTGTTCGACATGCCGGCCTCGGTCCGTCGCCAGCGGGTGGACGAACTGATCGAGCAAGTCGGACTCAAGCGGGCGCGACGCCGTCAGTTGAAGGAATACTCGAAGGGCATGACACGACGGATCGGCCTGGCGCAGGCCTTGATCAACGACCCCGAGCTGATCGTGCTGGACGAGCCGACGACCGGATTGGATCCGATCGGGACGCGGCAGATGAAGGACATGATTTTGAAGCTGCGCGACCAGGGCAAGACCGTGCTGATGTGCAGCCACCTGCTGGCGGACGTCCAGGACGTGTGCGACCGAATCGCCATCCTGTACCAGGGCGAACTGAAGGAGCTGGGGCGCGTCGACCGGCTGCTGACCGTTCGAGACGTCACGCAGATCCAGGCCCGCGGCCTGTCAGACCAGGCGCAGCGCGAGGTTCGCCAAGCCATCGAGCGATTGGGAGGCCAGGTGGTCAGCATGGCGAATCCGACGACCACGTTGGAAGATTTGTTCTTGAAGATCGTCCAGGAAGGCGAATCGCATCCGGGGCGTCGGGCTCGCGAGGGAGAGTAGGTTATGGAACTGGAAAAAGACATCCTCCCCCTGGCGGACTGGCTGTTTCCCAGCCTGCGCGGCCCAGGCGCGCTGGTGATCTTCGCCGCCGTCGTTGCGGCGTTGTCCGTCGTGTCGCTGTTCGGCGCGTACCTGCGGATGGCCATTCGCTTGGGGCCGGGCGAAGGCTTCTACGCGGTGGCCAAGTCGCTGGCGACGGTGTTCGGGTCGGACTTGCCGCACGCCAGTTGGCGGCGGATTTGGGCGGTCACGCGACTGGCGATCCAAGAAGCGCTGCGGTCGCGGGTGCTGATCGCGTTCGCTGTCTTTGCCGTGGTGCTGCTGTTCGCCGGTTGGTTCCTGGACACGGCCAGCGACCATCCGGCGCGGCTGTATCTCAGCTTTATCCTGACCGCGACCCAGTTGATGATCCTGGTGCTGGCCATTCTGTTGAGCACCTTCAGCCTGCCGGCGGACATCAAATCCAAGACCATCCACACGGTCGTCACCAAGCCCGTGCGGCCCGGCGAGATCGTGTTGGGCCGCGTGCTGGGCGTCGTGGCCGTCAACACGGTGATCCTGGCGCTGATGGGCGTGGTCAGCTATCTGTTTGTGGTCCGCGGGCTGGATCACCGGCACGAGATCGCGGCCGACGATCTGGAACGTATCGGCGGCGGTGGCTGGGAGGGCGCCACCAGCCTCAATGCGCATCACCGCCATCAGGTGACGCTCGACGCCAGCGGAATCGGGCGAACCGATTACATCATGGATCATGATCACGAAGTCCACCTGGTGGACGCCAGCGGTCGTCAGACGTTCGTCGTCGGACCGCCGCAGGGCGCACTGGTTGCCCGCATGCCCCGTTATGGCAAGCTGCGGTTCGTGGATCGCGCCGGCAAAGAGGGCGGCGGCATCAGCGTGGGCAAGGAATGGGCGTATCGAAAATACATCGAGGGCGGTTCGCTGGCCGCCGCCGTATGGACATTTCCCAAGGTGACGCCCGCGGCGTTTCCCGACGGGCTGCCGCTGGAGATGAACATCAGCGTGTTTCGCACGTACAAGGGCGACATCGTGTCCGGAATTCGGGGCAGGATCACCGTCAAGCATCCGCGCACCGGGCTGAGCAGCGAGCCGATCCCGTTTACCGCGCGCGAGTTCATGCTGTACCGCCATGATGTTCCCCGCAAGCTGAAGGCCGTCAGCGCGGACGGGACGCTGAAGGACGTAGATCTGTTCGAGAACCTGGTCGACGAGGAGGGCAACGTCGAGGTCTGGATCCAGTGTTCCGAGCCGTCTCAATACTTCGGCATGGCACAGGCGGACGTATATCTCCGCGGCGGAAACGCGCCGTTCGCGCTGAACTTCGGCAAGGCCTACGCCGGCCTCTGGTTCCAGATGATCATCGCCACCTGCTTTGGCGTCACGCTGAGCACGTTCCTCAGCGGACCCGTGGCCCTGTTCGCGACCGGGGCGACCCTGGTCGTCGGCCTGTTCCGCGACTTTATCATCAGCGTGGCCACCGGCGAGCAAGTCGGCGGCGGCCCGGTCGAGTCGTTCGTGCGGATCATCACGCAGATGAACCAGACCATCGAGTTGGACATGGGTAAGATCGTCGAGTGGATCATCAAGGGGATGGACGCCGTGCTGATGGCCTTTATGTGGCTGTTCGCCAGCGTATTCCCCGACTATCGCGCGCTGGACACCTCGCGATTCGTCGCCTATGGGTTCAACATCGACGGCAACCTTCTGGCCCAGCATGCCTTGATCGCGTTGGCATACTTCGTGGTGCTGTGCCTGTATGGCAACTTCTACCTGAAATCACGGGAGATCGCGGCATGAGGCAGAACTTCTCCTTTTGGCGCAAGGTCGGTTATATCGGCGTCATCGTGCTGTTGTTGTTCCCGTTGTTCTGGATCGGCCAGCCGGCCACCCGGACCGCGACGGGCAGCAATCCGGGCGGCGTGCTGGCCCGCCTGCGCGCGGAGAACAACCTGTCGCAGGCCGAGTTGGGCGAGATCGACCCGGCCGGCGAATCGTTCAAACTGGCCACGTTGGGGCTGCGCGGCGTGGCGGCCAACCTGTTGTGGGAAAAAAGCTTCGAATACAAAAAACGCGAGGACTGGGACGGCCTGTCCGCCACGCTGAACCAGATCACCAAGCTGCAGCCCAACTTCATCACGGTTTGGGAACACCAATCACACAACTTGTCCTACAACGTGTCGATGGAGTTCGACGACTATCGGATGCGCTACCATTGGGTCAAGAAAGGCGTCGATTTCCTCGTCGAAGGCATCCGCAAGAATCGCGAGAACCCACGCCTGCTGCACTATACCGGCTGGATCATCGGCCAGAAGATCGGTCGCGCCGACGAACACGTCCAGTTCCGCGAGCTGTTTCGCCGGGACGAGGACTTCCACAATTCGCTCAATGCCGACGTCCCCATCGACAAGGCGCATGGCTGGGACGGCCGCCCGGACAACTGGCTGGTCTCACAACTGTGGTATCAACGGGCCGAGCGGGCGGTGGACGCAGGCATTCCGCTCAAGGGCAAGAGTCCGTTGATCTTCTATGCCAGCGACCCCATGTCGCTGATCAACTACGCGTCGACCATCGAAGAGGAGGGCGTGCTCGGCGACACGGCCCAGCAGGCCTGGTACGAGGCCGATCAGGGCTGGTCGCAGTACGGACGCCGCGCGATCCCGACGTCCTGGGGCCACAATATCCGGCTGGGCGAATACGAACAGGTCAACGACGACATCAAGCGGATGGAAAAGCGGCTCGCGGAATTGGCGCCCGGCGTCGCAGCGCAGATTCGTCAAGAGAAGATCGCCGCCCTCGACCCGGCACTCCGCGCCGCGCTGGATCTGAGCGAGGCGCAACTGACCGACGAGAATTATGCGCAGCACTACGACGCGCAGAAACGGACCGAAGTCACGCACCGCGAGGTGGCGGAACGCGCACCGTCAGAAAATCGAGCTGCCGCCCTCAGTCTGGCCGAACGGCTCAGCACGCAGGAACTGATGTCCTCGCGGATCTCGCATTACCGGGGAATCGTGAACTACGAGTACTGGGCGCTCCGCTGTCAGGCGGAACAGACGAAGACAGCGGTCGATGCCCGCGAGTCGTTGTACAAGGCGCAACAGGCCCACGACGCGGCCGACCTGGAGACGGCCCGCTCGCTGTACGAGCAGTCTTGGCGTCTGTGGCGACAGACCTACGACAAGTTCCCGGGTCTGATGGACGATCTCACGGCCGACGATTTGACCAACGGGATCAAACGCTACCAACGGCTGTTGCAGCAACTGGATGAACAAATCCCTGCCGATTTCCCCCTGGGTGATCTGCTGCAGAAGAGCGTGGATCGTGACGAAGGCATCAAAGAGATGTATCGGCAGTTCAACGAGGCGTCGCGGGCCGCTGAACGTAGCAAGGACGAGCCAACGGCCAAACCGACGGATCAACCGCCGACCAAACCGGAGGCGACAAAACCCGAAGCGGCGAAACCGGACGCCGCGGCTCGGATGCCCGACACTCCCGCCGAGACGGCGTCGTCGGCCGACGCCAAAGCGGAGTCCGAAAAGCCGAAGTCGGAACCAGCGGACACCAAGATCGAACCCGAGGCAGCGAAAGCCAAACCGGACAGCGCCGAGCCCAAGCCCGCCGAACCCAAGCCTGACGAGCCGAAGCCCGCCGAGCCCCAAAATTGAACCATCGCCCGCGGCGCCTCACAGGCTTTCCTCCGGCAGACCGGCCAAAGCCGCCCTATCCGTCCCCTATACTACTAACCTCAAACATCGTGAACTTTTTGACAACGTTTTCAGCCAGCGACAGCGTCGGGTTGTTGAAAGGTTACATCTTGTGCTTGCAGTGGCTCTGTGTCCTCTGGTGCGCCAGGTTAAGCCTGGCAGTTCCTTGTTTGATTGAAAGGTATCGAACCATGGTAAGTGCTCGTTCGCCATGTAGCTGACGGAGCGGCATCCGGGAGTAATCCCGATGTCGAAGCATCCTGAAGCAAAGATGTCAGCCGTAATGCGCAAGCGTGAACCCATTTCGGCCTCGTTACACTATTTCGAGGTGGCCAGCGTGCCAGAGAACGTGAAGCCAACATGTGGAATGAAGCAACGAGCATTTGCAATTCCGCAACCTCGCGGGGTGGTAGGGGACGGCGGGCATCGAAAGAACTGTCAGGAACCTGGGAGGCCCGTTCCGATGAGCCCCAGCTCAACCATCGTCCGGAATCCATAACGGGCGGAGGGTCGGATCGGGAGTCGGAGAGGCCCATACTAGCCATGAAGCGGGGTAATGCCTGTGGAGCGAAGGGGCCTTACGAAGGATGTGTTTTGTTCAACAACGTATTTTGAGATCCGCTTGACCGATGTCCACTACGGAAGATGACGCAGACTCGGTGATCGACCCTTGCGGTCGAACGGAGCTGCCGATGAAAGTCTCGCGTTTGCGAACTGCACTTTAGGCAATTACATCGCGAGGGCAAGCAGGGTATCTAGAAGTGCTCGGAATTTGGGATCGTCCGGAGGGCCGGGCAGAGCGGCCAGAAAATGTTCGTGCAGCATTTCACGG
>JAVYAJ010000422.1:0-4653 GCA_032229885.1 Candidatus Anammoximicrobium sp. | reverse complement strand
TCTCGCCATCAATCTGCCTCCAGCCAAAGGGGAATGGATTTGCCAACCCCTCAGCTTAAGGAAGCCGTCAAGCATGGCACTGATGGGCGCTCACGCGATCGGCGTTTTTCGCGATGGGGTTTGTCCAGGCGCTGCACCGATCGGGGCTGTGGAAGCATATCGACTACATCTCCTCGGTTTCGGGGGGCGGATATCTGGCCGGCTACCTGACGTCGGAGGCCCTGAAACACAAAAAACCGTTTTCCAAGGACGACTTTCCCCTGGGAAATCAAGGCGACCTCAAGCAGGCCGAACGCGTCCGACGATTCATCCGGGACGGCAAGACGTTCGTCCGGCCCATCGCATTGTTCAACCGATATCTGATCGGACTGTTTTGCGTCAACATGTATTTCTTTTCGGGCCTCCTGGGCCTGGCCGCGCTGGTCGCGTTCATCTGGCGCTGTTGGGATTATCCGGAGATGCGCGAGCAACTGGAATTGCTGGATCTCGACAGCGATTTCATCGCCCCATTCTGTTTTTTCGCATGTTTTGCACTGGCCTGGTTGGTCGCCTGGGGGATCTCGTATTCTCGCCGGGGTTCCGAGGCCAGTACGCACTTGCCCCACGCGATGCTGATCGGTGTCGTGGCGTCGTTATTGATCGGCGTCGCGTTGCTGATGGGCAATGGCGATATCGCCATGGGCGCGTTGGGGCGTGATTCGACCTGGAGTGTCAGCGAGAAAATCTGGATGCCGATCGTGGGCGTGATCCTCGGAGGTCTCCTTCCTTTGCTGCATCCCCGGCGCTTGCTCCGCAGCGGCGCCGACCGCGGGGCCCCGTGGGAATCGTATTTCTTCTCGTTCGTCAAGATCTGTGTTCTCTTCGGGGTTCCCTTGCTTCTGGTGGGCGTATTGGCCCGTGAAAATATCTCTGGCTTTAACACCCACCGCTATCGTGATCCAACGCGAGGCGACATCGCCGATTGGGACGCTTTGTGCAACATGTTGGTCGGGCCGGCGGGCGTTGTTGACCGACAGGCGACGAACCCGGCGGAAACGGGCCCGTCGACGAAGCCACGTCCAGTCCCCCCTACGCCGGGTCAGCTCGTCGCGATCCGGCGGCTTCACGATGCTTTGGATCTATCAGCCGAACCCAAATTGGACGTGCCCAAGCTGCCGGATCCGAAAGACGACGGATGGCGTCTGGTAACCAAATTGACCGGCATGTCCTTGGTTCCCGACAGAGGACGCCAAAGCCGACCAGCTCGCGCCGCATCGGACGTGTTGACCGAGATTGAAATGTCGATCTTAAAAGCGGACGCTAATGATAAACGGCCAGACGCATCGCCCGAGCTCCGAGATATGCCACTGACAGTCCGTACATACTGGATCCGCCAGCTCTTGGAGATGCGTCATGCGGTATTCCACGAAAAGATCGCAAACGTGTATCCATACCAGATCTCGCGCACGGGCCATTATCTGACCCGAGCGTGGCGTTTTGCCACGTGGCAGATCGGTTTGGCCGAAGACGATGCGGACGTTCGACAGTATTGGGAGATTCAGCAAGTTTTGAAACCGTTGCAGGACTATGTGGCAGATCGACTGGGCAGGGCGTTACAGAACCCCGAGCTGCTGGGGGATCAAGTCGCCGAGTATGTCGCGGAGCGGCAGGAAAGGAAGGCGAGAGTCCGCAGATACGAGTTCGGTCTACAATCGGTTCCGTCCACGTCTACATCCAGCGTGGCGGAGATGCCGGACGCGCCTCAGGCCGATCCGAGCGCGTCGCGGATCGATCCGAAGGCGCCTCTGCCGGAGGACGAAGGGTCGGCGGATCTCAAGAAGCTGGTGGATGAGTATGAGCGGCGCGGCGCGTCCGGGTTGTTGTCCTACGACATCGCGGAACTCAACCGGCTGTTGCTGGAGCGTCGCTTCCCCGAGGTTTTTCGGTCGCGTTCCGAGATCCGTCGTCTGGTAACGATCTGGAAGGATCAAGAAGCCCGGTGGCTGTGGGCTATGTACGGACTGATCTTCTTCGTGATCAGCGGATTCCTCGTTGATCTGAATACGGCCTCGCTCCATCGGTTCTATCGAAATCGGCTGGCAGCCTCGTTCCTTCAATCGACGCGGCCCGAAGATATGCCGACAATGCTGTCAGAAATCTCGACAAGCAGGTTCGGCAGCCCCTATCACCTGATCTCGACGACCGCCGGCTTGTCGTGGGTCGAGAACCCTCGAGAAAACGTGTGGCGGATGATGTCGCCCGACGGCGAACAAGCCCAAAGCGACGATTCGACGGATTTGTTGCGTGGTCTGTTCGTCCTATCCGAAAAATATTGTGGCTCGGAAATTACCGGCTATGTGCGCACCGACAAATACGAAAAACTGTTTCGAGGCAGGTCGGTGTTGAACTTGGCGGACGCGATCGCCCTCTCCGGCGCGGCCGTGTCGCCACAAAATGTCCACAGCCTGTCTACGGCGATGTTGATGTTTCTACTGAATATGCGCCTGGGCCAATGGGTTCCGAATCCAAAGAACAATTCACCTCGATGTCGTCCCACGGCTTTCGCAATACTCGCCGATCAGTTGCGTAAGCCGCAGGAACGAAAATACTGTTTCCTGTCCGACGGTGGAGCAACCGAGAATCTCGGCCTCGTTCCTCTGCTCCGCCGCCGCTGCCGTCTGATCATCGCGGTGGACGCGAGCGCAGATCCCGAACATCACTTCGAGGATTTCGCGAAAGCCATCCGAACGGCACGCGTCAACGATGGGATCACGATCGACGAGCTCTGCACAACGCTGCCGGATTTCGTCGCGCCCGACGCCGATGAGCAATACAGTATGTTATTGTCCGGGCTGCGCCTGCCGCATTCGGATCGAGGCGAACCGCTACATCGCACCTGTCGGGAACATTACGCGATGTTCCGTATCGAATATCCGTCCGTCGCAGCAGACAAAGCTTCTGGGACCGAAGCCGGTGAACCGCCTGGACGAAAGACCGATGAAGCGCCGCGAACTGAAACCGATCAGAACTCTACGGCGGAAACTGGCGTGACCACCGGGCCCGAAACCGATAAGGATGCTCGATCCGAGCCTCTCCAAGACCGCGCATCAAAACCCAAGAAAGCAACAAGGACTGGCGCCGACAAGAGGCCAGACGCCAAGGCTGAGGGCGCCCGCGACTCTGGATCCAATATCGATGAGGATTCCAGCTCCGACGTCGGTCGCGGTTCCACAGACGAACACCATACAGCTCCCGTAGTTCGATCGCGCCAACCCTCCGTAGGGCTGCTGATCTACGTCAAGCCATCATTGGTAGGCGACGAAAGTATAAACCTGTGGCAATACCGTCAAAGCCACCCAGAGTTCCCCCATCAAGCCACGACGGACCAAGTCTACAGCCCGGATCAAGCCGAGTCGTATCGCGAACTGGGCGAGCATATCGGCGACGACTTGATGAGACTGGTGTTGCCCTGGGACGGGCGCCATGATCTGTGGGATCTAGACCTCAAGGATCCTGTCAACCAATTAGTCGACCGCTTTGAGAGTGCTTACGAGGATCGGAAGCGGCGGCAGTCGCAGGCGGTCGCCGAATCGGACAACAGGTCGAGCCAGAACGTAGGCGTCTCGGACCTCGCCGGTTCCCTCCAGCCCAGTGGATCCAACGAGCCCGGAGAGGCTAAGCGAGGCAACGATGTTGGCCCCGGCCAGGATTCGCCGCCCCGCCGCAGGCCAAAGAAGCCGCGCTGAATAGGCTGTGAACAGAACGTGGCGACCGATCGGCGGGACCATCGCAAGCCGCCTGGTTGTGCCGGGCGGGAAATGGAGTCGAGTCTCATTGCCTTGCGGAACACGGGCAGAATGGGTATGCCTACTGTCATGCCTCGACGGTCACGAATCGCAAGTGGCGGATACGTCTACCACGCACTGAACCGCGCAGCCGGGCGGAGTATGACCTTGGAAAAGGTCGAAGACTACGCCGCCTCGGAGACACTCTCGCGAAGCGGTTTCATCAAACGGGTCGGCGATAATCGACTTGAACGCCGATTCAGACGCACGTGACCTCGCGGTCTGGTCTGGGTTCTCACGGAGACACAGAGTCACTGAGCAGGATTCACCGCTTGTCTTGGACGATTCACGCTACGTCGTCGTTAATCGAGGCTCAGCCGAAACCGGCCAAACCCCTAAAAGTCCGTGTAAACGAGGGAGACTAAAGCCACATACAGTCTTACTCCGTATCATGCGCGCACCGTGCGCGCATCTTGTACACTGGTTTGTACAGTAAACGTTTAGGTTATGGGCGCTAGCCCGCGTTAGGTGGAATTGGCATTGGATGACTGTTGTGCAGCACGGACGACAGGAAGCGTGTTGGCCGAAGGCCATCACCAACGTAGCCTGGGGCAACGCCCCAGGAGTCAGAGATGATCGCAACGGTGTTGGCCGAAGGCGATCACCAACGTGTCACCGTGGCCTGGATGAATATGGCCTTCGGCCAAGAGAGGCACGCGCACCGCGCCAGCCCTGGGGCGTTGCCCCAGGCTACGGTGATCGGAGGCCTTCGGCCAAACAGATTCTTGGGTTGCTGGCACTAGCCCGCGTTAAGTGGATCTGGCGTTGGATGGCTGTTGCCCAGCACAGACGACACGAAACGTGTTGACCGAAGGCCATCACCAACGTA
>JAVYAJ010000421.1:0-13608 GCA_032229885.1 Candidatus Anammoximicrobium sp. | reverse complement strand
GCCTGGGGCAACGCCCCAGGAGTCAGAGATGATAACAACCGTGTTGGCCGAAGGCCAACATCAACGTGTCACCGCGGCCTGGATGAATATGGCCTTCGGCCAAGAGGAGTCAGCGTCCAAACGGGGCTGCCCGACCGCGTGCTATTGGCCGTTGAAGTCTTAGTCCGTATCGTGCGCGCATCTGGTACACCGGTCTATACAGTACACGCCTGGTTTGCGGGAGCTAGCCCGCGTTAAGACCGCGTGAAAAACGACTTCACTTTTTCAGACAGGTAGCTCTTTAGCGAGCAAGTCGCACCGGACCGTAACCCGAAGCGTCAGCGGGGAACTGAACGATCCCTGCAGGAACCTGCAAAGGTGGATTCAAGCCGCGCCGCCCCGATCCTTCGCTGACGCTTCGGGTTACGATGGGTCCCGCGCTGACGGTTCGAGTTGCGATCGATTCGTGGTTGCCTCGTAGCAGAATCTCTCGATGTATCCGGCCAACCATTGGTCGCCATCGCTCGGATGACTCTCGAGCGAATCAACCCGAAATCATCCGAAGTTGTTTTCCTGCGCTCCTTACGGCAGGTCGCGCACGAAGATGTTTTTGAAGTACAGCGTGCTGCCGTGGTTTTGGAGTTCGATTGAACCTGCGGGGTAGATCGACTTGTCACGCTCCCAGTAGTTTTCCATCACCACGTCGCCGACCACCAGTTCGTCATTGAGCCACACCGAGACCTTGTCTCCCACCATCTTGATGCGGAAGGTGTTCCACTGGCCGGCCGGCTTGTCGGCGGCCTTCAGCGGCCGGCTGGGGTGTTTCTGGTTGTTGTACAACCCGCCCGAGCCGATGGCCGCGGCCCAGATCTGGACTTGAGGGCTGCCTCGCAGGTAGATGCCACTGTCGCCATGGGGTTCGATCTTCCAATCGACCAGCAGCTCGAAGTTGGCATAATCCTTGACCGTGCACAGGTTCGAGCCCTTGCCGTCGAACACGATCACGCCATCCTCCACCTTCCAGTGCTGCCGAGCGCGCTCGTCGGCCTTGGCTTGCGCCTCGGCCAACCGTTCGGGCGTCATCTTGGCCCGCGCGGGCGGATTGGCGACCAGCCCCTTCCATCCGCTCAGATCCTTGCCGTTGAACAGCGCGGTGAAGCCCGGCGGCGGCACGTTGTCGGCCGCGCTGGCCCACAACGTCATCGCAGTGAACGCTCCCCAAACACATCCGACGATCCAGGCCGCGCGGTGGGCTGGAGCAAAGCAGACGGCACAGCATCTCATGGGTGAGGCTCCTGTTATTTTACGAACAGTTCGTCCACGGGGATGATTTTGATGTTTTCTGCCGGGATCTTCAACGGCCACGCGCTGATCTGGCGATCCTCGGCCAGCAGGGCTTCGGGTTTGGGCGTGGCATAGCTGATGGGGCTCGGCGCATCGGCCACCAAGGCCGCCTTCAACGCTTCGGCGTCGGGGGTGACGAACACGATCCGCAGGTTGTCTGCCCGCAAGTAGCGTTTCACGGCGGCGTTGACCTCGTCGAGGGTCACGTCGGTCATGGCCTGTCGGAAATGGTCGAGGTGGCTGCCAGAGATGCTGTAGAAACGGTCGTCGAGCGCGTACCCCAACCGTTCGTCGGTGGTCGGCGCATAGTGCAGGACGTAGTTGTGCAGGAACTTGCGGGTCAGCTCGAATTGCTCGGCCGTCAAGCCTGCAGCGACCAGGTGATCGAGCTCGCGGAGCGCAGCCCGCAGCGCGAACTGCCGCGCTTCGTTGGGCACCGGCCGGATCCAGATCTCGAACAATTGCCGTTGTCGGCAGACGTTTTGCGGCGGCTTGGTCAACGTGCCGCCGTTGGGAAAATGCTCGAGGTAGGAATAGTCGCCATAGTTCAAGCCGCGTTGGTCGCGGATCACCTGGAACAGATGACTGCTGGAATTGCGGTGTTCGCCCAGCCACGAGTTGGCCACCGCCAGGGCATACCAGTCGCGCGCGCCGCGAAGGACATCCAGGGGGAAGCCGAGGCTGATCGCGGTGGCGCTGGCCGGTTTTTCCACGATCATGACCTGCAAACCGTGGATGGGCCGCGGCGTCGGAGGTGGAACGGTTGGTGGTTGGCCCGGCGGCAAACGCCCCAGATCCGCGCGCAGCCGGTCGAGCAGATCGTCGGGATAGCCTCCACCGATCCCGACGATCACGTTGTCGCGGGTGAAGTATCGCTGGTAGAACTCACGGACATCGTCGAGCGTGATCGACCGCAGGCCGTCGACGGCGCCCTCGGGAAGATGGCCGTAAGGCGTGCCCGCGAAGACCTCTTGGTACAGCACGGCCTTGCCCAGTTCTTCATCGCTCGCGTATCGCAGGATGTTCTTCAGGTAGTTCAAGGCGTCGCTCTTGAGGCGATCGAGATCCTCTTGCAGGAACGCCGGCGACAGCACGGCTTGGACGAGCAACTGGTAGTATTCGTCCAGGTTGTCGCGATGCGTGCGCCCTGACAGGACGGTCATCTCGACGGTCGTCGACGCCGCATAGCTGGCGGCCATCGGGTACAGCCGCTCCAGGATCCGCTCGTAAGGCTCTTGGCGCGTAGACGCCTCGGCCAGCATCGCCGCGGTCAGCGCGGCCAAACCTTCCTTGCCCGGCGGGTCGTTCTGCGAGCCGACGCGAAACCAGAGGCGGAAGCTGATGGTCGGATCGCCGGCCACCGGCAGGGAAACCACATTTGCTTCCGGCACGCGATCCACGGTCAAGGCCATCGAGGCCATCATCCAGAGTATCCCCATCGTTGCGTTCATCCTTCCGTTCCTCTGAGCACCATCACCGTCCGCCGGGACGACACGAAATACTTGCGGGCCGCCCGCTGGACATCGTCGGCGGTCGCCCGCTCGAGGGCTTCGTACAAGCGGTCGACGCACTCCACGCCGCCGGTCAGCGCGATGGGCCGCGACAGGGCTTGCGCGACGCGATCGGGGGTGTCCAGCGCCATGAGGAACGCGTATTTGTGGCGCCGCTTCAATTGGGCCAGTTTTTCGGCTTCGACCGGCGTGGTTTGAAAGCGCTCGAGCGTGCGATAGATCTCGTCGCGCACGCCGTCCAGATCCTCGGGCTGTTTGACCATCGCCATGATGTCGAAGGTGGACGCGTCGCGGTTCATGGGCACATAGGCCTCGAGGGTCTGGACCTTTTGTTCGTCCAACACCAACCGCTTGTACAGCGGACTGGTTTCGCCGAAGGCCAGATCGACCAGCAGCATTGCGCCGACGTAATCCGCGTCGTCGGGATCAAACGCGCTGCCCTGGTACGAGACCTGCGCGATGGGCAGCGTCCGGCCGGGGTAGGTCACGGCGCCGGTTCGCTCGTGCGTCTGTTCGGGTTCGGGCGTCACGTGCGGCGGCGCGTAGCCCTTTTTCCACGAACTGTAGTACTTGCGGACGAGTCCGAATACATCGGGCGCGGACGCGTCGCCCACGACCAGGATGACGACATTTTCCGGCCGGTAGAAACGCTGGAAGAACGCCAAGCTGTAGTCGTAGGCCTCGGGCATCGCCCTGATGTCGGCCTCGAAACCGATCGTCGTGTGTTTGTAGGTGTGGACGTCGTAGGCCAAGTCGCGGAACTTCTCGTCCAGCAAGGCCAACGGGTGCGTTATCCCTTTGCGATACTCGCCGTACACCGCGCCCGCCTCGGTCTGAAACGCGGGTTCTTCGTAGCTCAAGTTCTGGAAGCGGTCGCTCTCGATCTCCACGACCCGTTCCAAATCCTCCTTGGCGAACGTCAGGTGGTAGGCCGTGTAATCGTCGGTCGTGAAGGCGTTACAGTCGGCGCCCAGCGACGTGATGATCTCGTCGAACACCGGTCCGGGATACTTCTTCGTGCCGCGGAACATCATGTGTTCGAAAAAATGGGCGAACCCCGAGCGGCCCGGTTCGACCTCGTCGCGGCTGCCGGTGCGGACGATGCTCCAATAGGTCACCAACCCGGGGCTGTCCATCGTGACGACGATGGTCTTCAAGCCGTTGGGCAACGTGTCTTGGGCCACTCGGTACGGGAAAATCCGTCGAGCGCCGGTGCGCGGCGTCTGGTTCATGGGCTTTTCAAATCGCAGGATGTACTGGCCGCTCATCGTCTCGGGGGGCTCGTCCACGAACTGGAAGCCGGCGGCGGTCACTTCCTGGATCACCTTCTGTTTGTCGGGACGAACGTGGTTCATCACCCACTGGGGCGTCACGCCGGGGATCTTCTCGAAATCGACGATCACCAGTCGCCCGCCGGGCCGCAACGCGCGGTGGATCGAGGCCAGATTCTTTTCCGGGGTGTCGAAATGATGATAGGCGTCGCAGATCAGCACGCGATCGACCGAGGCGGCGGCCAACCCCGTGTCGGTGTCCGCGCACACGATGCCCTGGACATTCGTCAGCTTTTGTTCGCGGGACGTCTGCGCGATGTACTCGATGAACTTCTTCGAGATATCCGCGGCATAGACGCGGCCGGGGGCCACGTGCGGGGCCATCAGTCGCGTGAACAGGCCCGTGCCCGCGCCCACGTCCGCCACGTCCAAGCCGGGCCGCAGGTCGCACGCGGCCAGGATCTCGTCGCGCTTTTGATTGATTTCGCGGCTCTCGCCCTCGAAGGTCTTCAGGGACTGGTTTATGTCCGGGTTGCGAAACTGGGCGTTGATGTCCTCGCGCTTCGCCGGTTCGCCGCCCGGCAGCGGACACGCGACCAACAGCGCGACGGCCGCCGCCCACAACACACGGCGGCCAGCAGATAGGCTTGGCATAAGCATTCCCCCTTGGTTTCGATATCGTGATCGCAGCCGTATCCAGTCGGTTGTCCGGTCCCCGCGGCGCCGTTCATCGCCGATCGCTCCGGACCGTCCGGTCGACTTCGGCGGCGTCGGGGCGAGCCGTGTGCCCCGCGGCTTCGTCGCTCGTCGCGTGGCCCAACAGACGAACACCGGAACCCTGTCCAGGCGCGGGTCGAGCCGCTGGACGAAGCCCCGGTAGGCTGGGCGCGGCAGGCGGCCTGCCCGCGGTAATCGAGTCGCCCACGGGCGCCGCGATCCGCGCAACAGAGTCGTTCCAGACGCACCGGTTGCTCGAATTGGCACACCTGGGCACACCTGGACATGATGACCGGCCGTTTCCAGGGCAGGCAGCTCTCTCCACAAAGTTTACACAGAAACGGCGTGTAGACTAAAGCCGTGTAAACAAAAAAACGCACGCGCGCTACAAGCCTGGTGCGTTTTCGTAAAGCCTGTTTACATAACGGTTTGCAAAAAGCACGCCCAGTAGGATTCGAACCTACGACCTGCGGATTAGAAGTCCGCTGCTCTATCCAGCTGAGCTATGGGCGCAGGCCGTCTTTTGTGCAGCCAGCGGTGCGTTCGAGCCATGCGTCTCCCGGGCCGGCTGCGGATGCGATGCCCCGCAACGGTGAACGCATCTGGCGTTGCGGGTCTGGCCGAAGGCGCTCGAAACAAGCCGAAGATTCAAGTATCGCATCCCAAAGCTGGTCCAACAAGGCCCGGGCGATCGTGCTGGGGATACGACACTGGCCCTACGACGTCAGGGCTGGCTGGTCCAGGCCCGGACGGTCGCGCGCGGGATCCAGCCTTGGCAAGTGTGCCGCGAGCAATTGAGTTTGTCACCTTTACCGCCGGTCATGTCCTGCGTACCGATGATCCGTACGGGCCTGTGCGTGATCCGAGCGAGTTCACGGCAACGCGCCATACAGTCCCCTCGTCCGCGTTTCCGGCCGCAGATCATGGTCGATCGAATACTGCATAAATCGATTGCCCTTCGTCAGTTGCGCTTCGCGCTGGCTGTAGGCTCGTGAACACCTCGAGGGAACAGCCGGTGGCTCATCTTTAAAATTGGCAATCTGCGCAGCATATGCCTGGCGTATTGAATCTTTTGAAAATTCGGACAATGCCAGTCGATCTAGTGGTTAGGGTGGAATCGAAGACTCAGGGGAAGCGGATTTTAACCATGAGATCAGCAAGCACAACATTAGCGGTCGCAATGCTCATCTTTGCGATGGGGACATCTCAAGTCGGCGCGCAGAGTCCGCCGGCGAACAGCGGAGAATCTCCGTTTTCTCAGCTTCGCGGTTTTGGGACGGAGGCTAGTTACAGCGGCTATATCGGAGACGATTCCGATCTCGTGCCGCCACCCGGTCTGCCAAGCGCGACGCCCGCCTATTGGCAGGATTCTTCAGCGGCGCAAGCGTCGGAGTACCGCCGGAGCGTCAAAGGCGACGGCAAAGGGGCCGCGGGCAAGCGAGGGCAGGCAGACGGTCAGTACGTGTTCAGCCCGTGGGTCAGCGTCGAATACATGCATACCTGGCTGCAAGGCCGTCATCTGCCGCCGTTGGTGACGACCAGTCCGCCGGGCGTCGACGGGATCCTGCCGGGGGCGCGCATCCTGTTCGGCGGGGACGATGTCGACGGCGGCGTCCAGGCGGGCGGCAAGCTATCGTTCGGCGGCTGGCTGGATCCAAACGAGCGACTCGGCGTGGGTGGCCGGTTGTTCGGGGTCCAGACCGAGACGATCGGTTTCCATGCCGCCTCGAACGCCAACGGGAATCCCGTGCTGGCGCGGCCGATCTGGGAGACATGGCCGGCCTCGGGCGGCCCTGGGCCGGCTTCGTTCGTGGTCGCAGGCCAAGAGACGTTCGGCCCGCAGGTGTTCACGTTGGCCGGCGACATCAGCGCGGTCACGCACACGGACGTGTTGGGCGCCGAGGCGTATCTGCGATACCTGTTATACTGTGCTCCGGGACGACGGCTCGACTTGGTCGGCGGCTACCAGTTCACGCGGATCGACGACAGTCTGGGGATCTCGCACACGACGGACTTTACGCCAGCGATTTTCGCTCGCCGCCTGGCGGTCGAGGATGTTTTCAGCACCGAGAACAAGTTCCACGGCGGCACGTTGGGCCTGCTGGGCGAGATCGGACAGGGGCCGGTGACGCTCTCGGTGTTGGCCAAAGTGGGCATGGGCAATATGAACGAAGTCGTCAGCATCGCAGGTCGATCGGTGCTGACCGACGCGGGCGGCAATAATGCGATCTATAACGGCGGCGTCCTGGCTCTGCCGACGAACATCGGCGTATACGAGCAAGACAAGTTTGCCGTGATCCCCGAGGCCGAGATCAAACTGACCTTTCGTCTGACCCCGAACGCCGAGCTGACGCTCGGATACGACCTGATGTACTGGAGCAGTCTGGCGTTGGCCGGCGAGCAAATCGAAACGGGGCCGAACGGGCTGCCGATGGTCAATTCCAGCCAGTGGCTCGGGCAGCCCTTGGATCCGTCGGGCGGCAACCATCCCGGCTTCGCCGGCATCACCGATTCGAGCCTTTGGTTGCAGGGACTGACGGTGGGCGTGACGCTGCGGTTGTAACCCGATCGTTTCGGCCGGGCGCGAGCCGCGGAGCGTACAACTTGTCGAAGCACACGAGACTGGTCGTCTCCTCGGGGGGGCAGGCGGCCAGTCTCGTTTTCGTTTGCGCGGGCCACCTTTCGCGGCGAGCGTTTCCCGTGTATAATGCCGCGCACTCGACCAAGTCGGTCGCGGGATCTCGGCGGTCTGGCTCGTCACGGCGCCGGTCGGGATCGCACGGACGAGCGCCGCGAAGGCTCGCCTGCTCAAAGCTCGCCTGTTCGGCGTGCGGTCGGTTCCGTCGGTGCGACGCGGGCGAGTCCTGAGGCGAGGGCATCTAGAGCAATCCATCTGGAGCAGTCCATGGCCGTGAAACGACTCAAGCCGGAACTCCCTAGCGCGGACAGCCGTTGGAAAATGGTGGACCTCACCATGCGTCGCAACGGCTACGCCGGCCACGCGTTGATCGAGACGCTGCACACGGTCCAGGGCGCCTTTGGGTATATCGACGATCCGGCGATGCAGTTCGTCGCCCAAGCGCTCAGTCTGCCGTTGAGCAAGGTGTACGGGGTCGCAACGTTCTATCACCTGTTCACGCTCAAGCCCAAAGGGCGGCACACGTGCGTCATCTGCACGGGGACGGCGTGTTATATCAAGGGCGCCGGCGATCTGGTGCAGGGGCTCGAACAACGGTATCAGGTGCAGGCGGGCGAGACCACGGCCGATGGTCTGCTGTCGGTGGTCAGCGCGCGGTGCGTCGGCGCGTGTGGTTTGGCTCCGGCCGCCGTGTTGGATGGCGCCATGTTGGGCAAGCAGACGATCGACGATTTGTTGCAGAAGCTCGAAGAGGTGCTGGATCATGAATCTTGACCAACTCGACGAAGTTGCGTCCGAGGTTCGAGCCGCTGACGAGTCCTGTAGGCACTCTGTTCGTGTCTGTATGGCGGCCAGTTGCCAATCATCGGGCGCTGGGCCTGTGCTGAAGGGATTGAACCAGCGCCTCGCGGGCCGAGACGACGTCCGGGTCAAATCCGTGGGCTGCTTGGGGCTGTGCTCGGCCGGTCCGCTGGTCGAGATTCGCTCGAAGTCTCAGGCGGCGCCCGTGTTGTACCAGAACGTCACCGAGGAGGACGCCGCCGAGCTGGTCACGAGCATCGGCGCGGAGCCGGCGCCGCGGCTGCAGTGTCCGACGGACATCCCGTTCTTTCATCGACAGCACAAGATCGTCCTGGAAAACTCGGGCGTGATCGACCCCGAGGACATCAATGACTATATCGCAGCCGACGGCTATCGTGCGTTGGTGACGGCGTTGACCGAGATGACGCCCAGCGAAGTGTTGCGCGAGGTCGAGATCAGCGGCCTGCGCGGCCGCGGCGGCGGAGGCTATCCGGTCGGGCTGAAGTGGTCCACGGTGGCCAAGATGCCGGCCGGCTTGAAGTACGTGATCTGCAACGCGGACGAAGGCGATCCCGGCGCGTTCATGGATCGCGCGGTGCTCGAATCGGACCCGCATCGGGTGCTCGAAGGCATGGCGCTCGCCGCGTATGCCGTGGGCGCCAGCCGAGGCTATGTCTACCTGCGAGCCGAGTATCCGCTGGCCATCGACCGGTTGAAGACCGCCCTGCGGCAGGCGGTGCGCAAGCGGTTGCTGGGATCGAACATCTGCGACACGCGGTTCGGTCTGGAAATCGAATTGCGGTTGGGGGCGGGGGCGTTTGTCTGTGGCGAGGAGACCGCTTTGATGCAGTCGGTCGAGGGCGAGCGCAGCCAGCCGCAGCCACGGCCGCCCTACCCGGCGGAATCGGGACTCTGGGGCCACCCGACGCTGATCAACAACGTCGAAACATTTGCCAACATCCCGACCATCGTCCGCCGCGGAGGCGAGTGGTTCGCACAGATCGGGACCGAGAAATCCAAGGGCACCAAGGTCTTTGCGCTGGCTGGCCGCATCAAGAACACAGGATTGATCGAAGTCCCGATGGGAACGCCTCTACGAGAGATCATTCAGGACATCGGCGGCGGCGTGCCCGAAGGACGCACGTTCAAAGCGGTGCAGACGGGCGGTCCGTCCGGTGGCTGTCTGCCGAAGCAGTTTTTGGACTTGCCCGTGGACTACGACACGTTGCGCGAGGCCGGTTCGATGATGGGCTCGGGCGGCATGATCGTGATGGACGAGTCGTCATCCATGGTCGACGTCGCCCGGTACTTCATGGAATTCTGCATGATCGAGTCCTGCGGCAAGTGTGTACCGTGTCGCATGGGGACGTACCAGTTGCACAGCCTGTTGGACAAGATCGCCAAAGGACAGGGCTCGCGGGCCGATCTGGCCTTGCTCGGAGACCTCTGCGAAGTCGTGCAACGGACCAGTCTGTGCGGGCTGGGACAGACCGCGCCGAACCCCGTGCTCAGCACGCTCCGCTATTTCCGCCGCGAATACGAGGACCGGCTTACGGATTATAACAACCCGGGCGAAACCCGGGCGGCTGCGCTGAGCGGAGTTGTCGCGTCCGGCGGCGTGGCGTCTGGCGACAGCGCTGGGCCTGGCGACAACGCTGGACCTGGCGATGGCGCCGAGTCTGACGGCAACGGGGCGTCCGACGCCGTCGATCACGCGCCGACCTAGCGCGCCACGCGCCGAGCGGGCGTTGCGTCGCGGCCGCCGCGCACAACAGCGCTCGACGGCCGGGGCGCGATCACGGGCCGGGATCGACGGCCGAACCGAGGGAGAAGGACGGACCACGACGCGACACGAGCCGCTCACGGGAGGAGGACGACGCATGAAACATCCATCAACGACTCCGTTGCGTGTCGTCACGTTTCGAATTGACGACCGCGATTTGAGCGCGCGCGAAGATGAAACTATTCTGACGGTCGCCCGCGAACAGGGGATCTGGATCCCGTCGCTGTGCTATGTCGAAGGGCTCAGCGTGTGGGGCGCGTGTCGGTTGTGCGTGGTCGAGATCGTAGGCAATCCCCGGTTGGTCTCGGCCTGTTCGACGCGCGTCGCCGAGGGGATGCAAGTCTATACGAACACCGAACCGTTGCAGCGTTATCGCCGGATGATCGTCGAGATGCTGTTCGCCGAGCGGAATCACATCTGTTCGGTCTGCGTTTCCAACGGACATTGCGAGCTACAGACGCTGGCCCAAGAGTGCGGCGTCGACCACATCCGGGTTCCGTATCGCAATGCCGTGTATCGCGTGGATTCGTCGAACGACTATTTCCGAGTGGACCACAATCGGTGCGTGCTGTGCACGCGGTGCATCCGGGTGTGCGACGAAATCGAAGGCGCCCATACTTGGGACATGATGGGCCGTGGCATCGGCTGCCTCGTGATCACCGATCTCAATCAGCCCTGGGGAGACAGCACCACCTGCACCGGCTGCGGCAAGTGTGTCCAGGTCTGCCCGACCGGCGCGCTGGTCAAGCAAGCGACCTCGGTCGGCGAGATGACCAAGGATCGGGATTTCCTGCCGTACCTGTCCCGCATGAGGCACGCGCCGTGAGCGACAACCCGAAAATCACCGTGGCGACCGCCTGGCTCGACGGCTGTTCCGGCTGCCACATGTCGTTTCTGGACATCGACGATCGGCTGGTCGAATTGATGGACAAGGTCAAGTTCGTGTACAGCCCGCTGGTCGACTCGAAGGTCTTGCCCGACACGGTCGATATCGGGATCTTGGAGGGCGCGGTCAGCAGCGAGGACGATGTGGCGAAGGCCCACCTGTTCCGGCGCCACTGCCGTTATCTGATCAGCCTGGGCGATTGCGCGGTCTGTGGCAACGTGCCGTCGATGCGGAATCTGTTTCCGTTGGCGGCGGTGATGGACCGCGCCTATGTGGAAAACGTCCAGGTCAATCCGCAGTGGCCGACGGATCGCGTGCCCAAGCTGGTCGAGCCCGTGCGGCCGTTGCACGCCGTCGTTCCGGTCGATTTGTATGTCCCGGGATGTCCCCCGTCGGCCAACGCGATCTGGTTCGTGCTGACCGAACTGATCGCGGGCCGGACGCCGAACCCGCTGCTCGTCACCCGTTTTGGAGCGTAGGACAACGCATGGCCGCCAATCGCACCCTGATTATCGACCCGGTCACGCGCATCGAAGGCCACGCCCGGATCACCATCGATCTGGACGACGCCGGTCAAGTCGAGGATGCCCGATTCCACCTGACGCAATATCGGGGCTTCGAAAAGTTCTGCGAGGGCCGACCGTACCGCGAGATGCCGGCGCTGACGGCGCGGACCTGCGGGATCTGTCCGGTCAGCCATCAAATCGCCTCGTCCAAGGCGTGCGACCAGTTGCTGAGCGTGTCGATCCCGCCGGCGGCGGTCAAGCTGCGGCGAATCGTGAATCTGGCCCAGTTGCTGCAGTCTCATGCGCTCTCGTTCTTCCATCTGTCGTCGCCGGATCTCCTCTTGGGCTGGGATAGCGATCCGGCGGAGCGAAACATCTTCGGCCTGATGCAGCAGCATCCCGAACTGGCCAAGGGCGGAATTCGGCTCAGGCAGATCGGCCAGATGATCATCGAGATTCTGGGGGGCAAGCGAATTCATCCCGGCTGGATCGTCCCCGGCGGGGTCAGCGAGCCGCTGAGCGAAGCCAAACGCGACGCCATGCTCGAACTGATCCCAGACGGCATGCGGATCGCCCGCCAGACGTACGGCTTTTTCAAAGAGCTGGTCGGCCAGTTCGCGGAGGAAGCCCGCCATTTCGGCAACTTCCCCTCGCTGTTCCTGAGTCTCGTCACGCCGCGCGGCGACCTCGAACACTACGACGGGCTGCTGCGCATCAAGGACGCGGCGGGAAACATCGTCGCGGACATGGTGCCGCCCGACGAGTACGAGCGGGTGATTGGCGAAGCGGTCGAGCCGTACTCGTACATGAAGTTCCCCTACTACAAGCCGCAGGGCTATCCGGCGGGCATGTATCGCGTCGGCCCGTTGGCTCGGTTGAACAACTGCGACCGCTGCGGGACGCCGCTGGCCGACGTCGCGCTGGCCGAGTTTCGCACGTTGCAAGATTGCCAGCCGGTGGCCAGCAGCTTTCACTACCATTATGCGCGGTTGGTCGAGATCATCTTCGCCCTGGAGACCATCGATCGCCTGCTGCGAGACCCGCAGACCCTGGACAGCCGCGTGCGGGCCCGCGCCCGCAGCAACCAGGACGAAGGCATCGGGATGTCCGAGGCGCCGCGCGGCATGTTGATCCATCACTATCGCATCGACGACCAGGGATTGATGACCTGGATGAACCTGATCATCGCCACCGGGCACAACAACCTGGCGATGAATCGGGGCGTCAAACAGGTTGCCGAGCGATACGTCGAGGGAAATCGGCTGCGCGAAGGCATGTTGAACCGGGTCGAAGCGCTCATCCGCTGTTACGATCCCTGTCTAAGCTGTGCGTCGCACGCCGTTGGCCAGATGCCGCTGCGCGTCGAGCTGCGCGACGCCGAAGGGCGGATCGTCGATGAACTGCAACGCGATTGACCCGTCGAGGCCGGCCGCGCGCCCCATCGGGCGAATCCTGATCGTCGGCTATGGCAACCCGCTGCGCGGCGACGACGCCTTTGGGCCGTTGGTCGTCGAACGTCTGCGGCGCGATCGCGACGCGATGGTCGACGCGACGGTTGACGCAGGCGTCGAGGCGGGCATCGAGACGGCGGCTGATCCGGCGTCCGTCGCGCTGAGCACATGTCATCAGCTCGTCCCCGAACTGGCCGCCGATCTGGCCGCGGTCGAACGCGTGATCTTCATCGACGCCGCGGTGGACCAGCCGGCCGGAGCGCTGGCCTGCCGAAGCGTGTACGCGGGCGAGGGGGGGCCCGAGCCTTTGGTCCACAGGCTCGGGCCCGAACAACTGCTCGGCCTGACGCGGGCTCTCTATGGCCGCGCGCCCGAGGCTGTCTTGCTGACCGTCGGCGGCCAGTGTTTCGACCTCGCCGACCATCGCCTGTCGCCGCCCGTTGCTGCCGCCGTCGCCCCGGCCATCGCCTGGATCCAGCGGTTGCTTGCGAACCATACGTCGCAACAGGCTTGGTCGGCGTCTTTGTGTGAGACAACACGGTCGCCGGCACGGCTGACGTGATGCCCCCACGCGACGCGACCGGTCAGGACGGCCGGCTTGACTGGGCCGCCGCGGATGGGAATTCCTAGCGCGGCCCGCAGCCGCAACCAAACATCGGCCACGAAATATTGAAGAGGGCCACGCATCATACGAATAAAGAGATCGCGGCTAACGGCAGTT
>JAVYAJ010000420.1:0-7425 GCA_032229885.1 Candidatus Anammoximicrobium sp. | reverse complement strand
GCCAAGCTTCGGTCATGTGCCACTGGACGTAATAAGCAAGCATGCACAGAAAGATGTGTGCTTTCACTCGGTTTTCCAGGCGATGGCGGATGGGACGCACCAGTAAGTCGATGCTTTTGAGACAGCGAAACGCACGCTCGACCTTACTCAACATTTTGTAGCTGCGGTGGCATCAATTGCGGATGGTGGATGGCGCCAATTGCGCGATCGCCAATTGCGCGATCGCGAGACGATCGATTTTATTGGTCTCTCTCCGAGTAGGCGGCGGTCAAGGATTTACTGGATATCGCATTGCGGCAGGGCCGCCTTCAATGCGGCTTTGCCGGCGGCAGTGACGCGGGTGCCCTGGAGCGGAATGGTGCGCAGGTTCTTCATGCCGTGCAGATGAACGAGGCCCTCGTCGCCGATTTGCGTTCTTTCCAGCGGCAAGTGTTCCAGCGTGCCGAAGGTCTTGATGATCTCCAGATCTTCGTTGGTTATTGGCGTGCCATTGAGTCCCAGCAGTCGCAGGCTCTTGGATTCTTGCAGTCTCGCTAGTCCCGCGCCCGTGACCTTGGTGTCCGTGAGGAACAAAACACGCAGATTGGGCAGCTCCGCCAGCGGACCGACATCCGCAATCGGAGAACCGGACAGTTCCAGGTGGGCCAGATTGCTCAGTCCGGACAGGTGCGCGAGGCCGGCGCTCGTATACGTTCCTCCCTTCAGCACCAGGCGTTCGAGTTGGGAGCTGCCCGCCAGGTGCGCCAGGCCCGCGTCGGTGATCCGCGGGCAATCGTAGATGTCCAGCGTCTTGAGGTTCTTGGCCCGCGGCATTCCGGCCAGCACCTCATCGGCCGCGGCCGTGCGGCCCAACAGCAGCGATCGCAGATTGGGCCACGATTGGAACCGAGGCAGCCGGCCGCCCGTGATCCGGGTCTCGTGCAGAATAAGCGATTCCAGCTTCGGTAGTTGTGCCAGATGAGCAAGTCCCTCGTCGGTGACGGACGTGACGTACACGTCGAAGACTTTGAGCTGAGCGAGGTTCTTGAGGTGCGCGAAACCGGCGCCGGACAGCCGGGTGTTCCACTGCAGGTGCAATTCGGCCAGTCGGGTCAGGCCGTGTACGTTTTCCAGATCCGCATCGGTGAACGTGCCGCCGCCCAGGTGCAGGAATTCCAGCGTCGTGAGCCCCCGCAGGTGGCGCAGGTCCTGGGCTGTGATCTGCGTCCCCTCCAGGCCGAGCCACCTGATGTGTTTCAGTCCGGCCAAGGGCGCCAGGCAGCCGGCCGGCAGCGGCCCGCCGCGCTGATCGTTGCGCAGGTCGACTTTGGTCACCTTGAACGGGCTCTTGGGCAGCCGATCTGGCGCATGCACCGGCACGATCTGATCGTCGATGTCAAGCTCCAACCGGCCGCCCAGCTTGAGGACCGCCTCGGCGGCGGCGCGGTCGAGATCGGCGACCGCCGGCATGGAAATAGTGGCCTGGTTCGCGCTGGCGGCAGCATCCGGCTCGATCTTGTAGATCCGAACACCGTGGATCTTCGACGTGGTGTAGTATTGCCGCATGCCGAAGAAAATGGGCATGGTGGGCGCCGCCACGTCGGCAGGCCGTTTGGCTGAAAGCACGTGCCCGCCGTCGAGGAAGAGACGCAATTCATCCCGATGTGTTTCCAACCGCGCCACGTACTTGCGGTTGGGAATGGGAGCATGGTACGGCGAGGCGACGAAGCCGGGATCGCGTGTGGTCAGGATGTCCGACGCCTTTTTCAGAGAACGATGCCATTGGGTCTCCGTGTCGCCGTTGCCATGAGGCAGTCGCACAACCCATCCGCCGGCGTCGTCTTCGCCGGTTTGCGGTACGCGCTCTGAAAACCAGAGTATGAAGTGCAGGTTGACGGCCTCATTGGTCGGATATTCGAACTCAATTTCGCAGGCCAGCTCGGGCGTCAGCGGCCTGGTCAGAATCACCGCCGGTGAATCGTTGCTCAAAGGAACCAGGTTCAAGTTCAACGCACCATCAATGACCGCCACGTTGTTCGGCTGCGACAGCCGCCAATCCTCGCGAAGTTTCTGAGCGTCCGGTTTGAACTCGTAGACGAGCGGACCATTGGCGGCCGGTCTTTCAGTCGGCGGCGGCGTCCACTGCGGTTCGCGCTGGGCGGCAGACGACCAGATGCGCAGATTGCGGAACACCGGTCCCTTGGGAACATTGAGCCCGGCCAGCCCGAACCAGCCGTGCAAGGCGCCCCGCAACGGCTGCTTGTCCGACCACTTGAACGCGCCTACGCCGTTGATCGCCACCTCGATGGCGCCATCGTTGATCTCGGCTTCCACGCTGGCCCACTGGCCGGGCGTCAGAGGCCTGGAGAGGTTGCCATGGCGGGCGTCCGCTCCAACTCGTTGAAACCAGTATTGGGTGGTGTTGAACTTAAAAAAGTAGCTCCCCGCGACGCTGTTGCCGTAGCCCGGGCCATTGAAGAGGCAGCCTGCCCAATCGTTGTCCTTGAGTTGTACTTCGAATCGCGCGCGGTACTGGTTGCCCAGATGCCGCTTGGGCCAGACGACCGGCGCCATGTGGCCGCCCGAGAGGCTCAATCCCTCCGCGTCCACTTCGGCGCGGGCGCCATATTGACCCAAGGCTACCCGGAAATGATGCAGCGTATCCGGTTTGGAAAGGGGCTGGTCGAAAGCCAATGGCAGATCGCCCTCGATCACCTGCTTGACGGCAACCTGGGCTTGCTGGTTTTCCACGCTTGCGGCGAACAGCATCCTTTGCACTACATGGTCGCCGCGTTTGATGAGCAACTCATGGTCGCCGGCCGTCAATTCGATTGGCTTTCCAAGTTCTTCGGCCGTCACCGGTCGGCTGTCGAGAAAGAACGCCAGCGTCGTGTCCTTAAGATCGACGCCCGGCGGCAACGGCACCTGGATGATGATCGTGGCGGGTCCGCTGCGTACGAAGAACAGAATACCAAGCATCACCAGGAGACCCATGAAACCCGCCGCCGGCCAGGCCCAGCGCGGCGGTCCGGCCCGGCGGACACCTTCGCGGACGGCATGTTCCACGGCGCGGGTGGTCATCGAGCGTTGCTCGGCGGCCAGCGCCGCGAACATCTCCGCCAGCGGCGCGCGCTCCGCGCTCATTTCGGCCGCCGTGTTGCTGGCGCGAGCTGTGTCGGCCGCCGCCGCTGGCTCGCCTCTGAGGTATTGCGTCAGCGCGGCGGCAAGATCCCGCATCGAGGCGTAGCGGTCGGCCGGCGTCTTGGCCATGGCCTTCAGGCAAATGGCCTCCAGCGCCGGATCCACCTCGGGCTTGTGTTGCGACGGCGGGGAGGGATCGACGTGCAGGATCTGGCCGATCACCTCCGTGATCGTGCCTGCGAACGGGCGCCGGCCGCACAGCAGCTCGTAAAGGATCACCCCCAAGCTGTAGAGATCCGAGGCGGGGCCGACGTCGTCCGCCGCGCCCCGGGCCTGCTCGGGAGACATGTACGCCGGCGAGCCCATCACAACGCCGCTCTGCGTCAACTGCACGTCACCCGGACGTTGGAGTCGCGCCAGGCCGAAATCCATGATGATCGGTTCGCCACGGGCGTTGATCATGATGTTGGCCGGCTTCAGATCGCGATGCACAATGCCTTTGCCGTGCGCTTCGGTCAAGGCGAGCGCCAGCTTGCGGACGACCAGGGCCGCCTGGCGCTGCCGCACCTTGCCCTGCTGAATGAGCGCCGCCAATGGCTTGCCGGCCAGCAACTCCATCACGATGAAGTCGCGCCCGTCGGCTTCGCCCACTTCATGCACGCGGCAAATGTTGGGATGGCTCAGGCCGGCCGCCGCGCGGGCCTCCCGCAGGAACCGCTCGCGCTCGGCGGGCAACGGCAGTGCGCGGGCGCAGGGCACCTTGATAGCCACCTCGCGGTCAAGTCGCGGATCGTGCGCCTGGTATACCGTTCCGAACGCTCCTTCGCCCAATGTCTTGATCAAGCGAAAGCGTCCCAGCGTTTTCGGCATCGCAACCGATGACGGCGTACTTGCGGCGACTTCGCCGATTCGCGAAGTATCGACCTTCGGCGCGGCAAACGACTGCGTCACGGTCGCGGCATCGGTGTGCTTTGACATTCGCGACTGCCGGGCCGACTCCGCAAAGGCCGCTTCCACGATGGCCGAATCTTGCGGAAAGCGGCGGCGATACGCGTCCAGCGAAGCGGTCTTCCCCGAGGTCGCCAGAAGCTCCAACTCCACCAACAGCAATGCGTGCAGTATGGCGGGTCGCTCCTTCTCGTCGGTTGCGGCCAGAAGATCCTCGATGCGCGACGGCTGTCCCTTGCGATAATCGCGTTCGAACTGGTCGCAAGCCTGGTCGACTCGCTGGGCCATCGATAGTGCCGCCGGATTGTCGGTCATAGCGCGTTCCTCGTCCAATCAATCTTCGGAAGGAGGCGGTGGCGGATTCGGTTGCCCGGTCTGCTGGCGTCTTGATGCGTCCGCACGAGCCTGGGCCGCATAGTCGTTCTTGGGGTCCAGCCGCACGGCTTCGGTGAGGTCCGCGATCGTGCTTTGCACATCGTGCGGCTCCCAATAGTACGAGCGGTTGACGTAATGCCATGTGTTGGTGGGCTCCTTCCGCACGGCTTCGCTGAACCTGGCCAGCCCTTTGTCTCGCGGCGTGTTGCCCAGACGCACGACCTGGCTCTTCTTGGCCCAGGTTTTGCCGATCCAGACCCACTCGTCTTTTTCGTGAGTCACCTGCCACGGCAACGGGCCAACTGTTTTCCAATCGAGGCTTTTGCCTGGCGCCGCCACGCGAAGCTGAATGCCCGGCTTGGGAACGACCGATCGGCCGATCCACGCCGTGTCCGGCGCTGACGCTTGCCTGGCAGCCGGCTGGGACGATGCCTGACGCGCCGGGGTGGCAAACACTTGAGTCCAATACTTGTGCGAGGACTTGTCACCGCTCACACCGATGCCAATCTCCTGATAACTCGGACTCAGAATGTTCCGCCGATGTCCCGGCGAGCTCATCCAGGTGGCGATGGCCTGCGAGGCAGTCGGGCCCAGAAAGATATTCTCGCCCGCACCCGTGAAGCGAAAGCCGGTGGCCTCGATCCGTTGGTCGAACCGCTTGCCATCCAACGTGTGGTTGAGCTGTCCCTGCCGGGCCATGTTCGCCGCATGGCCGCGTGCCGCCTCGGTCAGTTGCCGGCTTGCTTTGAGCGGCGGCAAGGCCGCTTTCAGCCGCTCGCGATTGACCAACTCCAGCACCTCGCGCTCCACGTCCGAGAGGAACGCCTCTTCGGTATGCGATAGCTCGCCGCCCGCGGCCGGCGGCGCCTGGGCGCGAGGCTCCGAACCGCTCGGCGGCGATGACGGCGGAACCGGCGCGGGCATGGGGACGGCCGGAACCGGTGGCGGAGGCGAGTCGCCCTCGCAGTGAGTAGCCGCTGGCCGCGCGGGCAGACTCGTGGTCGGCGGCACGAGCACCGGCACCCGCGGTTTGAGGTTCGTCAGCCAGAACTTGTCGACCGGCTGGCCGTCTCGCGACACCATCACCGCGTACTCGCGCTGCTTTAAGGCGTTCAGGTGCCTGTCCTCTAAAGGCTGGCCTTCGGCGGTGGTTGCCTTCACGTGCTGGCGGGGCGCCAGCGTGGTCAGCGTTGTTTGCATCTGTTGCTTCATGGTCACGGGAACGCAGACCTGGATCTCCTTCTCGACGTTGTCCACCACGACTTTTTTCGTGACCGTGCAATAAGCGGTGATCGGTTGTTCCGCCGCGCGAAACATCCGCAGCGCGAAACGGTCCTGTTGGTCGATTTGTGCCAGGCGGAACGTGGGCGGCAGGCCGGCGGGCAGCGTGAAGCCAGGCTCGCAGGGCAGCGTGAAGCCAGGCTCGCAGGGCAGCGTGAAGCCAGGCTCGCAGGGCAGCGTGAAGCCAGGCTTGCAGGGCACCGGCTGCGCGGCGTGGATTCCGAAGTGGGTTGGAACCTTGACGCCGATCACCAGCGTGCCCGGCTTGAACGGAAACGCGTAGTAGTCCGGCAACGGCTGGCCATCGTGCGTGACGATGACCAGCGTCGGCGACTTCAATCGTTCCGCCAACTTCTCGGGCGCTACGGGCGCGCCATCGATCTCGAAGGCCGCCACTTGCGACAGCAGCCAACGCTGCGATTTCGCCACGGGCACGAGTTTCATCACCGTCACCGTGCGTGTTCGCTGCTCAGGCACGTCCTGGGCCACGGTTTTCTTTTCTCCGGTCGTGGCATCGATCTTCTCGACATGCACCTTCGTCATCACGGTGTAGGCTTCTTCTTTCGTTTCGTAGACCGGCTTCACCATCATGGAGAGTATCTCCACCTGCCCGTCCGCCGTGACGCGGGCCAGTGCCTGGTCGAAGGCCACTTCCATATGCGGGCCATAATCCATGCCAGGGCCAGCCTGGGCGAACGCGGCCAATAGCGCCAACAGCGCGCACAGCAAGCCGGTCAAAGATGGAATGCGCATCGGATTCTCCTTGTCAGACATGAGTGGCAGCCAACGCCTGTTGTTGGCCGTCTGCTTGTATATCCCCATTCCGCGACCGGCCGCGACAAACATTTGCCAGGAAATTCAGTCGGCCGCCCAGCGCAATCGCAGCAACTCCAGTTTTCGCTGGATCTTGCGCTGCGTGCAACCGAGTTGTTCGGCGATCTCCCGCGTGTTGTGCCCCAGCAGCCGCAGCACGGCGATTTCCCGTAATTCCGGGTCGAGCGCCATCAGCAATTCTTCGGTCATCAGGTCGAATTCCTGCGTGGACACCTGCGAAAGAAGCTGGTCCAAAGGCATCGGGCGGTCAGACGTGGCTGGCAGATCGCCTTCGCCCAGCACGCGGCCGCCGCCGCGCTTCTGGGCCTGCTCTTTGCGGGCTTGCTTTCGCGCCTTGCGCACCGTGATGGTGGCCAGCACGTTCCACACGCCGTCCCGGTCCAGCGCAGGGTCGAAGTCGCCTCGCTGGGCTTGCTGCCAGAATGCCACGAAGGCGCTTTGAGCGGCGTCTTCCGCATCGGCCACGCGCTGCATATGACTGGAGGCCGCGGTGCGGGCCACGGCGGCGATTCTAGGAAAAAACCGCCGCCAAAGCTGGCTGGCCGCCGCGGCATCCCCCGCGGCAAGCTGTTGATACAACCCTGTCACCGAGCCAGTCGCCGCCGGCACATCCGTTCGATCGTGTTCACGCCCGCTTTCCGCCATTGCGTTGTTTCATGCCGCGAGACATGCCCCGTGGTGTTCCGCGGTTCAATTGCTTCAACTCTACGCCTGGCCGGGCCCGTTGAAAACTTGGCCTTGTTCCAGGTCACGTGTCTTCCGGTTTTGGCTGCGCCTCGGAGCAAGCCTGAAGGGCGCGGCGGACGGTAACGCGTTGCGATTGAAGGGTCGTGCCCAGGTGTTGGCGGCGCCAACGCCAGACCTGCT
>JAVYAJ010000419.1:0-7275 GCA_032229885.1 Candidatus Anammoximicrobium sp. | reverse complement strand
CTAACATGATCTAGTGTCAACAACCCAAAAGTGTAGTGTACAAACCAGTGTACAAGATGCGCGCATCGTGCGCGCATGATACGAACTAAGACTCTAAAACCTTCTTCATCGGTCAGAACAATCGCTCTCGATTCCATGCTCAACGCGTGCGCTGCCGCGGACGATCGGGACCGCCGGCGCCGTCGGGGACCGCAGGTCCGATCGGCCGTCGCGGAGGCTCGTCTCGCTGGAACTCGAACGGCTCGCCGACCATCTCTTTCCATTTGGCCTGCTGGGCGGGCGTCAGCAGTCTCATCAATTCGGCTTGCGATTGCGTCCGCAGTTCCGCCATCTTTTTGCGGATTTGCTCTTCGAGCTCCGCCGATCGGGCCTGGAGTTGCTCTTTTTGAGCAGCAGTCAATTCCAGGTCCTGGGCAACCGGTCCGTTCAACAGGCCGCGCATTCCCCGCATCTGCAGTTGCGTGACCAATTGCTTGGCTCGCCGCATCTGATGGGGCAACAGGATCTTGCCGATGTCGTCCTCGAGATCTTGCCGCGCCTTGCGCGCCCGCTCGCGGAATTCGTCGCCGCGACGCTCCATCGGAATGTCCTGAATTCCCTGAAACATTTCCCGCATCGACGTCCGACGTTCCTCCGCCAGCTTTTCGAGCTTTGCCACTTGCTCGTCCAGCAACTCGAGCTCGTGTCGCACGTCCTGTCGTCGGAGCAATTCGCTCAGCTCACCAAAGCCGCCAAAAAATCCTGGGCCGCCAAAACCACCAAAGCCGCCCGGGCCGCCGAATGCGCCGGGTCCGCCGGGCCAGCCGCCGGGCCCCGGTCCGCCGCCAGGGCCCGGCGCCGGTTTGGCGCCCGCGTCGCGAGGCGGCTGCGCCAGCGAATCGGGCCCCGTCAACAGGACGCACACAGCGCCCATGACCATCCACGCCAGACTTGTCCGTAGGTTCATCGCCTCCCGCTCCTGGTTCCCGGCCAAACCGCGGCACGACGCTTGGCGGGGGAAAAAAAGGAATCTCGCCGACCGTCCCAGCCGACGCACTGTGTGCCCTTTCCCCGTCGGCTGCCACGAAATGTTCCCTGTAATCACAACGAAGCCCGTTTCTCGATCGCGCTGGCGACGCGCGTCGCGCATCTCATAGTCCAGCATCCCATCGGATCGTTCGCCCGTTTCCGTTGCGCGGCGCACGTCTCGCGTCGGCGCGTTGGTCGAAATCGCCACGCCCGCCCTAGCGTTGCATCTGCCAGCGAGCAAATTCTTCGAGCGTGATTCGCCCATTGCGATCCGTGTCGGCCGGAGTCGGATCCTTCGACATGCTCGCCCATTCGTTGGCGGTCAGCGCCCCATCGCCGTTGGCGTCATACTTGGCAAACACTTTCTTGAAATACTCGATATATCGCGGATCGATCTTCAACCCGGGCGAAGCATCCGCGGCTGCGGCCGAGGCTCCGTCTGTGCCGGACGACGCTGCGGCGTCGGCTGACGACGATGCACTGGCGTCGGTCGATGCGTTTGCCGCCGCGCTGCCGGTGGCCCTGGCGACGCTGTTGCCGCGCACCGCCCCCTTCTCGATCGCCGCGAGACATTCCGCGGGGGTGATCAGCCCGTCGCCGTTGAGGTCGAACTGCTGATAGTCGGACAGCAGCGCTTCGGTCCAGGATGTCGAAAACTCGTGCATGGATACCTGGCCATCGCCATCGGCGTCGTCTCGAGCGAACCAATCGGGCAGCCCTTTCGGCAATTGCTCGACCATCGGCGCCCGTCGATAGGATTTGATGGCGGCCTTGCCGTTCGAGTCGGCTCGGTCGCCATCGCGATCCGATGGTCCGTTTTGCTGCCGCGATTCGCGTCGATCGCCACCCGGCCCGGCCGAAGCTTGACGGTTGTCTTGCCCGTTTTCCAGACGCCGCCGGGCAAAACGGTATTCCATTTCGTTGAGCGTAATCACGCCGTCGCGGTTTCGATCGTACATGGGCAGGTCCGCCCCATAGCGGCCGTTCTTCATCTCGTCGGCGTCGATTTTGCCATCCTGATTCCGATCGTAATAACGGAACGCTCGCTCCGCTTCGCGCCGATCTTCGTCCGTGATCGTGACCGTAAACAATTGGGCCTCGGCCCCGAACCCGGGCGGTGCAACGGCGACGCTTTCCACGCCAAAGCCAGGCACCAGCGGAGCAACTTTCGTGGCGCGCGGCCCTGGCGGGCCGTAATCGGGTTCGGACCGGCCGCTATCCGCGTTGCTGCCACGTCCCCCCCAACGCTCGCCGCCCCGCTCTCCGTCCCAGCGCTCGCCGCGCGGCCCCCCCCAACGCTCGCCGCCTCCGCCGGGCGGCCCTCCACCGAACGACGGACGGCCGCCGAAAGATCCGCCCCCATCGCGCGACCGCTCTTCGCGCATCCGGGCGAACTCGGCCGAAAGCTGGTCTAGCGGAATGGGGCGAGATAGATCAATCCTTGGGTTGTTCTCGGCCATCCGTCGAATAAACCCGCCCATTCGGCCTTCCAGCTCCGACGGGTCGATCATCCCGTTCCCGTTCTCGTCGGCGCGCCGCAGAAAATCCATCGGTCCCTGGGCGGCGACCCAAGACGGGCCGAGCGTAAGCGCGGAAAATACGGCGAATGACCAGTAGATTGTTTTCGTCGATCGCATCGTTCTGGTTTTACCCGTTGTCTGGAACCGGTTCCGAGTGTTCATAACGGTGTGGCAAACACCATCTTACGCCCAATCAGCTCAATTGGATCAACAATCCCCTACAACGTCGGCTCGCAATCATAACTGCCGCCGGGGCGGTTCGGTGACGAGTGGCCGAGGCCCATCGCCGCGGAAAACAACGTCCGGACCACACGAACGACAAACCAACCAGAACTTGAAATGCCACCCACGAACCAAGCGTCCTTGCAAAACTCGGTCCGACCGGCAACTCGACACAACGTCCGGACCGTTGACAAACACGCGTCGGAGCTTGCAGCCTATGCTCCGGCGCAGACAGCAAGCGGCTTTGGACGGTCGGTTTGCCTCGAGCGCGTTTCCACTGTACGACACCCAGCCCAATTGCGGCAGGCCGTCTTTGCTCGAATCTCGAGCATCTCGCCCTATCGCGCCGCGCTCGTCATGCCAGCCCAGCTCAATTGGCCGGCCCAGCTCAATTGGCCGGCCCAGCTCAATTGTTCGTCGGCGCCACTTTCTCCAAGGCGACTCTGGCCGCTTCGGCCACCTCGGGGACCTGGTCCTTCAACTCGTCTTGCAGCGGCGGAATCGCGTCCTTCGCCAGCGGCCCCAACTCGCCTAATGCTCGGGCGGCCCACTGACGCACCTCGGGGCGCGGGCTAGCGAGTTGATATACCAGGGCTGGGACGGCCTCGGCGCCGATCCGTCCCAGCGTCTCGGACACCACGGCCTCGAACTCCCGATGATCGGCGGTCAGGGACTCGAACTCCTGTACGGCTTGGATTTGCAGTTGTGCGATGTCCTGGTCCGTCGTTCCCATCTCGTCCCGCAAACGTTCGAGTTCCGCTCGCTGTTGAGCCGCGAGTTCGCGGTTCTTGGTTGCTTCGGCTCGCAGTCGATCGAGCTCGCTGCGCAGCTTTGCCCCGTTGCCCGACCCGTCGGCAGGCAAGGCCGCAGCCGCAAGCTCGGCCGTCAAAGCCCCGAGCAATTCAATGGCGCCATCCAATTCGGCACGCAGCGCCGCTTGTTCATTGTTCCGCTGATCCAACAGCGCGGTTCGTTGTTCTACCAACCGCGTCTTCTGTTCCAACAGGGCTTGCAGGCGGCGGATTTGGGCCCGCTGTAGGTATAGTTGTTCGATCGATGCCCCCTGCACGTCTGCCGAAGGATTCGCGGTCGCGGCCGGCTGCGAGACGACGCCTTCGGCCGCGTCGATCCGCAGCAGGCGCGCGGACTCGTTGTTCTGACGATATAGGTGGTAGGTAAAATAAGCGCCCGAGCCGATCAGGACCGCCCCGGTTACGTACGCTGCCCAGGCAAGGAGTCGATTGGTCGGATCCATAGAGATGTCCGCTCGCGCCTACGCAATCTCATCGGCCCCGCTGGCCGCCGCCCGACCGATTGAACCCACCGCCGGGGTTTCCGCGGAATCCGCCTGGCCCGCCACCAGGACTACCTCCAAATCCGCCGGCGCCCCGCAGTTGCTGAAAAAACTCCATCCGTCGCTGCATGTCCCCCGGCGATTGGCCGCTGGGCGGGCTAGGCCCCGTCGGACCGGTCGCACTCGGCGATCGCGTCCGGCTCGTTTGAGCGCCCAATACCGAGTTCAGCGTTTTTTGAATGACCTGCGGATCGGAGACTTTGATCGGCACGACCGTTACGAAGTCCGTGTCCGGACTGCCCGGCTGGTCGATCTGTTGGACCAACAGTTCGACTTGGCGGAACAGCGGTTCCGGAGCGGTCACGATCACCGAGTTGCTGCGCGCGTCGACGCCGACGGTCATCTTCGACGGTTCACCCCGTGTTTGATTGTCCTCGCGCCGTGAGCGTTGTCCGCGCAGCGCTCGCAGAAAATCTTCAGGCGATGGTTGCTGGCCCTGCCCGCCGCCCTGGGCCGAAGCCATCCGGTCGGCAAATACCTGTCGGATCACCGTCGCGACCTCGTCCGCCGAGCTGTGCATGATCGGGATCAGATGCGTCTGGCCAGTGGTCTCGACATCCGTAACGCTGCTCTCGCGGTCGATCACGCGGAGCATCTGTTCGATGAAACCCAGATCGGTGACGTTGGCCTGAATGATCAGGGCGTTGAGCCGCAGATCCGGGACGACCATCACCGGGCCGCTGGCCTGCAACGTGGGAGTACTGCCGCTGCTGCTGGCGCCGCCGGCCAACCCGCCCACGAGCCCGCCCAGCAAGCCGCCTCCCAAAAGATTCGAGGCCATGTCGCCCAGCAACGAACCGCCAGCCTCCGTCGTACGACCGCCCAGCACCTCCTGCAACAACTGGTGCGCCACGTCGGCTTTGGCGTACTTCAGATAGAACACCGTTATCTCGCGTTGACTCGGAGCCGTGGACGGACCGGTGACCGTGCGCAACAGTTTCTCGAGCTCGTCCAGGGCTTTGGTGTCTTCCGAGGCGATGACGATTCCACTCGGCGTGACCGCCACGCGGATCTCGGCGGGTTCGTCGGCGTTCGGCTCGCCGCCGGATTGCGCGGAATCTACCTGGGCCGGCTCGTCCGCCGGTTTCAACTGGCTGACAAATTGGAAGCGCGCCGAGCGATCCGCGTCGCCGCGGAACGATTCGCCGCCCCGCTCGGCGGATCGATCCGGCACGGCTGCCGCCGGGGTCTGGCCCCCGTCGGCGGGATCGATCGTGGGCGATCCGGACGGCCGTCGAGTCTGTGACGCCCCACCGTTTTCCGGGACGGTGGCGTCGTTGTCCGGGTCTTTGTCAAGCGGCGTGATCGTCCGCAGCTTGATGTCTCCCGGCGTCAGATTGGATGGCGTCACCATCCGGATCTTGTTCTTGCGGTTCCAGAAATGCTCGATCGTCTCCAAGGCCGATTTCGCCGCCGGCCCGGACAGAGGAATAGTCCGAATCGTCGTCGCCGAAGTCTCGTCGGGTTCGGGCCCTTCGAGCTTCTGGACCAGATCCTTGATCTGCTCGATCTGGAGCACGGTTCCGCGGACCCACAATTGCATCGTGGTGGCGTCGCCATCGACGATCGGCGCCGACGAAGGCTTGGCGGCGGCGTCCTTCGAGCTGGGCGGGGACGCGGTCAGGCCGAAAAACTTGTTGATCGCCGCCACGGCCAACTGCGGGTCCACGCGTTTCAACGGAATGATCTCAAACTGTAGATCCTGTCCTTCGAGCAGCTTGAGCGTCTGTTCGATGATCTGTTGCTCGGACGGCCGAGCCCAGGCGATGATTTTTCCCGAAGTCGAATCCACTTCTAAACGTACGCCGGGCAGGTCGGCCAACAGCGTCTGTAGAACGCGCAACACCAGTTGGGGATCGGCTGATTTGATGAAGTACGTGGCGAGCTGCAACTGCTCGGGCTGCTTGGCCTCGCCCGCTTCGGCCGCCGACGGCTTGTCGATTTTGACGAGCAGATCGCGAAGCAACTGCAGCTTGTCCGGATTGCCAGACGCCCAGATCCGCGTGCCGAGTAGATCGATCGAGAGGCTGATGTCGTTGCTCGAGTTCTGTCCCTGCGGCAATCCCAACAACGGACGGGCGATCGACAGGAACTCTTCCGAAGTGACGTGCTGCAACGTGAACTCGGCGATGTTCTCGCCCCCCTCTTCGACGCGGCGGATCATATCGCGAATCGTTCGCAATTTGCCCGCCGTCTCGGTCACCAAGATCTGGCGCGCTCGGGGGAATGGAATCACCTGTCCCTGTGGGCCGAGAAAGTCGCGGATCATCGCCGCCGCGTCCTCGGGCTTCATCTGGGCCAACGGAAAGAGACATTTGACCAGCTCGAACCGGCCGCGCGTGTCGAGCTCCTCTGTGGTCACCAGAGTCACCAGCTCCTCGGGGATCGTGTTTTCCACGTCCAGCACGAGCAGGATCCGATCCCGGCGAATCAATGTATAGCCTTTGGTCAACAGATAGCTGTTCAGCAGGTCCAATGCCTGGTCGAGCGTGTACGAACGATCGTCGCGATAGGTAAACGAGCCGGGCGGCAACGTCTCGACGGCCAGCGACAAGCCGGCCTGCTGCGCCAGCCATTCCAGTACGTCTTTCCAAGGCGCGCCGTCAAATTGAAAACGCAACAGTCCCGCGGTTACAGACGGCAGCGGCTGTGCCGGGTCGCGAGCGGCAGACGCGGCCGACGCCGCGGTCGCCGGTTGCGTTGCGGCCGTCTCTGGCGCAGCGGGCGCCGTCTCTGGCGCAGCGGTTGCCGCGGCAGGCGGGGCGGTCGTTCCCATCTCGGGCGTCGCAACGGCTCCGGCGCCCGGCTGCGTCATGGCCTGTTCAAGCTCGACGGTCGCCGCCGATGACGGGACTGTGGCGGCTGGGGCGAGAGCGTGCGCCCCCGGCGTCGTCGCGGCCGTCTCTGGTTGGGCGCTAGGCGCGGCAGGTGTGGCAGGTGTGATCGTGGCGGCGGCTGCCGGTAGCGTCATCGTCGGGACCAAAGGTGTTGTCGATACCGTTTCAGGCGCGGCGGTCGTCGAGTCCGGCGTTGTGGCTGCCGTCGCCGGTGCGCCCGGGGTCGCGACCGAAGGCACGGTGGCGGCCTTCTCGGGTTCTGTGGTCGTCGCGGCCGGTGGCATTGTGGCTGCCGTCGCCGGTGCGCCCGGCGCTGCGACCGAAGGTACGGTGG
>JAVYAJ010000418.1:0-8449 GCA_032229885.1 Candidatus Anammoximicrobium sp. | reverse complement strand
CTTTTCGTACCCGCCGAGGGCCACGGTCGTAGCGGATCCCCCGGGAAAAGCCGACCCCTCCTTCGGAAAACACGACTTTTCCGACAGACACTAGCTCCTGCTGATCAAGCTGAGTTTCCGCCACACGAAAGTCAATCGGTACTCTCCTTCCGGAACGCCGTCGCCGGACAGATATGTCGAAATGGCGAACTTGCCGTCCGGATCAGTCGTGGTCGCGGAAACGGTCGGAGCGGCCGAATCCATTCCACTGACGCTATGGCATTCGACCTGCAACCCGGCGGCAGGTTGGCCGTCGACGTAGATTTGGCCGGTCACCGGGTACGTGGGCGCTCGATCGGGGAGGTGCTCGCTACACGAACACAAGCACAGACACGCGCACAGAACGAGCCCGACGATCTGCGCACGAGCGGAACATGTCATCTGCCGATTCCTTGTCATCGATGGATCGTGGCTAGAAGAGCTCGCGGCTATTTGGGCATGGCGAAAGACTCGCGGCCTGCGCGCGTGATCATCGACGCGACGACATAGGGATGGGTATCCTGCGACAAATACTTGACAGATCCATCGGCCAGCACGAAATGACAGCCTCCCGGATGAAACGAGTGAAAGCCGGCGCTGCGCATGTTCGTTCGATTGATCGCATAAGGTCCGTCTTGTCCCGGATCGTCCCAAAGCGACCCCGCCACCCAGTGTTCGCCGTTTAGAATATCACCCCATCCGCCACCGTTCACTCCACCATATAGGGGCTCGTACGGATGATTCCACTGCACAGTCCCCGCATAGATCCGACCGCCACCGGTCCGCTCGCCGACCAGAAACGTGTTGGAGGTCCCGTCTAAAATATCCGACAGGCGCGACGTACTGGGATCGAACGTCGGTGGGTTTTTCGTGATGTCCAGGCCTGTAAACTGCAACGCGCCGTCGCGGCTGCCTTGGACCGGATTGCCGGCGTAGGCTACGGTGGACAACGTGCCGCGCACCCCGGTGATGGCGCAATAATCGGACGGCGCGGCCGTCCACGTGATGGGCAGCGACTCGGGGCTTAGATCACCTTTGTACACGCGGCCGTCGCCTCCGCCCGGCGCCGAAGGGCAGACGAAGGCTGGCACGACGGTCTGGATGACTTTGAGGTTCTCTGCCACCGCCGGAATGGCCGCCATCGGCTCGAACGCCGGATACCGATCATCATACCGGTCTTTCAGCGTTTGCTGCTCGATGAACGGCAGGGTTAGGACGCCCCAAACCTGGGCGTTCGTGCCTGGACCACCAACGGCGCCCGTTACAGACACCATCCACGCAAACGGAAATGACTTGTGCGTGTCGTGGTAATTCAACAACCCCAAGCCGAGTTGTTTGAGGTTGTTCGTGCATTGCGTTCGCCGCGCAGCTTCGCGCGCCGCCTGGATCGCGGGCAACAGCAGGGCGACCAGAATGCCGATGATGGCGATGACGACCAGCAATTCGACCAGCGTGAACGCGGGGTTGGATCGCTTTGACCTGAGTACGAGCGCTCGATTCATCGTTGTGTTTTTCATACAACCTCCGAGAAAAACAATATCAAAACGGATTATTCAAGTGTACGAGGGAATTCCGGTAAAACAAGCCGCTTGCAGCGGCCCGCCCGTCCTGCCGGCGGGCGCTGGCACACCCGTCGCGGATGGCCCGCTCTCGCCGACGATGCCCGGCTCCGTACAATTTGTCGGAGCGTCCGACCGAGATTATTCCAGGACGCAGCCGCAAGTCCTGAAATGCAAGGAAGGTACGAGCCGAAATCCCGCGTCGTTCGCCGGGATCGGTCCGTATTGCCGGCTGGGCCGCTTCTGCGGCTGCGCACTGGGACAACCGACCGTCCAGGCCGAGGCGCAAAGGTTCGCGTCGCACGGATGCGTCGGCCGGCAAAGCCGACTGGGGCGTGAACAAGAACCAGCCTTGGCTGATAACGAGCAGGGCCGATCGATCGGGCCTATCGACCGCTGGCCGGCTGGCAGAGACGCCTGGCGGCTGGCAAGATCAGGCGCCGAAGATCGTAGGCACACCGGACCGCGGCACCGGACCGCGGCACACCGTATCAAACCCATCACCCTCAACCCAACGAGCCATCCACGATGTACACGCAACTGATCGAGGAGTATCTGACCGGCCCCCAAAACCTTCGCGCGGCCGTTGCCGGAATGACGGACCAGCAGCTTCGGGCCAGCCCCATTCCCGGCAAATGGTCCACGCAGCAAGTCGTCTGCCACATCACCGACTTTGAGCTCGTTTATCTGGACCGGATGAAACGGGTGATTGCCGAGAACGAGCCGACTCTGTTCAGCGGCGATCCCGACCAGTTCGCCGCCGCACTGGCCTATGGCCAGCGCGAAGTGGCCGCCGAGTTGGATTTGATCGCAGGCATTCGCCAGCATATAGGAGTGATCTTACGGTCATTGCAGCCCGCTGATTTCCAACGCCGCGGCATACACTCGGTTGCCGGGCCGCTCACGCTGAAACGACTGCTAACCGACATCACCAACCACATCCCGCATCACATCAAGTTCATCGATGAGAAACGCGCCGCCATCGGCGGCTGAACAGGGCTCGGGCGTACCTGCCGGACAAGACCGAAGAGTCTGTCGGAGAATTAGCCCTTCGGGGGTTGTCGTGGGTTTGGTAGAATTTGGGCGGGAGGGACGCGCAGATAACGGTCAACATCATCCCGCAGCTTCGGTCGAATGAGAGTTCTCCGAAGGAAGGATGGAAGGGGGCTTTTACTACGATCGAATACGGCGGACCGCGAGTATACCGCACAGACTTTGCGCGTCGCCTTGGGCGCCACGTGGACTATCAGCCCGGCTTCTCCTGGATGGCGTTAGCCGTCAACATGGCTGTTGGGCTGGGAATTGCATTGCTTAGTGCCGCGTCTACCGAATTGATACTGTGGAGGTCGCCTCAGCGAGCATCGAGTGCCCGCGGATCTGGCGGCGAGATACTGTAGGACGGTCTTCGGCAGGGCGGGACCGAAATCCCGCAGGATAAAGTGATGAACCCAAGAGGAGACTGCGGTCGGTGTTTGGAATGAGGGTGGGTCTCCCGGCGCTGGGTGAGTTGCCCAATCGCTGCCGTTATTGGGGAAAAGGCTGAAATGATAGCACTGACAGCGCTCATGATTGCGATGTGCTATGTCTGGATCGCTTGCGATCCTTGGATGCAGGAAGCGTTCCACATCTACGGGCGAGCGTTCCGCGTTGCCGTGGACATGAAAGCGTGGGACATCATGTGGCGGTGCGGTTGGCGACTTTGCATCGTGATCGCCACAATCTGCGCAAGTCTCTGGCTTGCCTTTGACGCGATCGTACTGGATGGAAACGATACGACGAGCGCAACGAAAGTCACATGGGGCGTTCTTGCGGCGCTGGCCGCTATGATGGTCCCTTCGCGTTTCGCGATCGTTGCGATTCAACGCCGCCGAGAAATTGACGCTCTTGTCAACGAACTCTTTGGCGCTGCACAAAGGATTGTTACGACCGGGGACATGGAGGGAACGTTCGATCCTGCCGGGTACGACAACGACGAAGACTGGATTGCCTGGCAGCCGGCCAGCGCGGAATTTGATGCTGCCGATGATGCGTCAATTTGGCGACGCATCGTTCCTGTGTTCTACACATCGCCTACGCACCGTGATGTGGTGGTGATCCCGATTGATTGGGGGGCGTTTGTGGTATGGGACGCACTCCCCAGTATTCCGAAGATTGGTGAGCATCTGCCGTTTGGCGGGCCGGGACAGGCTAAATTCCGTCTCCGATCTATCCGCCAGTCGAACGGTGGCCACAACCGCTGTATGCTGCTTTCCACCGAGTTGGATTTATCAGACGAAGACACGGCGGATGACAACGCGGCGAACGTGACGATCGTCCCTTAGCGCAGGTCGTGGCAGCGGCGACTGATCGGCGGCGGGCGGCAAAACGGGGTGGGTCGCCAACCGGCGATGCTCCGGGCGCACGGTCGTACGTGCCACGGCGTGTCGCGCGCGGGCGAGAATGGCCTTGTCGGTTGGTTCATGGCAAAGGCGAGCGGGGGGGCGGTGTATCGCAAAGGCGGGCCGTGGTCGGCGCGGCGAGGTGACATTCCGAGCCGCGCGGCGTGTATCATGGACGGTGATCGAGCACGTACGACGTGCGGTGCGCGTGCCGTGCACCGCGCCGCGAGATTACCGTCAGCAGGAGCTTTGGACCATGACGCATGATTCATCGTTGACTCGCCGAAGGTTTGTTCAGCAGGCTGCCGCGGCCGCCGTGCCGCTGGTGACCGTCGCCCGGACGGGACTCGGCCAAGAATCAGACGCGCAACCCGCCGCGGACCCCGTCGAGCGGCGGATCCGCCTGGGGCTGGTGGGCTTGGGCAGCCGCGGAAGTTGGATCGCCAATCTGTTCAAAGAACATCCGGGCTACGAGATCGTGGCGGTGGCCGATTATTTCGAGGAATCGGCGGACGCGGTCGGCGCGCGGCTGGGCGTCGCAACAGACAAACGCTTCAGCGGGCTGTCGGGCTACAAGCGGGTGTTGGACAGCGGTGTCGAGGCGCTCGTCTTGGAGGACATCCCCTATTTCTATCCCGAGCAGACCGCGGCGGCGATCGACGCGGGCTGCCACGTCTACATGGCCAAACCGTTTGCCGTGGATGTGCCCGCCGTGTTCACGATGCAGACGCTGGCCAAACGGGCGACGGAGAAAAAGCAGTGTTTTCACGTCGACTATCAACTGCCGATGGACGCCGCAAATCAGGAAGTCAAGCAACGCGTCGATGACGGCGCATTGGGCGGCTTGGCGCATATCATCTCGGGAGGGACCTGTGGCCAATTGCCGGATCCGCCGGCCGGCCCGACGATCGAGAATTTGTTTCGCCGAGCGTGGTACTCGCGGATCGCGCTCGGAGGAGACTTGGCGCTGTTGTACGACATTCACATCATCGACGGCGTCACCTGGGTGGTCGGCCAGCGCGCCGTGGCGGCCACGGGTTATGCTCGCATCGTTCGCCCGAATCCGCACGGCGATCGCACGGATTGCGGCGGGGTCGTGTTTGAGCTGGCGGACGGAACCTGCTGGACGCATACGACCCAGTTGCTGCAGAACAATGCCGTCATGTACAATTTGGCGGCTGATCTGATGGGCCTACAGGCGACCGCGCACATTGGCTATGAGGGCAAGGCCTTCGTCCGCGGCGGATCCAAACATTACTCGGGCGCCGTATCGGGCGGCATCTATGCCGAAGGCGCCAAAGCGAACATCGCCGAGTTCTACCGCTGTATCACGCACGGTGACTTTGGCAACGAGACGGCTCGTCGTTCGGTCGACAGCACGCTGACCGCCATCCTGGGCCGCGAGGCCATGCTGCGGAAAACATGGTTGACCATGGACGAGCTGATCAAAGAGGGACAGACCCGCCCGGTCGACCTGCGCGGTCTGAAGGTTTAGACCTCGCCCACGCAACAACAGCAGACGCAGCCCGCGCCGCAAACTCAAGTGGCAGCGGCGTCTTGCTGCTGGACGCCGCAAGCTGCGCCCCACGGGCGCGCCGACGGATGGTGCGCTGGATCAGCGGCACGATGCCGCTGCCACGACGTGCCGGCGGTTCCGCATCCTACAGCTCGCCGACCGAGACCTCGCCCACGGCTGCCTTGGGCGTGCAGATCGCCCGCCAGAGCTCCAGGTTGATCGTCTCGGTAATGAACCGGACGCTGCCGTCGGCCAACAACAGGTTCACCCCGCCCGGGTGATTGCTGCGGGCGGTCATGGTGATTTTTCGCGCGTTCCAAGCGCCGAAGGTTCCGGTGCAGGGCGCCTCGGGCTCGCTGACGCACCATGCGGTTCGCACGCCGTCCGGCGTCAGGTCGTTGGGCGTGTAATTATGATGGTACAGTGGGCCTTCCGGATAGTGCAGGATGCCACGACCATCGCCCAGCTTGCGGACGCCGCGGATCTCCGAGACCATGGCGGTCTGGCTGGTCCCGTCACGGATGTCCGCCATCGCCATTCGGCTGTCCATGTAGAAGAGGCCGCCTTCGCGCGTCATCGCCGGACTTCCGCGCCACTCTTGCATCGGTCCGATCCCGTTGTTGGCGACATAGTTGCCGCGCGCATAGTAGACCGGCGGATAGGCATTGTTCGGCTCGGGCCGGACGTCCGACGGGCAGTGAAACATGGGCAGCGTGTCGCTCTGAACGGTCACGCCCGCCGGCAACGCGCCACCAAAACTGAAGTTGGTCCAATCGATCTGGTCGTCCAGAGCCGCCTGTTCAACATACCTCAGCAGGTGGGTGACCCAGGTCGAATCGTGGCCGTTCGGGCGACTGCCCGCGGCCATCGACTGCGTGACGCCGCCCGGCGGAAAGCATTTTTTCGTGTCGTGGTGCAGATGCACCCCCAGCCCGATCTGTTTGAGGTTGTTCAGGCACTGTGATCGCCGCGCCGCCTCGCGGGCTGCTTGAATTGCGGGCAGCAGCAGTGCCACGAGGATCCCGATGATGGCGATGACCACCAGCAACTCGACGAGCGTGAATCCCAGTTTCCGCGGTTTTCCCGTGCGAACCATTCTCAGCCCTCCCCAGCGCGTCCGGACAAAGAGATGGCGAGCCTTGCCACATCCCGGACCTCGAGATACGAGATCGCAGAAACCAAATCGGCGAATGCTCAACAAGGCCGCTCGATACGAAACATTCCTTGTATCGCAAAGGCGTGGGTAAGTCAATGTTTTTCGGAACGGCGTCGCTGGCTCGCTGGCTGGACAGGATCCGAGTTCCGACGCGCGTCTGACCGTGAATCGTCGCTTGCCAAAACACGGCGAGCGGCAGAACGAGCGGCGGTGGTTCGTCGCTTTCGACCCCCGTCACCCTCGGGCTGACGCGGCCAAAAAGCCGGAGACTACGGAGTTTAGGCGAAATTGGTTTTGCCAGGCTGTTGCGCAACACGGACGACCGGAATCGTCTTGGCCGAAGGCCATCTTCAACGTAGCACCTGCGCCCGCAAGAATATGGCCTTCGGCCAAAAGAGGTTCGCGCGCGGCGCCAGTCCTGGGGCGTTGCCCCAGGCTACGGTGAGCGGAGGCCTTCGGCCAAACAGAATCAGCGCCTATCTGCGCTCAAACGCGCAACAGTTGAAGCGGTAGTAGTTTAAGAAATTGACCGCGCAACCTCGGGCCGCCATCTCGCCTCGGTTCCCCCGGCGCCGGTGCGTCCCATGACGCCACGCGGCTATCGTCCTGAATCACTGTCGCCGCGGACAACGGGTCGCAATGGCGGGATACCTAGCTGTTCGGCTTTGGCCATCATCTTGGCCAGATCGTCCACCAGCACAAACTGGACCCCGGCGGCATGTAACTTTACCAGGTAGTCGGGATCATCCGTACAGCAGTAATTGATGCGGACCTTGGCCGCTCGGAGCTTGGCCATATCTTCGGGCGACGCCTCGCGTTTGAACAACTGGATGAAAGCCGCGCCGCCGGCAATCGTCTCGTCGACATATTGGGTGTACGATTTGCGACGGTCCATGTTGCACACCATGATCTCCGGACAGACGCGGCGGGCCGCGTCGGCGACGCCGCTGGTCGTCGCCAGAAATGCCTGGTGAACGCGCCGGGCGCGAACGATTTCCTGCGCCACCAGCGTTCCGAGCTCGGGCGATCCCTTGACATGCAGATTGAGCCAGACGTTTTCCGGCATGATGGCCAGGGCCTCGGTCAGCGTGGGCACGCGTTCGCCGGCGAACTGCGGACCCTTCCAGCTTCCGGCGTCGAGCTGTTTGATCTCGGCCAGCGTCAGATCGGCGATCTTGCCCTTGCCGTCCGTGGTTCGATCGACCGTCGCATCGTGCATGATCACGAGCTGCTTGTCCTTGGTCAGGTACACATCCAGTTCGATCTGGTGCGCGCCCAACCGGATGGCTTCGCGAAACGCGGGCAGCGTATTTTCGGGATGCGTTCTGCTGGCGCCTCGGTGCGCGGAAACGCCTCGCGACGGCAGCTCGACCGTTGACACCGAGGCGGTCGGCTGGGCCGACACGGCCCCCGGCGCGCCGATAACCAGAAGCAACGCGACGCCCGCGCCGAGCGGGCCGTTCATGAGGGCAATGCACGTGGAAAACCGATTTTGGAACATCGCCGTCTCGCCTAATGAGGGCTAGCGCCTGAAACCCAGAAGTGCAGGGAGCACACCATTGTACAAGATGCGCGCGTCGCGCGCATCGTACGAACTGCTTCTGGAACGCGCGATTTCAAACTACGAATGGGACCACTGGGACGGATGGGCGGACTAGCCAGAAGCGGTATCCTGATTCGTTCGATGCATGTCAATTCGTGGTTCACGCTGTGCAGCCATCCAGCCCTAACGCGGGCCAGTGCCCGCAACCCCAGAATCTGTTTGGCCGAAGGCCTCCGATCACCGTAGCCTGGGGCAACGCCCCAGGGCTGACGCCGCGCG
>JAVYAJ010000417.1:0-18485 GCA_032229885.1 Candidatus Anammoximicrobium sp. | reverse complement strand
ACGACCCGGTGTATTGGGAGGAGGTCGAGCCACGGGTGACGGCCGAGGTCCGCCGGCGGGTCCAACAGTTCCAAAACGCCGGGATCGGCGGCGTGGACCTGTATCTGGCCTGTTTCGGCCCCGCTCTCGAGGTGGGGCGAACAGATACGGCGGGCCGAACGGATACACCGGGCCACGCTAGCGCGGCGGGCGACGCCGATACGGCAGAGGCCGACCGCGGCGACGCGCGGCGAGGCGCAAGGCCCGCGGATGGGCATCCGGGGCTGTTGCCGGACGAGCTGAGGCGGCTGGTGTGGACGTATCTGCGTTATGCCCCGCGGATGGAGAACGGGATCCGGGTGGGCGAAGCGACCTCGGCCATCCAGCCGTGGCCGCACCAGCTCAGGGCGTTCAAGCGGCTGATCGACGCCTGGCCGTGCCGGATGCTGATCGCCGACGAGGTGGGTTTGGGCAAGACGATCACGGCGGGACTGCTGGTCCGCCAGGCGTGGATCAGCGGGTTGGCGCGGCGGATTCTGCTGTTGGCGCCCAAGGCGGTGATGCGCCAGTGGCAGGACGAGCTGTACGAAAAGTTCAACTTGAACGTGCCGCGGTACGACGGCCAAAAGCTGGTGTGGAAACGCACCCACGGCTGGCAGGGGCCGTACGAACGGAAGGTCGAACGCGATGCGTGGCATCGCGAGCCGCTGGTCATCGCGTCGAGCCATCTGATGCGGCGGCGCGATCGGGCGCGCGAGCTATTGCGGGCCGAGGACTGGGATCTGCTGATCGCGGACGAAGCCCACCACGCGCGGCGCAAGGCGCCGGGATCGCCTCAGGAGGGCGGACCCAACAATCTGTTGTGGCTGATGCGCGAGCTGCGGGCCAAGTGCCGGTCGCTGTTGCTGTTGACGGCGACGCCGATGCAGGTCCATCCCGTCGAGCTGTGGGATCTGTTGATGTTGTTGGAATTGCCGCCGCGGTGGGCCGCCGACAAGGATGCCTTCCTGCGCTATTTCGCGCTCGCGGCCGGAAACCCCAGTCAGACCGAGATGGCGTTTCTGGTGGAGATGTTCCAGGACATGGAGGCCGCGTATGGCGAACTCGACGAGCGGGACGTGGCCGAGGTCGCGCCGGGGCTGAGCGGCGTGGGTCGCCGGAAGGTCCTGCGAGCGCTGCGCGACGAGAGCGGGATCCCGCTGAAGCGTTTGCCCTTGCCGGAGCGCAAGGCGGCGCTGGGAGTGTTGCGGCGGTTCAGCCCGATCCGGCAGCGGATGTCGCGGCATACCCGGAGCCTGCTGCGGGAATATCTCAAGCAGGGCCTGATCGCCACGCCCATCGCCACCCGCGAGGTCCGCGATGTGCGGGTCGAGATGACGGCGTCGGAGCGCGAGCTGTACGACGCGGTCGACGAGTACATCAGCACGACCTACAACAATGCCGCGGCGGAGAAACGCTCGGCGGTCGGCTTTGTGATGACGATCTATCGGCGGCGCCTGGCCAGCTCGTTCTACGCTTTGCAGAGCACCTTGAACCAGCGGCTGGCGGGGATGGGCGATGGCCAATCGTCGGTGGCTGACGAGGACGTATCGCAGGACGAGCAGCGCGACGAGGTGATGGACGCCGACGAGGCCGACGCGCTGGCCCGCGAGGCGCTGGAGGCCGAAGAGCGGGGAACGATCCAGCGATTGCTCAAGCGGATCGCCAAGGTGGGCGCCAACACCAAGGCCGCGCAGCTCACGGCCGAGCTGGAAGCCGCCTGGGCCGACGGCTACGACTCGGCTATCGTCTTCACCCAGTACACCGATACGATGACCTGGCTGAGGGATCATCTGGCCGAGCGGATGCCGGGCCGGACCTTGGCCTGCTATTCGGGCGACGGAGGCGAGATCCGCGACCTTTCCGGCCGCTGGCAGCCGTGCGCCAAGGAGCAGATCAAGCGGCGGCTGCGCGCGGGCGAGATCCAGATCCTGCTGTGTACGGACGCCGCGGCCGAGGGCCTCAACTTCCAGGTCTGCGGCGTGCTGGTGAACTACGACCTGCCCTGGAACCCGATGAAGGTCGAACAACGGATCGGGCGCATCGACCGGATCGGCCAGCGGTACGCGACCATCCGGATCATCAACCTGGCCTACGACGGCACGGTCGAAGCCGACATCTATTTCGCGCTGGGCAAGCGGATCAAGCTGTTCGAAGGCCTGGTGGGCAAGCTGCAGCCGATCCTGTCGCGGCTGCCCAGACAATTCGAGACGGTCGCGCTGGGGGAGAGGAGCTCGCGCGACGCGGCCCGCGAGCGTTTTTTGGCGGACGTCGATCTGGCGGCGGCCGGCGAGGACGCGGCGGGGCTGGACATCGACGAGGTCGCGCGGGACGCGCTCGAGATGCCGACGCTGCCGCCGCCCTCGCTGACGCTGGCGGACATCGAGCGGGTGATGAACCGCGACGACCTGCGGCCCAACCAGGTCGAATGGCGGGCACTGGACGCGGGCAGCTATGCCTTGTCGCTGCCGGGCCTGTCCCAACCGGTCCGCGTGACCACGCGCGCGGAAATCTTCGACGAACACTTCGAGAGCCACGAATTCCTGGGGCCGGGAAATTGGATCTACGAACGGCTAGTGGCCGAGACGGCGGACACTGCGCCCGCCGGGCCGATGCGGCCGAACGACCGCGCGACCGCGCCGGCGGAGCGCAGGCCAGTCAGATGGTCGTGCGCTCCCGGACCCGCGCGGGCCGTGACCCGTCTGGACGATCTGTTGGCAACCGTGCTGGAGCATCGCACGCCGACACCAGAGGTATCTTGAACGCCCCGGCCGACCGCACACGCGCACGCCGCCTAGCACGTGCGCCGGGCGAAAACCGCGGATCGGGCAAAGCATCACACAAGTTCTCGCCGTAGCGCGGATCGCACGGATGCCGGGTAGTGCTACGGTCCTCGTCTATCACGCGGGACTTCCCTCACACGCGGTTTTGGTGCGGATGATTACTAACCGCATAGGCGAGGTTGGCGCTAGAGTTTATTCTCTTTGAGATGGCAGAGCCACCCCTCGCGTTGTACAATCAGGAGTGTCTCCTCTGCGAATACAGGCCATCGAACGTGTCCCGATCAAGTTCATATCCGCCTAGCTTCCTTCCCGTGTATATCCCTCTAGCTGTCGTCGGTTCGTCACCGCGCTAGATGCGCGCGGCTTGGCCTACTTAACGAACCGAGACTCTAAGCCGCTTCGCACTGCGGTTTCGTGCGCATGACCACCGTCTCACTTTACCTCGATCGGGATTTCGATCACTGGTATTATTGGTTCCAACTGGGTCCGATACCGTCGCACGATGTCATCATACAGGTTCCTGTTCTTTGGAGCTGAGATCGTAATCACCAAAGCATAACGAATCTTATCGCCGGAAGTTGCTCGCCCCGATTCTCGAGTTTGATAATGAACGTCGAATACGGGATCTTTCAGAGTGTTGGACTGGAACCGATGTTTTCGATGCAGCGTCGTTTCCCATTTATGCGCATCTCGGCGCAATTCCTTTTCACTGTCGTAGTCGCTCTGTCTAAAGAATGATTTCGACTTGGGATGGCTAGTGCTGTCGTCGAACTTTTCGCAGTGTGGTCTGAACGTGATGTCCAATCCGCCTCTCGTATAGTTGCTTGGATCATCCGGATCTGTTTGGCAGGCAAAACAGAATGTTGCAGTCAGACCCACCTTCCCCGTTAGTTGTCCGCCGGGCATTGGAATCGGGGTCCGCAAGTATTGACCAGGAGTCAGTTCGCCTTGATAGACGATCCGAGCTTCGCCCTCTGGACAGACGACTACCGCCTCCAGTGACTGCGGCACACGTCCCCATCCGACCTCGTGGACGTGAAGCTTCTTGTCGGGTACCGAGGAGTGAACCAAAAGGGTTTTGATGGAAAGCGCAGACAGACTGTTACCAAAATGTGCACGAATTCCCATTCCCATGCGCAGCGTTGCCGGAGCGGCATAGCTGGTTCCGCGATCGGGAATGGCGTTGGAAAGCGACGGTTCGAGAACGAAGAAAGGCTCTTCTTCGCTGCCTCCAAAATTCAGGACTTCCGGCTTGACCACTCCAGGGCTTCGCCCTGGGCCGATACAACTGTAGGATGCTCGAGTCCAGTTGTCCCCTTGACTCGTTGCTGCGCCCACCGCGAGCGCGTTGACACAATCTGAAGGAACCTGAACCCGAGCATTGGCGGATTCGTGATCCTTCCCGCCATCATTCCCGACAGCAACGGTTGTCAGCGTTTGGCCATCTGAGAGCAAGGAATCAAGCACGGCGGTCCACACATGCACTTCATGGTCTTCGATGGGCAGATCGGGCCCGATACTGAGATTAACGAATTCATACTTACGCGGCTGGAGCACATCTCGAATTCGTGTCAATGTATCGTAGAGCTGAATGTCCTCGTTGCCTGACTCGTTGTGTCCTGTTCCGGATTGGTCATCCAGGACACGGGAATGATCGACGCTACCATAGGGTGCGGCGGGTCCATTCCTTTGTGCAATGGACCGAAGAGCAGCGCGGAAGTGACTGCGGTTCCATGCTCGACGTACTCGGGAACAGCAGCGCCGATGCCGTTTGCCTCATGGGCGTTTGCAAACGGCGTCAAGTCCGCTTCTGTGGCTAACCCGCCATCGAACACAGCCGCGCGGAGCTGCGGGTCAAGCGGGGGTGTGGTCGGTAGAGAGACAGAAAACGCGCGGGATCTAGCCGCCGACCGGACGAAGGGACGGAGTGGCCGAAGCCTCGGCATTTCACGGATAGTTCTCAGGAAGGAAAAGTGGCTGAGGCCAGATATCTGCGAACGATGAGCGCGAAGCGGGAAAAAGCAGAGTCCGCCAACTTCAAAACGTCGATCCAAATCCGGCTCCAGGTCGAGCGAGTCCGCGTAGGCTTCAAAGGCTTCTAAAATTCGACGAGGCTTGGGCATTCCGTTAGTGTGAAGCACGATTTCTAAGAGGGGAGCGTCGCGGCGTTCGCTGATCGTCTGCACGCGATCCTCATGCTTGGGAGCGCGAAAGGCCTCGACCTCGAAAAGCTCCTTAGCCCCTGGATGTGACTCGTTCCAGTTCGGCAAGCTTTGGGCCAGATCGGTAAAATCGGTCCGGCGAGCCGCGACAAAAAGCTCCGTTGTTGGCGACTCTTCCGGCGGGGCCTTTTTTCCCCATTTAACCGGGGTGACTTTAGCGGGGCGTGATCCAATGGCTTCCATTCGTGCTTCACGAAGCAGTGCAACAGGAAAATATGACTTGGCCGTATATTCCGGATGCAAAGTGATGATGCCGACCGCGTAATCATCTGGGCACGCAAGGTCTGGAAGGTCGCGGAAGTCTGTCGCGGCGGCGGAAATCTGCCCAATGAGACGGTCGCGCGCTTCGGAGAATGGATAGGGGGCGAGTTTTTCGCCCGGCATCTTAGTGACGCGCACAGGGGAAGTCAGTCGATGGCCATTTCCCAGCAGGAAGTTCGGTTGTTTGGCCATCTGTTAGCTCCTAGGATTTGTAGATGACATGTTGCCAGAAGTGACCTTACGAAGGGTGTCACGGCTCAATCCAGTTAACTCGCTGACGGTCCGCTGCGAGAGGCCAGCAGCAGAAAGCTTTAGGGCGATGTGCTTCTTAGCGGCCTTCGATTGTCTTTCGATGTGCGGCTGAACGAGTCGCGGAAACAATGTTTCCAATGAACATCTATTGACGACCGCCAAGCGTCGGATATTCTTCAGTTCCCGCTCGATGTCGCTGAAGGAGCTGCCGTTGAGAAGTTCGGCTAGAGCGGTTTCCCAAATCGAAGTGATGTTAGACTCCTTGCCCAGGAATAGTCGAATCGCCTGCCTCACGGCAGCGGGCGCCGGGAGTGTGAACTCGATCTGCATCTCGAAGCGACGCCATACAGCGGGATCAAGAAGCGCGTGGTGGTTGCTCGCGGCGACAAGGACGCCGCCTTCCGGCCAATCATCGAGTTCTTGGAGAAGGACCGTCACCAAGCGTTTTAATTCGCCAACCTCGTGTGAATCGTCCCGGCGCTTAGCGATAGCGTCCAGTTCATCGAGAAGTAAAACGCAGGCGACTCCTTTGGCGTAGTCCAGAACGTGTCGCACGTTGTTGCCCGTACGGCCGAGAAAGCTACTTATAACGGCGGATAAATCTAGCCTCAGTAGAGGGCGATTGAGCTTGTTGGCAAGCCAGCGGGCGGCCAGAGTTTTTCCGACACCTGGGGGTCCGGTGAAAATGGCGGTGCGCGTCGGCGATAGACCCTGTGTCATTAATTCGGCCGCATGAAGGTGCTCCGAAACGATTTGATCGAGCTGGCGACGAATGTCCTCCGACCAGATCGGCTCGCGTTCCAGAGGATTTGGGGGGTCAATGCAGAGTAGCTGGAGACGGCTATCGAGGTCGACGGGAATGACGGCAACGGTTTCACTCCGAAGCGGAGACTGACGCGTCGCAGCCTGCTGGGCCAGCTCTTTGAGCCGGATACCCAGGTCAGGTGCAAGCTTTTGGTACTTGCGAGCCATTCGATGGATATACGTCTGAATATCCTGTGTGCGACCGGTCAGAGCGAGCCGCGCCAATTGGACCAGATCCTTGCTTTGTTCTTGCAACTCGTCCATTTTGCGAGCCTCACTCCAGTTTGGTCTGTCTTTCTAGATAATGTATCGTGGACTGATTGTCAATATAGATGTAGGATATCGTCCATGAATCTTAGTTCGCTTGAGAGATGTGCCGATGTACCATGGACGAAGTTAGCCTCTGGATAGCAAAAATCGTCCGCGGCCCAACAGGTCCGAGAAATCGTCGTCTGTGAGGCCCGGACGACGGAGTCAGTCTGAAACGAGCGTATTTTGACGGTTTCGCAGTGCGGAGTCATAGGAGGGGTTGAAGTCGGATTGACGTTGGCCAAGTGCTTAATTGCCCAAGTGTGGACTGTCCAGGTGGTAACCGCCCATCAGCAGGCTGTTGGATCCTGTCGGGGGCAACGTCCGCGAGCGAAAGACCAGATGCTGAAGAGCCGTAGGTCTGGCTCGGAGAGAGGGGCGGTCGAAGCTAATATGGCGTCTTTAGCGTTTACCCTCGGACACCGGACAGGCCGACGCATCGCACGCGGCATCAGCGGTGGAAAGCCACCACTACGTTGAATGCCGCGCATGGGGGGGCGCTCAACCGGGGCGATATTCGCCGGGGCTGCCAACAAGTCGGCTTTGAGCGTTAGAATGGCGGCATGGACCATGGGCATCGGGGCTGCGCAAGACGCGACTGTTGTGACTGCCAGAGATGCGACCGTTTTCACGCCAGGAACCGACGCCGTTGCCACGCGAGGTAGACGACAGCCAGAGGAGGCCGCCGATGCATCGACGAGATTTTCTGGGGACGCTGAGCGCGACGTCGATTGTGCCGCTTCTGCCGAGTGCCCGTTGGACGTGGGCCGCGGAGGCGATCGAGGGCAGCGGCGCGGTCGAGCCGCGAGCGGCGACGACGGCAGCGCCCCGTTGTTGGGCCTGGTGGGGATGGGAACCGCTGGAGCATTATCGACGGACGGGCGGCAACGTGGGCGCGGTCGATGCGTCGGCGACCTGGTTGACCGACTGGTACGACCGGCTTCACTCGGAAGAACTCGTGGCCACGATGGCCGGGCTGGGCGTCAACCTGATCGTCACGCATTTTTTCAAGGGGTTTGGGCTGGCGCACGAGCGCGACGCCCAGCAACGGACGCGCAGCCTCGTGCAATGCGCCCATCGGCACGGCGTTCGCGTGCTCGGGTACTGCCAGTCGCGGTCCCTGTACTACGAGGCGTTCCTGGTCGAGCAGCCGGACGCCGAGTCGTGGGTGCAGCGCGACGAAGCCGGCCAGCCGCGGACCTGGAGCAGCGCCTACTATCGTTGGGCGCCGTGCATCCAGAGCGACGAGTTTCGACGGTACTTGAAACGAGTTATCCGCGTCGGGCTGGAAGACATCGGGCTGGACGGTTTGCACTTTGACAACGACTATGCCGAGCCCTGCTACTGCTCGCGCTGCACCGCGGAATTCCGCCGATGGCTGACCGCCCGCTTTCCCGACCCGCAAGAACATTTCGGCTTGCCATCGTTCGATCAGATCCGTCCGCCGCCGACACAATCGCCGACTTGGATCAACGACCCGCTGGTCCAACAGTGGGTCCGGTATCGCTGCGAGGCGCTGGGCGACTATCACCGCGACCTCACGGCGTATGCCCGCGGCATTCGTCCGGCGGCGATCCTGCTGGGCAATCCGGGGCATCCGCGATCGTTCGACGCGCCGTACCGGATCAGCGTCTGGGCGCCCACCGTGGGGCAGCATCTAGACTTGATGTTCGCCGAGAACGGGAACTTTCCAGGCATGGTCGATGGCGCGATGATCTCGCAGATCCGCGCCTATAAACAGGCTCGCGCACTCGGATATCGCGTGGTTTCGACGACCTGGCGACGCGGACGCGCGGGCCTCGCCGAGCTGCCGGAGACGGCCGAGGAGATCAGCCTGCAAATCGCAGAGGCCGCGGCAAACGGGGGTGTGCCCGGGACCAACTGGGCGCTGCGGCCACTGGGCGACGGAGACCGGATGCGGATCGACCGTCCCGAGTTGCGCGAGGCGTTGGCGCGGTCGCTGCGATTCGTTCATGCGCACGCCGATTTGACCAACGCGACGCGCCCCATTCGCAACGTGGCCGTGCTGCGGACATTCGCCTCGCTGGCATTCGACACGCGCGGTTCGTGGGCGCGGGTGTTGGGCGCCGAGGAAGCGCTTATCCGCAACGGCTTCGCCTGGGAGACCCTGTTTGGCGACGATCTGGGCCGGCTGAAAGAACACGACGTGCTCGTTCTGGCCGGCCAATCGCACTTGAGCGACGACGAATGTCGGGCGATCCGCGATTTTGTGACGCACGGCGGAGGGTTGGTCATCGCCGGCGCCAACGGCCAGATGAACGAAAACGGCCGCCTGCGCGGCGCGGGCGGGTTGACAGACCTGGACGGGGATCGGGTCGTGCGCGTCGAGGATGACGCCGTCCTGTCGGCGGCCAAGGGCGGTTACGAGATCCGCGTTCCGCTGCCTCGCGGCGGCCAAAAGCTGTGCCGGGCGGTCGAGACGGCGCTGGACGGCAGGACCGCGGTGCGGCTGCGCGGCGCGGACACGGTCGCGATCAGCGCGTACCACGCCGAGCGAGGCGGGCTCGTGGTCCATGCGGTCAACTACGCCACACCGCAGGTTGCGGAAGGCCTGCGCCTCGAACTCGGATCAGCCTGGAAAGCGGGCTCGTCCGCGCGCTGGCTCGATCTGGACGGCCCGCCGCAGCAACTGACGGTCGCCGATCGGCCGGACGGCCAGTCCATCGAGCTGCCGCCGCTGCGGACGTATGGGATTCTGGTGATTTGAACCGCATGGCCGCGCGCCCAGCGATTCGGCCTGCGGCCGCTCGTGTGCAGGCGACGGGCGGCTTCGACGGATCGCGATGAAGTGGGCATCGTTTGCGGCAGAAAACGACGCACCGCGCTCCATTTGCGCAGGGGTCTAGTAGGGGGCGAGGGCCGCAACCAAATCGTGCATAACGAGTGTAAACGAGTGTGCAAGATGCGCGCCGCGCATGGCGCAGAGAACCCGTACCCGAAGACTGTACAAGACGTGGCAAACCCATGCGGCGCGACAAAGGGACTTTGGATTAGAGGCCCCGATCAATCCCGTCGCGACAAAAATGGCAAGGAACCCTCCCTGTCCCGCGACAGTTCGTGCATTCATCGACAATCACGCGTGGCTTCTTAACGACGTGCCCATTGAACAGCCGAATCGTGTCGTAAACGGTCGTGCGAATTCGGCCACGGCTACAAGCGCTCACCGGGCACTTGACCGTACCTACCCCATTGCAGTAGAGACACGTCCGGTCGGCCAACCTCGGCCAGCCCCATGGTTCGGAAACGGCGGATTGGCCGGCATAATCCATGTACATCCAGCCGTTGAAAGTAGGTGAGCGTCGACGCGTTCCGGTTTCCCTTTCCATTCGGAAGTCGGCCGGCTTGGCGACGTCCAGGCTGCGAATCAGTCTCTCGCGGGATTGTGGGGACACTTTGAGCCGATTGCGATCCGCAAGCCGAAACAACAACTGTACGTTGTGGGCTACTTCCGGCTCAGTCGTCAGCTCGGCCGTCTTTTGCCAATAGGCCACGGCTTGATCGATCTCTCGCAACTGGAGCGATACGAGCGCTAAGTTGTTCAGGCACGCCACATCTTGTGGACAGGAACGAAGGACTCGAAGAAAATGCCTGCGTGCGTCGCTGTGATTACGTTCTATGGTCGCCGCCAGCAGGCCCAGGTAAAAATTGGCTTGCGTGTTGCCGTCGTCGGTCTGGTTGATCCGCAACAAGATCCTGCGGGCCTCGATGTTCTCGCGATCGTGCTGGCGATCGATCAGGCCTTGTGCCTCGCGAACCAGCCCAGCCACCTTTTCGGGCCGCTCTTCGGTCGGCTCGCCCGACCCCTCTGACCTATTGTCCGAAGACATGGTGACGGAATCGTTGGACGGCGATAGAGTCGCCAGACGCTGTTCGACTTTCAGTCTAGCCAGCCCGGCGGGCAGGTCGTGGATTGCTTGTTCGTACCAGAATGCGGCGCGACGCAAACAGGCGTCTCGTTGCGCGCCATCAAAACGGTCCGCCAATGACCACCAGGCATCGCCGGTCGCAATCTGTTTTTCGCTCGAGTCGGCCACCTGCTGTTCGAGCGCAGTCACCTGGCGAAACTCAGGCGTGTTTCCAGCGGACAGGAGCGAGATACCGCCTTGCCAATCACCCGAAGTGAAGCACAGGTATAACCCGGCCGTACGGTTTGCGGATGGATCGCTCGGGTTGACTTCCAGGACATCGAGTGCCTGCTGATAAGCATCGAATTGCCTCTGACGCTCGAGCACCTCGGTCTCCGCATGATCTAAGCGTCCCGACAAATTGCTCAGCTTGGCGCGCTGGGCCGCCATTTTGCCGGCCTCACAGATCTGCAGAGCCAGGTCGTGTTGGTTCCTACCGACCAGTCCGTCCACGAGCTCCAGGGCTGTCTGAGCGATCGTTTCGATTTGGGCAACATCACTCGTTCGCTCGGCCATCAGCATCAGCAGCTCGAAACGCATTGCGATGGCGTCGATGTCGAATCGTTCTATCATCGCTTCGGTGACGCGTAGCGCGGTCCGGGCATCTCCGGAGGCTGCGGCGACGTCTCGGGCGATCTTCAGCGTCATATATTGATCGGCCCCTCCGGGCGGCAAGTTGACCGCTGCCTCGAACATGTCTTTGGCCAAGGCCGTCTTGTCGTCAGCCGTCTGCGCTTCGCGAAAGCGATCGGCGTAGATTTGACGCGCCAGCGCTTGCGAAGCGCGCTGTGCGCCCTCGTCCGGGACGGCCGGGCGATGTTTCTCGTCCGACGCCGCGGCGGAAGGTTGTTGCTCCGACATCGGTCGGGCTGAAGCCGGCTGGATGATGCCGCTTGTATTCGGGGTTTCCGGTGCGTCGAACGACACATCTGGCTGTGATTGGCCCTCCGATGGCGACAAACGGTCATCGGCCCCATCGATAGGCTTAACGGGCGGGTCCAGAGGCGGGGCAGCACGGCCCGTCAGAAGATCGCGTTCCGCGGCGGCGGGCGAGATCTCCGGTTCCGCGTCTCGTTTCCCGGACGCTGTTGAATGCGCCGATACGTCTTCTGACTCGACCGTAGGCAAGCCTTCCAGCCGCTCTGGCACCACGCTTGGCGACGCGTTGCCGCGTCCAAGCGTGCGGTTACCAAAGCCTGCCCACAGCACAAGCGACAGCACGGCGACGATCGCAAGCCCCGCTGCGCTTGCTATGACCACGATGCTTAGTGATTCAACGGCAAAGCCCGCGTGCGCCGCCCGGTCGGTCTGGCCCGCGCATGTCGGCTCGAGGCGAGCGTCCGTATCCCATAGCGTATCGTTCCGCAGCAACGCGGAATCGGAATCGTCCAACGACCCGAGATCGACCGGTGCTCCCGAGTGTCGATCGGGCAGCGTTGTGGCGGCCGGAGTGCCGAACTGGGCAGATGGACGGACCAGGGCGTTCGCCTCGGCCGCGTGTCTTCCGTCGAGTGCAGCCGGCGGAAGAATCTCGTCGGATCCGACGGGAAAGGCCATCGGAACGCGAAGTGACTTCGGCGATGACGGCTTGGACGCCGATTGGCCGGCGGCAGGGTCAGCAGCGCGTTGGCGAGACCGCGCCGGCGGACGTGCGGCACGCGTGTTCGATTTCAGCGTATCGCGCAGTCGCGCGTCATACGCGGCTTTCTTGTCGGTGTTAAGCAGGCACAATCGCGCAGCGGACAGTTCGTTAAGGATCTGTTGCGTGATCTCCGAGTGTTCACCCGCCTGATACTCCTTGATGAAGCTCATCTGCCGATTTGCGGCCGCCGCGATGACACGGCGATTGCTCTCGAACAGCTCGATTCCCAATAATCGATAGTGATTGGGCGGCTGATCCTTGGGCGGGATACTGAGCCATTCGTAGTACGGGTCAAAGCTCGCGGACATGATCCTCGCCTGTTGCGAAAAAGACGTTGCTCCACAAGCCTCCTTGGATTGCTAGGCACCCAACGCGGCACGGCGACGAAGCGACTCGTTGCGGCGTTTGCCACCTGCTGCGCGTCTCCCTCCTAGCTTTCGTTGATCAGCTTGCGGATATCGGGAATGTTTTCGGGCGTGCCGTCCATTGGTTGGGCCGTGTTGGCGGCTGGTTCCGGCGGTTGGGCGTCCATCGCGCCGGACGGTTCCCGCGTGTCTTGGTTCGCGCTGGCGCCTTGGTCAGCCGTCTTCGATTCGGGCGGCGTCGGCGGGCGGCGGTCAGTCTCCAGCATGGTCGCGGCCGGCTCGGGCTCCGACGACGGCCTGGCGCTGGCCGCGGTGGCGGCGGCGCTGTCGTCGTCGCTCGAACGGTCCTTGAGCATCACCGCGGGCAATTCAAAGCCGATCTGTCCCGTCTGGCCAACGGCGCCGTAGGGGAGCGCCAGGCGGTATTCCTTTGCCTCGCCCGTCGGCATGACGAAGCGCAGTTCCTCGGTCTCGGTCTGGCCGGGGTCAATGCGCCGTCGAGCCGCCGGTCGCTGTCGAGCGGCGGGCGGGGCCGGCGGCAACAGTGTGTCCTGGTCGTCGGCGAGAATCGCCCGCAGCGTCTCGTCCGGCTGAACGTCCGGCCGCCACCCGGTGAAATCCAGCGGATCGTTTTTCGACAGGTTGGTGACTTGAACCTCGACCGTGACGATCTGCCGCTGGTCGGGCGTCGATTCGCGCCACACATTGCCGACGGCCATGCGGACGATGTCTTTGAGGCCTCCCTTTTGCCTTCCGGCGACCAGCCAGCGGCCGACCTGGCTCAGGTTGGCCGTCTTCTTCGGGCTCTGCTCGTCGGGCGCGATCACGTCCGGATCTGGCGAGGGGTCGGCGATCTCGACCGTCTCGTCCGCCGGAGCGATCACGGCCGGGGCCTCGATCTCGGGATCGCCCAGTTCGCCGCCGGCCGCCGTCGCATCGCGCCGCTGGGCGCGGTCCGCGTTCTTGCCTGAATTGTAAACGAGCAGTACGACGGCGATCAGGACCAAGCCGACCACGGTCGCTGCCAACCCGACGACAAGCCGATTCGAGCTAGCGTTTGTTTTTTCAGCCGCATACGCGGGGGCTTGGTTCTCGGGCGCCGTGCGAGCCGTTCCGACCGGCGCTGCGGCGAGAGGTTGGGGGTTCAACGCGATGGGACGGGCAGCAGTCGCCGGGCGCGCGCGAGCCGTGCCGGCGGCGGTTGCCCCGGGCGGTGCACCGCCGCCGGCTGGCGCCACGGCGCCCGTCACGGGGACCGCGAGGGGCGCGGCGATCGGTGCGGCGATCGGTGTCGCCATCGGCGCGGCGACGGGCGCGGCGACCGGCGTTGCGACGGGCGCAGCGGATGGGACCGAAGGCGACGAACGTGTCGGCGCCGTGGCCGCGGGATTTGCGACTGGCGTCGCCGCGGTCGGTACGGCGCGCTTGGCTGTTGGTTGCGACGGCGCGGACGGCGCGACCGCTGGCGGGGCGGACGTCGATCGCGCGGTCGAAGGCTTGACGGCGGCTGGCTGCGGGTTTGGCGATCGGGCACGCGCCGTCGGCGATGCCGCGGCCGTCACGGGCGTCTGCGCCGCGGCAGGGCCGACCGTCGGGACAACGGCCGGAAACAAACCGGGAAGGTCGGCCGCCGATGTCCAGTTGCTGTCGGTTTCGGTGCGCACAAAGTCAGCGGGCCGAAGCTGGCCCTGTTGGGCCAACTGTTGGATCTGGACGCCCGAAAAAGGTCCGTATTGCTGTTGATCGATCAGACAAAACCATCGCGCAGCCATGAGGAAAAACCTTCGTTGGGTGCAGGTCGGCCTGCTCGGCCCGATTACGTCGCGGGCACACGACGCGCGTCATCCGTGTCGCCCAGCAACGGAAATCAGCCCGCCAGGCTTGCCGCCAACACGCTATTCTACCGTGCCTGGATGAGAATGACCGCGCGAACCTCGCGCCCTACGGGGCAAACGCGGACTGAAGTCCATCCGACCATGTTCTGTTTCGACCCGAGTCCAGTCTACTTCGACCGAACTTATGGCGTGGTTGCCCGTTCGCATCGGCCGAGCCGCAAGTGCGATCACCGATTGCCTGGACGGCATCCACATCACAAACATGAGGCAACACCGAACGAGCGGAGGCATCCGACTGGCGTGAAGCGTCGATCGGATTGTCCGTCATCTAGCTCGCTCGGACTCCAATTTGGCAAGTGCCTCGCGTGCTTTGGCGTGTCCTCGTTCCGCGGCTTTGCGATACCACGCGTCGGCCTCACCGAGATCGGCCGGCACCCCGAGACCGTAGGCGTAGTTCATTCCCATCGCATATTGCGCGTCCGCGTGGCCCTGATCCGCGGCCCGTCGATACCAGTTCACCGCTTCGTCGTAATCCTGGTCCACGTGGATCCCGTAGGCGTACCACGTGGCCAGGGCGAATTGGCTGCCGGCGTGGCCCTGGGCGGCGGCTCGTTCATACCATTTCTGTCCTTCCGCAAAGTCTTCCTCGACGCCAAACCCGGCCTCGTGACAGCGAGCCAGTTGATACTGGGCCTGAGCGTCTCCCTGGGCGGCCGCGGAACGATAGGTGTCGGCCGGTTCGAGTTCCGAGCCGACTGTCTGGCCTGCTTCCGCGGCTTTGTGACGGCGCTCGCGGCGCAGGGCCGCCAGCGCTGCGCGCTCGTCTTCCAAGATCTCCGCCAGCGTGTCCAAACGGACGATTCGCAGCACCTCGCGAATCGCCGCCGCGACCTCGCACATCTTCAGGCTGACGTGCTGGGCCGTGCACCGCTTGGACAGAACCGCCAACTGGCCGAGCATGGGGGACGTCATGAACGCGACGCCATCGAAGTTCAGCAGCATCTGCTTGACGCCAGGTCGCATCGCGAGGGCGATCAATTCGCCGCCGATTTGGCGAATGCGGACTTGATCAGTCAGCTCAGGATCCACGAACCGGACGATCATCACCCCATCGCGAGTCTCCGACAATACGGTCGCCATCGGATTGCTCCTTTGAATAGGATCACTAGTCCGTCCTGCGGGCGGGAACGGGTCCACAAATCCCGGGTGAAAGATACCGTCAAGGTAGCATTCGGCGCGTCTCGGATCAATCGGCTCGCCTCAAATCGGGTCGGAACCGCGTAAATCGCGCGGCCTGGCCTTGCAGTCGGCCGTCGGATGCGTCATTCTGTCACGGACGGAGAGCCGCCACGCCCGACGGTGCGGTCGACGGCGACCGCACTGCTTCTCGTACCCGCGCAAAGGTCGATGTCTACGCCGCTGTTCCACAATTATCACGTTCCTGAGGAACTGGCCGGCCATCGGCTGAACGCCGCGCTGCGCCAGTGGCGGCCCACGGATTCGTGGTCGCGAGTCCGCCACTTGATCCAGCAACGGCACGTGCAAATCAATGGAAATCTGTGCACCGACGAAGCGCGGCCGCTGAATGCGGGCGACGTCGTCAAGGTCTGGCGAGAACCGCGCGCGGCGCCCATCCAGGCCAGCGACGTGCAGATCGTGTACCTGGACGCCGACCTGATCGTCGTCGAGAAACCTGCCGGGGTGACGACATTACGCCATTCAGAGGAACAGCACTGGCCCGCGCGGCGACGGCAGTTTCAACCGACGCTCGATGAACTGCTGAGGCAGATTCTGGCGCGTCGCGTCAAACATGCCGGGCGGGCGACGCGAGGTCGGCGACCCGAGCCGCCATCGCTCCGTGCAGTCCACCGGCTGGATCGAGACACCAGCGGCTTGATCGTCTTTGCCCGCACCGCCGAGGCCGAGCGGCGGCTGGTCCAGATGTTTCGCCAGCACGACGTGACACGCGCGTACGTGGCCATCGCCCAGGGGCGCGTCGCAGCTCAGACGATCGCGTCCAACCTGGTTCGTGATCGAGGCGACGGACTGCGGGGCAGCGGACCGCAGACCGAAAAGGGGCAGCGGGCAGTGACCCATGTCCGGCCCTTGGAGCATCTGAAGGGCTATACGCTCGTGGAATGCCGCCTGGAAACCGGGCGAACTCATCAGATTCGCATCCACTTGGCCGAGGCTGGCCACATGGTGTGCGGGGAAAAGGTTTACGTGCGAACTCGGCACGGGGCGGTCACGCCGGACCAGAGCGGTGCGCAGCGGCACGCGCTCCATGCCGCGGAATTGGGGTTCGCGCATCCCACGACCGGACGCAAACTCGAGTTTCGTTCGCCGCTTCCGCCGGACATGACGCGGTTGCTCGACCAACTTCGCGCCGCCAACCGCGCGGGCATCGACCGACCACCGGGCAAGGCATGAGCCGCGTCGGCAGCGGCCGCTGTCGCAGGGTGTCGCCGAGGCGGCTGGGCGGTCTGCTCGCGAGACAAGCTGGGAAACGATTCCCCGCAGCGACGCCCTGAGCTTCTGTCCGAACCCAGTCTCCAGCTTGCGCGGCGGCCAGCACACTCGCCGGCCTGGTGGCGACGGGGCGCAGACGCCGGTTTTCTGCGGTGCTACGCATTCCGGTTCGCTACGACACAAGCGGCGGGCAGTTCGTCAGGGAACGCGGCGCGCAGCGGTGGACCCGATGTCGCGCGTATCCGCGGGCTGGAGGCTGGCCGCCTTCTCGTTCTCGCGCTTGATCGCGTCGTATACTTCCTGGCGATGGACCGTGACGTCCTGCGGAGCCTGGATTCCCAGCCGTACCTTGTCGCCGCGAATATCTACGATTGTGACAACAACATCATCCCCAATAATAATGCTCTCGTCGCGATGTCTCGACAACACCAACATCGTTGGCTCCTCATGCTGTTCAAAAGCTTTCCGCTGTCTTTCGGCGGGGCGGTACAGGCGTCCAGCGGAGGCCGCCCGCCGAGCATCGACTCACTGCAAGTATCGGCGACGTTTTCGAAGCGGCTCGATTTCGTGTGGCCATTGTGGCGGGATATTGTGGGATCGCCGGTGAGTTAGGCGATTTTGCGCAACGGCGCCGACAGTTTTGGCAGGGCGAGTTGTAGCGGTTGTTCGTCGCTGGTCACAACTTGCCGGCCGATGCGGCGGCTCAGGTTCACGATCAGCGGCGCGCGCAGATTCAGGGTCAGCCCCGACTCGTTGCGGCCCAGCGGCACCAGCACGAAAGCTTCGTGCATCACCGCCAGTTCGAGCGGCGTGAGCTGGGTGCGCTGGATCAGCACGCGGTAATCGGGCACGTACCGCCGCGGGCTGACAACCGGCACCGCGACCGCGGGATCGTTCAGGCTCTGCAGCCAAGCGACGCCGGAATTGTCGGCATCAGCCAACAGCACCCAATGCTGGTGCGACTCGAAGCCGATCAGGCCCCGGGAGAACAGCAGAATGTCTTCGGGTTGAATCTCGACCACGTCGAAACGCGAGGTGTGAACTTGCATGGCGGAACCAACGGGGTAAACAGGCCATCGGCGGGCGCGAGTGGGCAGCACCGCCAGGACGAGTGGACAATTCTGGAAACTAGATCGGCACAAGGCGGCTGGAATCCCCAGCAAAACCGCGCAGACCCGCCGCAACCCGTGGCAGAATTCAGGATTGAGGGGACATCGACCGTGAACTCGTCCCAGATTGCCAGAAGAACGGTCTGGGCACGACATCATGGTAAGGATCGTTCGATCCTTTGTTGTCCGATCGTTTACGGGGAAGGCGTGGCGATTTGCGGTCGTTCACGGTTTGTCCCGCCAGCCTAATGGCGCCAACCTGCGTTGCAGGACAAGCGAGCCTTGGAGAACGGTCACCGAGAATTGAAGCGCAAGGGGCGCAAGGATCGAAGCGGGAGGGCGCAAAAATTGAAGCAGAAGGGGCGCAAGCCCTCCGGTGAGTCTGCTGGCGGTCGATCCAATTGGTCCGCTACGAAGAACCTACCTACCGCGAAGGGCCGGACGGCTTGCGCCGTTCCGCTTTAATTAGGGACGCATTCCCTGAACGGTT
>JAVYAJ010000416.1:0-22575 GCA_032229885.1 Candidatus Anammoximicrobium sp. | reverse complement strand
GGCCAGTCGGCGAACCGTCTTCTTGTCCAGTTTCAGCCCCTGCCGCCGCAGTTCCTTCCGCGCCACGTCGATCGAAGGGCTGAGGGCCACAATCCGCGCCACCGTAGCTTGAAGGGCCGCGCTGCTGCCGTTGGCGATGCCCAACGCGGTCAGTTCGGGAAACAGGCCGGCCACTTGCTGCGTGGCCTGCCCCCGTTTCCGGCCCGCCGATTTCGGCGGGCAGTAGAGGGTGGTCACGAACAGCACCAGCCCGGATAATAGCCGCACCCGTCGCGATCGCCGTTGCGGGGAACGCAAACCAACGGCTGCTTCCTGTCGCACCTGGCGCACGTGATGTTCCATTTCCGGACCTTGCGTGACGCGAGCCAAAACAGCTGCGGTGAACTGATCAGCGCCTCGATCGAAATGCCGCTTGATTTCCCGTTCGACTCGGCGAAAGGCGCCGGGATTCTGTCTCAGCCGTTGTTCCTACCCCTCTTGACAAACCTCTGTGGCAGTGCGAAGTTCATCCACTATCGTGGCTGGGGAACCAATCTCCGGACCTCCTTTTTTGCAGACAAACTTTCATGGCGGTTTCCTTCTCCTTATTGTGGCCGGGCGAAAAAGCCACAACATGGTCGGAAACCGCCTTTCCCGAAAAGATCAATAAGCGAAGTTTTCTATTTCCTAAGTGCTAGCAGCCGAATGGTTTAGTGCTAGCACTGACACAATTTGGGTCGCACCCGCAGCGATTGTCGCTTGCGTCCCAGCGCCCACAGTCGCGCACTCGCGTCCGAGCGTCTGTCCCAACGAGGCCGGTCGCGGATGCGTTCGCCGAGTCTGCGTCGCTGCCTCGGCAGTCGCTGCCTCTGCCGTCGTTGCGTCTGCTGTCGCTGCGCCCGCGTTCGCTGCCCCGTGCTTGCGGTTCTTCTTTTCGTACCCGGTTTAATTGCTGAGCGCAAGATCGGCTGACTATCGATCTATGGTCCAATTCATCGGCTCGATCCAACAGCATCCGGCCCGCGTCTCGGTCGCCTGGTATGCGGCCACGATCACCATCGGCGCGTTGCTGCTGACGCTGCCCTGGTCAGCCGCCGATCCCCAGCGGCCGATCACGGCGTTGGACGCGGCATTCACGGCGACCAGCGCCACGTGTGTCACCGGCCTGTCGGTTCGCTCGGTCGGCAGCGATTGCTCGTGGTTTGGACAAGCGGTGATCTTGGTCCTGATCCAGGTCGGAGGCGTGGGGATCATGACCGTCACCACGTTCCTGGCTTTTCAACTGGGCGGTCGTCAAGGGCTGCGTCAACGGGCGGTCGTCACGCAGACCTTGGGAACGGACGAGAGCCTGGACCTGCGCTGGGTGTTGCAGCGCGTGCTTCGCCTGACGCTGACGTTCGAGCTCGTGGGAGCCAGCCTGCTGTTCATTCGGTTCCTGTTCGACGCCCCGCCGGCCCAGGCCGCATGGCACGCCGTGTTTCATACGGTCTCGGCCTTCTGTAACGCGGGTTTCGCGCTGCACGACGACAATCTGGTTCGCTATCAAGGCGATCCGCTCGTGAATCTGACCGTGATGGGCCTGATCATCAGCGGCGGGATCGGCTATCCGGTGCTCATCGATTTGAACCGCAACTGGCACGACGCCTGGCGCGAGCGGTGGAACGTCTTGTCCCTGCACAGCAAGCTGGTGTTGAGCGGCACGGCGATCCTGCTGGCGCTGGGCGCGGGCATGTTCTTGATCCTCGAGTGGGACGGCGCGCTCCGCGGGATGCCGCTGCTGCGCCGTCTGTTGGTCGCGGGCTTTCATTCGACCACCTGCCGGACCGCCGGCTTCAACACCATCGACGTGGGATCGCTCAGCAGCGCGACGCTGTTTCTGACGATTCTTCTGATGGCGGTCGGAGCGGGGCCGTGCTCCACCGGCGGCGGGTTCAAAGTCTCGACCTTGGCCGTCCTGACGCTGCGGTTCTGGACCAGTTTTCGCGGCCGAAGGCAGATCAACATCGGGCGGCGGACGATTCCCGAGGCGGCCGTGGCGCGGGCGATCGCGACGGCCTTCGGCTTTACGACCGTGGCCATCTTGATGCTGACCATTCTGCTGGTCGTCGCCCCCAGCGAGCCGGTCGGCGTCGAGACCGCGGCCGGGGACTTTATGGACAAGGCGTTCGAGGTGATCTCGGCGCTCGGGACGGTCGGCCTGAGCACGGGAATCACGCCGCGCCTGAACGGCGCCGCCCAGGCCATCATCATCTTTCTCATGTTTCTGGGCCGCGTGGGGCCTGTCTCCGCATTCGTCGCATTGTCTCGCAGCGAACGACGACAGGCGGTAGAATACGCGACCGAAGCACCGCTGATTGGGTAGGTTCATGGCGCAGAAGAAATCGTTCGTGGTTCTGGGGCTCGGGTCGTTCGGATCAGCGCTCGCGGAACGGCTCAGCAAGAACGGTTGCCGCGTGACGGGCGTGGACGCCAACCGGGATCGGGTCGAAGCGTTAAAGGATGTTCTCTACGAGGCGGTCATCGGCGACGTGGCCGCGCACGAGACGCTGGCCGAGTTGTCGTTGGAAACCAGCGAGGCCGTGTTCATCAGCCTGGGCGAGCACCAGAACATCACGCCGTCGGTGTTGGCGACGCTGCATTGCCGCGAGCTGGGCGCAAAACGGATCATCGTCAAGGGATTGAGCCACGATCATGCGCGAATCCTCGAAGCGCTGGGGGTCTATCGCGTCGTGTTTCCCGAGAGCGAAATCGCCGTCTCGCTGGCCGATCGAATGACCTGGCCAAACGTACTCGACTATATGCCCATCGATCCAGAATACAGCTTTGTGGAAATCGCCATTCCCGATTCGATGATGGGACGCACGCTGCGCGAGACCGACTTGCGACGCCTGTTCAACCTGTCCGTGATCGGCGTCAAGGACGTGCTGACGGGAAAGCTGTCGCTGTTTCCCGACCCCGATTTTGCGTTTGGCGCCGACCAATTGATGATCGTCGTCGCGCGGCGCGAGGATCTGAAAAGATTTCGGGAGGTCCAGTGAGCGAGGACGACCGCAGGCCGGACGGATGCGAGCCGGAAGAACGCGCGCCGCGCGCGAACATGGCTGCGATTGCCGTGGCCTTCGAAGGCGGGTTGGGACTGCTCGCCTTGCTGCTGGGTTGGGTATGGGACATCTGGCCGATTCCCGGGATCGACCGCGCCGCCGTGTCGTGGCAGGCTGTGCAGCCCGCCGTGCTGAGCGGCCTGGGGGCCACCGCCCCGCTGTTGGTGGGGTTGTGGCTGATGGATCGCTTTCCAGTCGGGCCATTAGCTGGTCTCCAGTGCGACCTCGAACGAACGGTGAAGCCTTTGTTCCGGGAATGCAGCGTCGGTGAACTGGCGGCCGTGTCGCTGGCGGCGGGGATCGGCGAAGAGATGTTGTTTCGAGGCCTGGCGCAACAAGCTTTCCAGGCCTGGTGGGGTCCGCCCTGGGGCGCGCTGATCGCGTTGATCGCCGCGTCGGCCTTGTTCGGCGCGGCTCATTTTCTGTCCGTCACCTACGCGATTCTCGCCGCGTGTGCAGGGCTGTACTTCGGCGCGCTGATGATCTGGACCGAAAGCCTCGTGGCGCCGGCGTTGACGCACAGCCTGTACGATTTCGTGGCCTTGTTCTATCTGGTGCGAGTTCGCTGGTCGCGGCACGCGTGATGGGCGGGGCCAAACGCTCGTCGTGCGCGGATCCCCGCGGCGCGATGAATCTGCGATCATCGTGAATGTTCAGACCATGTTTTCTCATTTCTTCGGCCGCGACAGAGCCCGGTCCGCCAAGCTCATACCGTGGATTGGACCGATGCGCTCCATCGCGTCCGTCGGGCGTTGCACCGGGGTCGAGCGGCGTGTTGGGTTGCGGCCGATCACCGCGAGGCCGCGTTAGACTGCAACGCGCGGACGCTCGGCGTGTGAACCAACGGCGACATCTGGCGATATGCGTTCAACTCGACTTTCCAACGAAAATCCTTTCTCGACGCGGTATCTGCGGCCGGACGCCCGCGAGTACCTGTTCCCCGACGGAGGCGACGTCGGGGCGCTCGTGGCACGGTTGCGCGAGTTCGCGTGGTGGGGGCAGATCACGGGCGGGCATGGATGCGGCAAGTCGACGCTCGTGCAGACCTTGCTGCCGGGACTGCGAGCCGCCGGACGAGCTATCGAGTTCCGTGCGTTTCGCCGTCGAGCGGCGTTCGAGCCGAAACGGCCCTGGTTCGACGGCTGGCCGCGAGTCCCGAGCATCGCCTGGACGCGTCAGACCCAGATGGTGGTCGACGGTTATGAACAACTTGGCTGGTGGACACGTATCAGGTTGAAGCGTCTGTGCCGACAGCGGGGCGCGGGATTGTTGGTCACTGCCCACGGCGACTATGGGCTGCCTCAGCTTTGGCATGCCCCGTCCAGCCTCGAACTGACGCGGCGGATCGCGCAGCGCCTGCTGGGCGGCCGGGACGCCGCGTGGTTGGCCGGCGTGCCGCTCGACGCCCTGTTTGAATTGCATCGGGGAAACGTCCGCGAGGTGTTGTTCGAGCTGTACGATCTGTATGAAGCGGGCCGTTGAAGCCGGCCGGACGAGCTGCGCGTGGCGCGCGGCGTTGGGCGATGTGGGCGAGTGGTGCAAGCGGCGAGCCGGATAATCGCCATTGCCGTTGCGAGCCGTGGAACGCGACCACTTCTTGTGTTTTGGCCTCCTTGCGATAACCCTTTGCGCGGGTGTCGGTGGGTCGGCGATCGTCGAAAATCGAGCGCTTTTGTCCGCGATCGCCTCTTTCGCGGCCTAGACTACAGCATGGGATGGCGCGCCTCCGACGCGGCCGGCGCTGCGGCCCGGAGGGGGCGGACACGAAATCGTAACGGGAGACAGGCCCATGCGAAAACCAGCAGCGACAATCGTGCGGATCGGCTGCGCAGCGCTGGTCTTGGCGACTTTGCCGATCGAACCAGCCGCGGGTTATACGCTCGTCGACTGGATTCGCGGCTGGCCGCGGGCCACCCCGGGCGCCGTTGCTGCGCCGCTGGGGAGCGGAACCTCTCCGTTCTGCCAGTGGTTCAACCCGGCGCCGGCGCCCGTGTACGCGGCGCCCGCGCCGGTGTATGCTGCGCCCGCGCCGAGCTGCAGTGCGCCGCCGGTCGTCGCGCCTCCGCCCGCGTGCGATTCGCGCCCCTCGTATTATACCGCCCCGGCCGGCGTTGCGCCGGCCCCGAACTGCGGCGCCGCCGTAGCCCCAGCACCGGCTGCGGCGGGCGTCGCATACGTCCAACCCGTGGCCATTGCGCCGGCTCCGGTCCCGCAAGCGGCCTATCGCACGACGTGGGTTCGCGTGCCCACCACCAACTATCGGCCGGTCGTCACCTACGACCCGGCCACCGGTTGGCCCGCGACGGCGATGCAGCCTTGCACGACATATACCTGGCAGGTGCAACGCGTCCCGGCCGACGGACCGGGACGCAAATTCCTGGACTCGCTGCGAGACATGTTTCGACCGGCGCCGCCCGTGCCAGCGCAAGTCGTCGGCATCTACGCTCCGACCGCGGCTGGGGCGCCCGCGGCCGCGGGCGCGCCGCCCGGATCCGCACTGGCGGAACCAGCCCAGGCGATGCCGGCCTATGCCGCCCCGCCCGGTCTGAACGCTCAGCCGTCGCCGGGCCCTACCGTGCCGTTGGCCACGCCAACGCCTTCACCCGGCTGGGCGCCTTCCGTCGCGCCGTCTCCACCGCCGGCGATCGCGCCCGCGGCGCCGACAGCGCCTGTCCAGGCGGCGCCCGACGGGACGTCTGGGGGGACTCAGCCGGCCGATGTGGCCCCGCGACTGTCGCCCAACGAAACCCAAGGCCTGCAACCGATTCCCGAAAATCGCAGTTATCCGCCGTCTGGTTACGGCGCCACCCCCGCTGCGCCGCCGTTGCTCGGTCCAACTCAGTCCGCCCAACCGACGCCTCCCACGGCGCCCCTGTCGCCCGTTCCGGATCCGGATGCGCGCAAGACCAGGACGCAAGTTCCCGCGGCGCCCAGTTTGTATGATCCCGACAGCCGCACGGCGCGGCTCTTGCCGCTGAACGTTCGCTGGCCCGCCGCGCCGATCCAATGGTCCCCGCAGCCGGCCGTGACGGAAGCGGCGACGCCGGTCGGCGCCCACCTGCCGACCATCACGCGGGATGCCGACGGCTGGCAATCCGTGCGTCCCTGAACGCTTTTGCCGTGCGGGCTACGCCCTATGAGCGCGGGTCGAGGCGAAAAACGAAACAAGGCGGCCATCGAATGAAATGGCCTTTCATCCGACGTTCCGCCTTGGCGATGTCGCGTTGACCGAGCTGTTCCTGCGGACCGGTTTGGGCGCGGTTCGACGCAGGTCGTTTCATCGTGTCCGTTGGTCGCGGCCGCACTCGCTTTTGGTTCATCGCGGCATGCGGCGCGATCGTCGCGCCGCCGGCGCCCCAGCACGGCGAGCCAGCGCGGCGAGCCTCCGATCTGGCGCGCCCCCAGCCCACCGTGCGCCGTCGCGCTGCCGCGACGGGCACTTGCCTTCGCCGCGGGCTCAGCCGTCCTCTTTCGGCTTTTCGGCGATCAGCGCGTCGCTGGCCAGCAGCAGCGAGGCCACGCTGGCCGCGTTTTGGAGCGCTGTGCGAACGACCTTCGTCGGGTCGATCACGCCCGCTTCGTTCAAGTCCTCGAACTGGTCGGTGGCCGCGTTGTAGCCGAAGCCGCCTTTGCCCGCGGCGGCCCGTTCGCAGATCAACGAACCGTCCTTGCCCGCGTTCGCGGCGATCCAGGTGGCGGGCGCACGGCAGGCTCGGAGAATGATCCGGTAGCCGGCTTGCTCGCCCTCGTTCAACCCGTCCGGCTTGCATGCGGCGGCCGCCCGCAGCAAGGCGACGCCTCCGCCGGGCAACGTGCCTTCTTGCACGGCCGCGCGGGTGGCGTTCAACGCGTCTTCGAACCGCAGTTTCTTCTCCTTCACCTCGGACTCGGTCGCCCCGCCGATCGAGATCTTGGCTACGCCGCCGGCAAGCTTGGCCTTGCGTTCCTGCAACTTTTCGCGGTCGTAATCACTGGTCGATTTGTCGTGTTCCTGCTCGATCTGCGCAATACGACCCTTGATTTCCGCTGCCTTGCCGGCGCCCTCGACGATCGTGGTGCTGGTCTTGTCGACGATCACCCGTTTGGCCCGGCCCAGCGTCTCGAGACCGATGCTGTCGAGCGCGACTCCCAGATTCTCGAAAACCGCCCTGCCGCCAGTCAAAATGGCGATGTCTTCGAGCATGGCTTTGCGCCGATCGCCGTACGCCGGCGCTTTGACCGCACAGCATTTGAACGTACCGCGAATGGTGTTCACAACCAGCGTCGCCAAGGCCTCGCCGTCGACCTCTTCCGCGACGATCAGCAGGGGTTTGCCCGAGCGCGCGATCTTCTCGAGCAACGGCACCAAATCTCGGGCGTGCGAGATCTTCTTTTCGTGAATCAGCACGTAGGCGTCCTCGAGGACGCACTCCATCGTTGGCGAATTGGTGGCGAAATAAGGCGAGAGATAGCCCTGGTCGAATTGCATCCCCTCGACCCACTCGACTTCGGTCTCCGTCGCCTTGCCCTCCTCGATCGTCACCACGCCATCCCCGCCCACGCGATCCATGGCCTCGGCGACCAACTCTCCGATGTGCGGATCGTTGTTTCCGGCAATGGTCGCGACTTGGGCCATCTCTTTATGGCCCTTGACCTTGGCGCTCTTGGCCTTGAGGTGCGCCGAGACATCGGCCACGGCGCGGTCAATCCCGGCCTTGAGGTATACCGGGTTGACGCCCGCCACGACCGCCCGCAGCCCTTCGCTGAAAATGGCATCGGCCAGGACCGTCGCCGTCGTCGTGCCGTCGCCCGCGACATCGTTGGTCTTCGAGGCGACTTCGCGCACCATCCGTGCGCCCATGTTTTCGTAGACGTCCTCGAGTTCGATCTCCTTCGCCACCGTGACGCCGTCCTTGGTCACCAGCGGCGCACCGAAGCTCTTCTGCAGAATGACGTTGTGCCCGGCAGGTCCCAAAGTCGAGCGAACGGTCTTGGCCAGCTTCGAAACGCCTCGTTTGATCGCTTCACGCGCCTCTTGATCAAAGGCAATCATCTTCGCCATGGTCTAATCTCTCCAATTTCTACTCGGGCGCGCCACGCCGCGCCCGCCCAACACGTGTCTGCCAAAATGGCACAACGAAATTTCCAGAACATCAAGGTGCAAGCGATATGCCAAATGGAGAGCATTTGCGCTCCGCGAAGCGGAGTTATCGAGCTATTCCTGATGAAGTCGTGCTATGAGGCCAAAAAATCACCTGGCCACCCGCCCAACACATCGGTATCCTATTTGTCAGCTATACTTTCGTCAGCCGTCGCCAGCGCGGCCGCGCCAGGCCGCGATCTGTTGTGCTCGTCCCGGTTGTCCGACGCACAGTCAGGCACAGAAACTTTCGGTTGGCAGATACATGATCCGCCCTCTACTCTTGTCGTGCTGTTGGATTTACGCAGGGCTGGCATTTGCTCCGTCGCTGCGAGCCATCGACTTGACTTCGGTCGACGATCCGCTGCGCACGGCGTTGCAGATCGCTTATGACGGCCAAAAACGGATGCAGGAGAGCATTCACGACTATACCTGTACACTGACACGGCGGGAGCGCGTGGATGGGCGGCTGATCGACTACGAAACGATGTTCGTCAAGATCCGCCATGAGCAGAAGGACGGTGATCGCGTGCTGCAACCATTCAGCGTCTACGTCCGATTTCTGAGTCCCGAGCGGGTCAGGGGACGCGAGGTGATTTTTGTCGAGGGCCGCAACGAAGGGCGAATCATCGTGCGCAATGGGGGCACGCGATTCGCGCACATCACGACGTCGTTGATGCCCGACAGCCCGGCGGCCATGCAACACACGCGATATCCGATCAGCGAGATCGGCGTACTGAACTTGACGCGCCGCTTGATCGAAAACGGCGAGCAAGAATTAAACGATGAGATGTGTCAGACGAGACTGGTTCGCGGCGCCAAGGTGAACGGGCGTCCCTGCACGGTGATCCAGGTGACCCATACCGCGCGGCGCCCGCCGCTAGAATACAAGACCGCACGGATCCTGATCGACGACGAGCTGGTCTTGCCCATCCATTACTCGGCTTACGATTGGCCGGACAAGGAAGGAGGGCCGCCGGTCTTGCTTGAAGAATACACCTACACGGACGTCAAGCTGAACGTCGGTCTGAGCGATTGGGATTTCGACCACCGCAACGACGGCTACCATTTTCTCAAGAGCTACACGCCTTGACGTCGCAATCGCGTCAGACGCTTCGAATCGCCCAGACGCGCAGCATGGCGCTCGGGTCAGGCCGACGCGACCGATGTCCGATTCTGCGCTGTGCGGGCGGACCGAAGTCCGCCCGCGAATGCGCCGTCTCGAGCCGGCGCAAGCTTGTCTGACCGGCTCACTGGGCGGGAATGCCGCGTCCGGCCGCGGCCGCGTCCGCGGCAATCTGCGCGGCCGTACGGCGGCGACGACGCTTGGACTGCGCTCGACTCCACTCGCGGGTCAGCGTCTCGAAGACATCAGGCGACTCGTACCGGGCGACGCCCTTGCCGTCCGGAAACGGGCCGATCAAGCCGCGAAACACCGGTTTGCCCCGCAGCGTCAGGTCGGTGCTGCAATCGTCGATGCCGACCTTGAGGTGCATCCGCAGCAGCGGTTCCTCCGAATCAAAGTCGCGGATCCGCAACGAGCCATCGCTGGCGCGAGTTACGACACGATACGTTTGTTTGGCCATTCCCACCTCGCAGGTTCGAGCCTGACCGCGTCTGGCTGCGCGGCTAGATCTGATTCAATCGCCAGCGGGCGATCGCCAGGGCGAAGCATCGCGGACGCGACGGTCTGTTCGCTCGTGTGCGCTTCGCCGCCGTCGTATGCTATCAAGGGTGGTCAGAACGCCTCGCGGAGCTGGCCGTGTCTTGCCGGCATCTCCGACGCGCGCATCGCCGCCCCGGGTCGCGTCGCCAGTCGCGCAGTTCGCCCAATTATCCTATCCAACACCCCGGCTGCTGTTATCGTCACTCGGCTGGGCGAAAGCCCAAGCAAAGCAGCCGCGGTCCTACCAACGCGGAACTCGCGTCATTTCGCACAGCCGGCGCGGCCGTCACGATCGGGATCGGTCCGAGGATCCGCCGGCTCGAGCAGCGCGGCTATTGGCTGACGGGCGCGCGCGCGGCTATTGAGAAGCGCTTCGCGAGCCGCTGGGCGAACCGCCGATGGGATGCCCTTCGGGCAGCGGGCGACCGGCCGTCAGGAAGCCATGTTTGAACAGCTCGGTCTTGAGCTCGCGGAATTGAGCAAAGCTGTCCGGATAAACCCACACGGTCACGGTCGTGTGATTGGGATCCGCCCCGCGCAGCGCGTCGCGCAGTTGCGAATGGTCCGCCAGCGCCTGGGCCAGCGGTTCGCCGAGGTCGTCGCGGACATCGTGCAGCGTAAAGCGATCCAGCTCGACCCGCTGTTGGACGGCCGTGCCTCCCGACGTCCCGACAATTTGCTGCACGCGACGGAGCGTATACGTCAAGCGAAAGCCGCCGATCGGACCGAGCGTTTCGGTGACCTGGGCGGCGTTCTTCAGCTTGTAGACCTGTTTCGGCGCATCGTCTTTCAGTTGGGCCACCAACGCGTCCCACGGAATGTAGGTCAGCCGACCACGGAGCAGACGAAAATGCACTTCCGTGCCGAACACCGTCTGGGCCAGCGGTGTGGGGAGATGCTCGATCACGTTCTGCGCGGGCCGTTCGTTCTCCAACGCCGCCCGGCGGTTGGTCAGATCTTCGAGTTCGGTCCGCGCCGCCAGCAGCTCGCGCGTCGCCTGGAGATGTTGCTGCTGTTGCTCGTTCAAGCCCGCTCGCGCCTGCTCCAACTGCCGTTCGGCGACCATCACGACCTGCAGCATTTTGTCGCGTTCGCTGCGGCGGTACGCGACCTCCAATTGCTGGCGTTTGACCTTGCGGTCGATGTCGTGGATATCGGTTTCGACGGCGCTTGCCGCCGCCCGCGCCGCGTCGATGTCCGCTCGGGTTTGCGTCGGTTCAACGATGTCCGGCTGGGCATCGACGATGGCGTCGGTCGTCTGCGCGCCGATCACCATGATCAGGATGATCAGGATGCCGACCAGGTTGGCCACGACATCCAGGAATGAATCCTGGCCCGGGGCGTTGTCGAATTGTTTGTTCTTCGCGCGCATTCTATCGCCGCTCCACATCGATCCCGCTGCCGGCCATCAGGGCCTGCAGTTCCCAGAAGCGGGTTTCGGCGCCGGGGTACACGGTTATTTTGAGCGTCGGTTTCCAATAGCCGCCGGCGACAGCCATCCCCCACCGTTCCATGTGGGCCCAAATCGCCGACACAAACGGTTCCATGGCGTCGCGCGTGGCGCCGTCCAGGTGGATAACCTGGGGATCGTGAGTATCTCGTCGATCAGGCATGATCACCAGACGGTCCGGGTGACACAGCACGGTGATCGGCCGCGTGATCCCGGTCGCCGATCCCGTGTCCTTGGGCAGCGCCCAGTCGGCGCCCTTGGTCGCCGCCAGGGCGCGGGGCGCCGCGCCCGGTGCGCCGGGCGCCGCGCCGGGAGAGCCGGACGGCGCTGTCTGGCCTCCAGCCGTGGCGGTGGGGGCGCCGGCGGTGGCCGAAGCGCTCGCCGAAGGCTGGACGCCCGCGCTCGGCGTCTTGGCGAGGCCTGTTGCCCGTGGCGCGGCGCGGGCGATCGAGCTGTCGCCGTCACGTGCGCCGTCGGCCGTGCTGCGAGATCGACCTCCGCCGCCATAGCCCGTCGCCGCGTCGCGGCCGTCGCCCGAGCCGAACGCCGACGCTCCGCGCGCCGCGCCCGCGGGCGAATCTCCGGTCATGCTGCCCCACGCTTCGTCGGCCGTGGCGGCGAACGTCGCGGGTGACGGCGCATCAAAGCGGCTGGGCATGGCCGCCGCCAGGACCGCTTGACGGTCTCGCGCGGTTCGGATCGCGCCCTGCAAGAGCTGCTTCAAGCTGGGGTCGCCCGGCGGGTAGGTCAGTTCGATGTCGGCCTCGACCAATTCATAGCCGAACTCGTCTTCCCACCCCGACATGGCGGCTCGCGCCATGCTGTACGCAACCGCCCCGTCCGGCCGCACGACCAGCAACGGATAAGGTTCGCCCTGCCCGGCGTCGCCTTCGAGCCGTCGCCAATGTTCGCGGATCGCCCGCAAGGCGGCGTCGAGCGGGTTGCCCGGACCCAGCGGACCGGTGAAATCCTGCGGGCTGAACGCGATGCCTTCGGGTTGGATGACGATCCCCGACTCGCGACATTCGATATAGATCGGACGCCGACGCGTCCCATGGCCGCCTTGATACGGCACGATGGCGAACGAACGGGCGCGCTGGACGTGCTGTTCCCGCAAGCGGTCGAGCTGCTGCCGTTGGCGGGCGATCTCGGCCTGCAACGCGGCGAGCTCGTCGCGGGCCGTCGACGCCTGCTGCAGGTCGCCCTGCTGCGAACGCTTGGTCTCCGCGGCCTCGGCCGCCAGACGCTTCCACTGCGATTCGAGCCGGCGGACGTGTTCTTCGAGATGCGCCAGTTCGCGCCGTCCATCGCCCAACGTTTGCGACAATTTCCTCCGCTGCTGTTCGAGGATGTCTCGCTGCCATTGCAGATCCTCGACCTCCTGCGCCGGGTCATGCCCGCCCGCCTGCGCCGATGCGTCCGCCTGGCGCCGCTGATCGAGCACCGAGCTGGCCTGGGCACGGGCCTGGTGCACGACCAGGATCAACAGCGCGATCAGCGCCCCCATCGTGCAGATCAGCACGGCCAGAAAGGGGAACAGCGACATGCTCGTCTGAGGTTTGCGAAACGCAACACGTCTCATGCGGCGCGGCCTTTGGGCGAGATCTTCTTGAGCGCGACCTGCGGGGCGTCATCCGGCGACTTGCCCAGCCGCGCATTGAGCAGATGGATCGCGGCGGACAGGCTCATCACCGTGTCTTCGAAGTTTCTGGCTCCGGACAGTTCGCGGAGGTTGTCGTTCAGCGCCTTTTCCAGCCCCACGACGTCGCCCGTGGCCTTGACGACCTGGGTCAGCAGCTCGGCCTGTTTCGCCATCTCCTCTTGCTGCGACCGCATGACCCGCGCGTTGTCGGACAGGGCCGTCTGCAGTTGCTCCCAGCGCCGCGCCGCGCGTTCGCTCGCGTCGCGTTCGACTTGGGCCAGCTCGGTCGCGTGGCGTTGCAGCGAACTTTCCAGCGCGCCCTGCACGGCCGACTGGACCGTGCCGCCGGCCGTGTGGACGAGCTGAGACCAGCGATCGTGCGCCGCCTGGATCGTCTGTTCCCACACCGAGGCCTGTCGATGCACCAGATCCTCGGCCGTCTGCATCAGGCGGGCGCTCATCCGTTCGATGGACGCGAGATAGGGATCGCGGCTGGCGCCGACCGCCTGAAAGCGACCCACGAGCATCTCGTTGGCGCGGGTGTCGGTCAGTGACAGGGCCTGGTTTTCGATGCGGTCGAGCAGAAACTGGATGAACATCAAGACCATGGACAGGGACAAGGCCAGCGCGGTCGTGTCGAAGGCGACATACAACCCGGCCAACAGCCCCTGCATGGCTTGTTGAATATCCGTCGCCAACTGGCGCGGATCCAAATCGCCGAGCGCTTGCGTGATGCCGATGACCGTGCCGAGAAAGCCCAGCATCGGCGTCGCCCAAATCACGATCCGAACCAGCCCGTAGCTGTCCTGCTGCTTGGCGGAATCCAGGTCGGCCAGGTATTTCAAATCGTCGTCCAACCCGTCAGCCGAGCCCTTGCGCTGAATGGCGAGCAAGATGTCCCGCAGACGGCGCCCCAGGTAGGACTGACGGGCCAGGCTGGACAACTGGTCGAGCTGCGCCATCAGACGCCCGGCGTCTTCGGCTCGCTGGCCGGCCGCGGGGGGATCGTCAAGCCGAACCGCTCGCAGGCCCCAGAACTGGCCGAGAACCTCGAACGCCTTCAAACCGAGCGCGGACAGCCCGACGAAGAACATGCCGGTTTCGATGAACAAGACGGGATGGCCGGCAAAATAGCGATGCATCGCCGGCAGGTTCAGCGGCCCGCGGAAGATCAGCACATAGAATACGCTGCACGACGCCGCGCCGAGCAACACCGGCCAGCCGAGATGGGCCAGAATGGCCAGAAACGCATTCCGTTCATCATGCTTTGACACAGACACTTCCCTCTCGATTGGAGCCTGCGAGGAACATCCAGAAGAAATCGGATTTTCTGCCGTCCGGAGATGAGCTTCTTTCGGCAAAAACGGCATAAACGTCAAGGTCGCCGTGCGCGAAAAGGTTTTCCAAAGTCGCAGCGTTGCGCAACCGATAAACAAGTCTGCGGGTGCGAGCCAGTGAAGAAACTGCTGGATCCCATCCGCGGAAGTCTGTTTACCGCGGCGGTTTGCTGCGGCTGTTCGACGCGGCCGCTGGCGCAGGGCGTTTTCTGGACGTCTTGCGGCCCGCCCGCCGCGTACGGCGTGATAGCACGGGCGAATCCGAAGCTCGGTGAGTGCCGCGGTCGAGTTGCGCGCCGGCCCGATCTCCGAATTCTTGCCCTTGCAACGATGTTCCCAGGGGGGGAGCCGAAAGCCCGGCGCCGCCGCGAGCGGTCAGCCGGGCTTTTTCTTTTCTTGTGCATCGCACGCCGCGCCGCCATCGCTGGCGCCGGGTCGGCGACAGCGGGTCGCGCGTTCGCCGCGGCGCGACGTCCGTCGCCTGCGTCCTCTGTGCCCGCGGCGTTCTCCGTGGCAAACGATCTGGTTCAGCGAACGCGTTCGGCTGCCCAGACGGCCAACTTCTCGCGGAAGATCTTGGCGTTGTGCCGGATATCCACAGGCATCGCGGGATGAACCAGGAAACGCTCGATCGAGCGCGTGTGCGGATGCGCTTCGGCCAGCTTGCGCAGCGCGTCGTACAACGTCTGGCGGTCCGTTTTCGTGCGCGGCCGCTGGTCGGGCCACGTTTCGACGATGATCACGGGCTGCTGGTTGCCCGGCGGGCCGACGCCCACCAGCGCGCTGCGGTAGACCTGCGGATGTTGGTTGAAGACGGCTTCACACGGGATCGTGTACAACTCGCCCTGCCCGGTGCGGACACGTTGCGCTTTGCGTCCGCAGAACCAGAACCGATCCTGCTCGTCCAGGTAACCTACGTCGCCCATGCGATGCCAGAACGCGGGGCCGTCCTCGATTTTGTGCAAGGCGTTCATCTCGCAGCGCGTGACATAACGAGGCGTCACGACAGGCCCCGAGACAATCAGTTCCCCGATCTGGCCGGGCGGCAACGTTTCCGCCGCCTCGAGCGTCGGAAGCGGGCCGTCGTCGATGCGGATGACGCGCCAAGCGATTCCTGGAAATCGCCGCCCCACGCACGTGCCGGCGCCTTGGCGACTGCGGGCCGCCGTCTCGCCCAGCACCTCGGTCGCCGAGATCGACGCGACCGGCAGGGCTTCGGTCGCGCCATAAGGCGTGTAGACGTCGCCATCGGCGGGAATCGCCGCTTTGAGCCGCTGCATCACGTGCAGCGGCACCGGCGCGCCGGCCGACAGCACGCGGCGCAGCGTCGGAAGCTGGATGCGATGCCGCTCGCAATGCCGGCCGACGACGTTCCAGAACGCGGGTGAGCCGAACGCCTGGGTGATGTTCCAGTCGCGGATCGATTCGATGATCAACGCCGGATCGACCCGCGCCGGACGCGTCGGATCCATGTCCGGCAGCACCGTGGTGACGCCCATCGCACAGTTGAACAGCCCGAACAGCGGAAAGCCGGGCAGATCCAACTCGCCCGGGCGGATGTCGTACACGTCGCGCAGTTCGACAACCTGCCGATCGAACGTCCCGTGCTGGTACAGCACGCCTTTGGGCGGACCGGTGCTGCCGCTGGTGAAGATGATCGCCGCCGGATCGTCCGCACGGGTCGGCGCCGGCCGAAACTCGGGCCGTCGCCTCCGCGCGCGCAACTGAGCGATCGTCGCTCCGCCCCAGAACCAACGCCAGCCAACCGTGACGTGCAGGCGTGAATTCGGAAACCGGCCGCGCAAGAGACACCGCGCAGCGTGAGCCAGCGGGATTGCCACAAAGCCCTCTGGATTCGCGTCGCTCAGACAGCGGAGCAGGTTCTTGCGGCCCATGCCCGGATCGATCAACACGGTCACCGCGCCGGACTTGAACAGCGCGAACACCAGCGAGACGAAATCGATGCTCGGTCGGACCATCAGGACGATCCGCATGCCGGGCGCAACGCCCAGCGAGCGCAGACCGTCGGCCAACAGATTGCTGTCATCCTCCAATTGCCGGAACGAGATCTGCCGATAGCGGCGTTTTCCGCCGACGTCGCGACCCGCGGGCTCGACGATGGCGACCCCGTCCGGGTCGCGCGCCGCGGCGGCGGCCAGCCGTAATCCGACGTTGACACTTGCGTCCATGGGATTATTTGGTAAACCTCGCATCGATCCAAACGGCGCGATCCAAGACATCGGCCTCGTCGGCAAAATCGACGATCAGCGCAATGGCGCGGGCGTCGGTGACATCGACCGTCAGCGGCACGGGCGGCTCGCCGCCCCGCACCACGGGACTCTCGTAGGCTCGCTGCCACTGATCGGACCCATCGCCCAGGAACACGCGAAATATCACGCTGCCGCCTCGCCCGGCCGTCTCGTCCAGCGCCAGCGCGGCTTCGAAGCGGCGCCAATGCCCGTCCAAACGGTACGCCACACGCGACGCGCTGTGCATCCCCAGACCTTTGGGAAATGTCTCGCCCGCGCATCGTAGTCGCTGTCCGGTGACGCTGCGATCCCGGCCCAACGGCCAGACGGCCGTCAGGTACGGAATGTGTTTGTATCCCAGCGGCGGAAGATCCGAGGCGTACGCGATCCGCTGGCCGATCGGCTGCAGCAGCCGTAGCTCGTCCGTCAGGACCGGCGGCTCGACATCGATCGACACGCCACCGACCAGCGTCAACCGCACGGTCGAGTCGGATGGGGCGTGGGCGACGCCGACGACGTTCAGCAAGCTGCCGTCGCGAAATCCCGCCACGGCGTAAAACGCGGGTTTGGTCGCCGGATGGATCAAGGCCGGATTGAAGATCATCGCCCGGATCCGTTGTTCGGGGATCTCGACGTCGCGGCCATCGACGCCAAATACGGCGACCAGCGAGCGCGCGTCGTTCGTCGCCTGGCGGGGACGGACGGTCTTCAGGACGCCGCGCAGCACGTCGCCGTTGCGGAGGATCAAGCGATCGTCGGCGCCTTGCGCAGCCGCGATTTGCGCGACCAGCCGATCGCGCTCCTCCGCCGCCGGCGGCGGATCGACGAGCACGCCGCGCAGGGCGGCCAGCGGCAGCTCGAGCCGACCGCAGACCTCGCCGTCGACGACCAATCGTTCGTCCACCAGCCCGGCAATCTGGGCCACCAACAGGCTGTCGTCGGCTAGGATGATCTGCATCAGGCGAAACGAGTCGGTCCACCGGCCCCAGCGAAACAGATCGCGCGCAGCCACGCTGCGCGTCCCGGTCGCGGACTGAAAGCGAATCGTCCAATCCGCCTCGATCCGCTCGATGCGCGCCGCGAACGACTCGCCGTCCAGGAGCACAGCCGACGCCGGCTCGTCCGCGCCCGCCGCGCCGCTGACCGCCAGACCAGCCATCAGAATGACCAGACAACCGCTCATCCGCAGTCCGCCAGCCTCGCTACCGTTGAAAGATGGGCACATAGTTGTTCGGCATCTGCAGAATGATACAGGCCATCGCCGTGCCGTACTCGGCCGAGACGCGGTCGAACCAGGCGCCGTCGGGCCGTTGCCGAGCCAGCAGGGCGTCGCGGATCGCCGGATAGTACGCTTGCCAATGCGCCCCGCCCGCCTGCCACATCGCTTGCACGGCGTAGTAATGGCCGTAGAAGTAATAGACTTCGCCCTCGAGGCTCTTCGACTGCGAAGACTGGCTCGCGAGGTAGGCCAATCCGGCGTCGAGCTCGGCGCCCCGATAGATGCCGGCGCTGTACAGGGCCACGATCCCCGCCGCGCTGCGCGGAAAGCGGCTTTCGCCCGGGGCCGTCAATTGATACATGAAACCGCCGTCGGGGTTCTGACAACGCTTGACATAGTCGATGCAACGGTCGACAACCGCGTTGGGGACGAAGATGCCCGCGTTGCGCGCTGCGCGCAACGCCATGATCTGGCAGATCGTCACCGAGATGTCAGCGTCCTGGGGACGCGGCTCGTACCGCCAGCCGCCTTCGTCGTTCTGCGTGCGGACGATCAAGTCGACGGCCCGAACCAGCTTGTCCCGCAACGTCGGCTCGGATGACATGCCGTACACCTCGGCCAGGAACAGCGTCGCGAAACCGTGCCCGTACATCGGGCCGTGGCTGGCCGCCTCCGGAGCAATGATATAGCCGCTGTCACGCGTGTGATCCAGGATGAACGCCAGACAGCGATCCACCTGGGCGCCGTGCGGACCGCGTCCCGGCGTGCTGCCGCGGGCCATGAAAGCCAGACCGGCCAGACTGCACACGGCTACGTTTCGGCTGTATCCGCCCTGGCCGAACGAACCGTCGGGGTTTTGCTGGGACTTCAGATAAGCCAGACCGCGCTCGATCGCCTGCTGGGTTTGAGGCGTCATCACGCTGCGGGACGCAGCGCTGGCGCGGGCCGGCGCAGGATCGGCGGCGCAAACCGAGTCGGTCCGAAAGGCGGCCCCGGCCGACCATACGGCAAGCATCAGTCCCCAGACCATTCTCGTGCGGCTGAGCGGCGCCGCGACGGGCTCGCCAGCCGTGACCGTTCGACCGTAGCGAAAGCGCGTCGCATCGTACCGCGGACGCGGACGCAGGCTCGCCATTCCGGTCTCTCCTGTCTGGCCAGGTTTTTACACGCGTTTCAGATCTTCGTCCCGCGGCCGATCATCGTTTCAGATGTTCTTCGGCCAGACGGCTGTAATACTGTTCGATCAATCGCTCGTATTGGGGAAGAAACTCCTCGACGACCGCGCTCTGCATCTGATCGCGGACCCGAGGTGGTAGATGCCCCCAGATCTGTTTCCACAGGACGGGCAGTTGGGCGAGCTGCGCGCGGTCCGTCGCCTCGCGCTCAGGCCGCTCGTCGCTCTCGCGGGCGGCCTGTTCGACACCGGCGTTTTCGCCGTTGCCGATGCGGCCGGCGCCGCTGGACTTGTCGCCTGGCTGGGCAGGCGCCGCCGCGCCGGGATGCGCGTCCTGGGACGGTTGGTTCAGATCCTCGATCAGTTGCTCCAAGTCCCGGATCACCTGCTGCTGGGCGCGCTGGGTCTGGGCCGAGGTCACCTCGCGGGCGATCAGGCCTTCGGCCACCCGCATCTGGCGACCGATCGAGGCCAGACGGCCCTCGGACGTCTGGCCCAAATCCTCGCCCATATCGCGCTGCTCGATCAGTCCCCGTTCGCTCCGTTCGTCGGTCTCCCGCGGCGGCGCGGCAGGCTTGGCCGGCGGCGGCACAGCGCTCCGTGGCTCGGCCGGAATCTCCAGGCCGCTCAGCAGCGCGTCGTCCAGACCGCCCAGATCCGATCCGTCGGCCGGCGACGCACCGGCCGGACGCATGTCGGCCTGGCGCATGTCGGCCTGGGGCATGTCGGCCGTCGGGGCCGCGGGCGCAGGCTTGGGCGTCGGCTTGGCCGGGGCGGGCGCAGGCTCGCCGGCCCACGCGGGCGGCAGCACAAGCATCATGGCTACCAGCCCGACGGGCATCTGACGGATCCATCGGCATTGGCGTCGCGCGCGCAACGGTCCGCTCATGGCGCGCCTCGGTCCAGATCGCCCCTCATCTCGGACGTGCCCCGCGCCGACGCTTCCGTCGCGTATTTTCGCTCACGCATCTTGTCCACTCGTCCCCCGTCCGCCCCGACCGCACGTGGATCCAATCCTTCGTCCGGTGATTCTGGCCGCCCACCGCATCCGTCCGCCCGCCTTCAACTGTCCCCCTTCACCCTTCACCCTTCCCCCTTCCCCCTTCACCCCCCGCACGCGCCTTTTCCTCTGCCGCGCTGTCGCGTCCGTATTGTGGATCGAGCGTCCACAGATCATGCCGTTCCCCGCACAGATAGCGACGGTGGGCGAGCTGTCCGACGGTTGCCGCCCGCGGCGTCCAGCGGGCGTCGCAGACCATACGAACACCCGCCGGGATCCGATCGTACAGGCGAGCCAATCCGGGGCCGATCACGGTGGCGCCCGACGGCAGCGAGGCCAGCCACGGATCGGCGTCGACGATCTGCATTGACGAGGTCGCCACCCAGTCGTCGGTGTCGCGGCAAAAAGCGGCGACAAACAGTTGTTGACGCTGGGCGTCCAGCACGGGATAGACTCGATCGAACTCGGCCGGAGTCTGTCGGGCAATCACGTCCAGCGTGCCGACCGCGAACACCTCGGCCCCGATCGCGTACGCCAGACTCTTGGCCGCGGTCACACCGATCCGCAAGCCCGTAAACGAGCCTGGGCCGATCGTCGTCGCGACCAACTGGATGTCCCGTGGACGCCAGTTGACCGCGTCCAGTTGCTGGGCGATGGCCTGTGCAAAGGTCTCGGCGGTCCGCCGGTGTCGGCCCAACGAGGCCTGACCGAGCACTTGCTCGCCATCCAGGACAGCGACCGAGGCGTCTCGTGTCGATGTTTCCAAAGCCAGAATTCGCAGCGCCATCCGATTTGTTCTCTTATCCGCGCCGAGCCGTGCGGTGCAGCGTGTTCCGCCGCCGCTCGACAGCTCGCGACAAAAAACGCCGCGCAATGCCAACGCCGGACAGGCTCCGCTGGTCGCGAGCCATCCTCCTCTTCACCGACCGATCGCCTCGCCCCGGGGCGGCTAGCGAGTCGTCCAATCATAACTTCTGGGCTGTCGCACTCACCCGAGCACGGAATCCCCGCGGCCGATTAATCGCGACGCCCCAACATTTAACGTTGACGACGCACTAGCTCGTCAGGCTTTCCCACGCTCCGATCAATAGATTCGCGGCGCGGTCGATCTCTTCTTCCGACGTGAACCAGCCGACGCTCAGCCGCATGGTCCCCCGCGCCTCGTCCGGGTCCAGACCGATCGCGGCCAACGTCGGCGACATGCTGGTGGCACCACTGTGACAGGCTGACCCGACCGAAGCGCACAGCTCGGGCAGCCGCGCCAGGATCTCGGCGGCCGAGACGCCCGGGAACCGGACGCTCAGCGTATTGGGCAGCCGCGCCGCGTCGGCCCCATTGACGGCGAGTCGCGGCCCGATCGCCTGCGACAGGTGCGCCAGCAGCCGATCCCGCAGACCCGTGAGTCGCCGCTCGGATTCGTCCAGACTACGAAACGCCAACATGCAGGCCTGACCCAGTCCGACGATGTACGGGACGTTTTCGGTTCCCGGGCGTAGACCCGCCTCGTGCGCCGCGCCGAACAACACGTTTTCCAGCCGCACGCCGCGCCGCACGTACAGGGCGCCGATCCCTTTCGGGGCGTACAGCTTGTGCCCGGCGACGGTCAGCAGATCGACTCCCAACTCTTCGACGAACGTATTGATCTTGCCGACCGTTTGTGCGGCGTCGGTGTGCAGCAGCGCTTGATGGTCTCGGCAGACCTGCGAAATCTCCCGCAGCGGCTGCACGACCCCAATCTCGTTGTTGGCGTGCATGATGCTGACCAGCCGCGTATCGTCCCGAATCGCGGCCGCGACCTTGTCCGCGCTGACCACGCCTCGCGAATCACAGCCGACGACGCTGACATCGAAGCCCAGACGCTCCAGATGCCGCGCGGGTTCGAACACGGCCGGGTGTTCGATCGCCGAGATGATCAGATGCCCCGCCATGCCGGGGACGCCTTGCAGCATCGTGCCGCAAATCGCCAGGTTGTTGCTCTCCGTGCCACCCGACGTGAACACGATCTCGTCGCGATCAGCCCCCAGCAGGGCCGCCACCTTGCCCCGCGCGTCTTCGATCGCTTCGCGACAGGCGCGGCCCAAGGCATAGTTGCTCGACGGGTTGCCAAAGTGCTCCTTCAAAAACGGTTCGATCGCCTCGAACACGCTGGGGGCCACCGGCGTGGTTGCGTTGTAATCCAAGTAGATTGTGCGCATAACGGACGTCGGTTCCCTGGCGGATAGCCCCGTGGTTCCCCGCATTTGGCATGAACAGCCAACGAGCTGCGCCGGCCGCGGCCTGCGGGTTGTGCTCGTGATCACGAACGCTATCGTAACAGGATGGGCATCCAGTCGAAAGGGCGGCCCGGGCCCAAAGGAGCGCAAACGCGGATCTGGGGTTGACGAACAAGATCGTCGTGGTGACGGGCGGCTCGCGCGGATTGGGACGCGCCATCTGCGAGCTGTTGGCCAACGCAGGTCGCGGCGATGGTCGTGTTTCTGTACTACTAACCTCAAACATCGTGAACTTTTTGACAATGTTTTCAGGCAGCGACAGGGTTCAGTGTGCCCTTTCCGCAGACGTGCGCGTGGCAAAAACTTCGGCGAGGCGGGGGCGAGCGACGGGTGCCGGGAGATTCCGGGGCGTGCGGTGCGAGAGCG
>JAVYAJ010000415.1:0-4970 GCA_032229885.1 Candidatus Anammoximicrobium sp. | reverse complement strand
CGCATGTGTCGCTCGAACCGACTTTTGAGCGATTTCGTCGCAAGTCTGGCCGCCAACGCCGCTTACGATCCACGTCCGATACGACAGTGCCATTCGCGCGAGGCACCGCTTTGCCCGGCTCGACGATCGCCACCGCGGTCAGCACGTCTTTGGTCCCCGCGGTCTCGCCGGTGAAATAACGCCGCATCTCGCCCCAGTCGGCATGATGAGACGGCGCGTCGTCAAAGCGGACCACCCCGGACTTGAGCAGCTTGCGCGGCGCATCGGCGGCCACGGCGGGCGACCACGCCCACAGGCCAACGAGCACCGTCGCGGAGACGATTCCCCAACCGATCCTCTGTCTTTCCCGCGCGGCCAGCATAAGTTTCTCCTTTCCGGATTCCTCTGACAGATCCACGCGCGCCGCGCCCGTTCGTGCGGTGCGCCCTCGGAGCTTGATCACGACGCGTGCATCGCGAGCCCTCGGCCCGCCCATCCCGAAGCGTCAGCGAGGGACGAACTCGGCGCCGGACGAGTTCGGCGCGGGACGGGGGCCGCGCGGCTTGCATCGCCAGCGTTCATTGCGATCGGATTCGAGATCGCATCCGCCGGGCAGGTTCCTGCATGGATCGTTCAATCCCTCGCTCACGCTTCGGGTTACGGTCCAGCGCGACTTGCTCGCTAAAGAGCCACTTGTCTGACATACCGACGTTGTTTTTCACGCGATCCAAGGCACGGTGTCCTGCGCGTCACTTTGTCTGTTCGACATTCAATCGGTACACGCCCAGATTGTCGAACCAGCAGATGTCGTCGTCGGTGAGCTGCCCGGTGATGTTCAGTAGTACGACCAATCGTCCGACGCCGTCGGGAACAGTAACGACGCCGAACGCCGTTTGCCACTCGTCCTTGCCGGGCTCGAACACAAATGTCTGATCCAACTGCTCCTGCGTCCAACGGCTGTCGGCGGTCTGCCAGCGGATCACGAGCGTGGGCTGCGAGTGTCCTTGTGGGCGACAGGCGACCTCGATCGCATAATCTTCCCCTGGCTGGGCGGCCACGCCCTGGATAAAGCAACCCCACTTCACCTTTGTCGCCCGCCCCGCGCCGTTGCCGACCGCGGCATCCCAGGCAAACGTCCCCGTCGGGCTCCGTTCGTCCTGCCAAGCACCGAACTCGGCCGGCAGCGATCCAGGCTTCGCGCTCGCCGCCTGCCCAAAGTCGGCATTTTTGGCCAGGTTCGTCAGCCGATCGGTCTGGCGCAGCTCGGCCAGCTCGGCCTTGGCCGCAGCCAGCGGATCGCGCGTGTACGCGATGGCTCGCGTGAGCCCCGGCATGGCCTCTTCCCACAGCCGTCCGTTGCCGACGGTCTTGGGCCGCTGGACGTGTGGCCCCCACCAGCGGCACTGCTCGCCATAGATCCACACGTATTCGTCCGCCGCATCGCGGGCAAATCCCAGATTCCGCTGGAGCCGCGCCAGGCGTGAACCGTCGAGGGGCGGAAAGTAGTAACGGTTCCCTTCCGGATTCAGATACATGTCCAGGTAGAAACCGAATCCCGCCTGAACCTGTTGACGATACTTGGCGCGGTTCTCGGGCGATACCAATCCGATGGCCGCACCCTGCCAGGAACGCATCTCGTGGGCGGCGCGCAGATAGGCTTCGGCCGAATCCATATAGTAGCCATGCTCGCAGCCGTCGACCAGAATCATCTCGGGCGGCACGGCGTCCACCATGCCATCGACAAAGGCCGGCAGCAGCCCATACCCCGAGGACGCCAGAATGCTGTCCGGCCGCGGACTGCGCCCCGCTTTGAAGTTGATGCTGTTCAGCCACAGGGCCAGCAGCACGGCATCAGGGAACTCGGCCGCGACCGCTTGGACGAACTGGGCGCCTCGGCGTCGCGCGAGTCTTGCGGTCTCAGCAAAGCTGCCGCCTTTGGCCGGATCGAAGCGGAACTGGTCCGCGCCGTAGGACTCGAAGTCGATGGCCAACCCCCGACAGCCGCCCTGCTTCATCAGCCATGCGCAGTGGCCGGCCTTGTCGGCCAACGTCGCCCAGCCCTTGTCGTCGTCCCAGGCCAGGTTGCCGGGAGTGGCGTTGAGCCGTACAAAGTTGTCCGTGAATCGCTCGAAACGGCAGGCCCGCAGGTCATCCAGCGCCGGTTTCAGCCACTCGCGTTGCCATGGGCTGCCGTCCCAAAACGCCTGGCTGCTGCGCCGCACCCCCTGCTCGTCTCGAACGTCGACGCTGAACATGACGCCGTCGAAGGGCGTCGTTCTCTCCATCTCGCGCCAGTGTTCGCGCAGTTGGCTCGTCGTTGGAATGTCCCAGCCGAGCTCGATGAACTTCTTGGCCGGCGACGCAGCCTCCGCGGCCTCGTTCCCCAGCGCGACAAGCAGAAGCAACATGGTGGGATACACCAGAAAACGCCGTTTCATGATCTCATTTGCTCCCTGAAAGAACGTCGTGCAAGTCGGCCATGGCCGCCTTCATTTCCTGCGAACCACCACGCGGTCGAGCCAGCCGCTCCTTCGCCCATGCGCCGACCTCCGGAATGATCCGCTGCGCTGGAACGACGTTCCGATTCCGCGATCTGCTGCTCTGCCATCCGTTACGACGCCGCGATCACGATCACACAATCAGAGAAAACGGCGTCGGGGTCCTGCGAGCCGGCGATCAATCCCGGACCGGTGATCTTGAGCGAGATTCAGATGTCGCGCGCGTGGTTCCGTTCAGCAGCTATTGTAGACGTGGTCGAGCGGGACTGAAAGCAATCAGGTCCAGTGCGCTCACGGCAGCGCGTCGTCTGTGACTGGAAAACGGCCGCCCTTGTACCGGTGATGCTTCTCGACTTGTGGAACGTCCGCGCCGCCGAGCGTCAGCGAAGGGCCAAAGCCTCGCCGTGGACCGTCGTAGACGCCGAATCCCACCGACCGCTGGCCAGCCTATGGGCCTCGGACCATGGCTCGCACGGCGCTGACGTCCGCGGCGTCCGGATTGACCGCCACACGACAGCGTTGTCCGGAAGGACGAAAGCGCGTCCACGTTAGGATCGTTCGATCAATGAGTGTCCGGTTGAGATCTAGAATCAGCGTAACCATTCAGGAAATGCGCCGCTAATCGAAGCGGAACGGCGCAAGCCGTCCGGTCCTTGGTGACAGGCGGGTTCGTCGTAGCGGACGAACTGGATGGACCGCGAACAGACACACCGGAGGGCTTGCGCCCTTCCGCTTCAATTCTTGCGCCCTTCCGCTTCAATTCTCGGTGACCGTTCATCAAGGCTCGCTTGTCTAGCAACGCAGGTTGTCGCCATTAGGCTGGCGTGACAAACCGTGAACGACTACAAACCGCACGCCTTCCCGGTAAACGATCGGACAACAAATGATCGAACGATCCTTAAGCCTCGTCAAACGTCAGGCGCCAACGTGCGGGGCAACTCGGGCAACAGCCGCTCCGCGGCTCGCAGTCGAGCCCACGTTTCGCTCGGCTCAGGTGTGCCGTGGACATCGCCTAGCGGATCGGCCGCGGCAGTTCGACCAGCGGGGTGGCGTGTCGCCATTTGGCACGCCACTGCCTGAGGATCATCGAACAAGTGGCGTCCCATTTCTGAGCGAGACTTTCCAGTTCCTACCACGCCTCGACCACGCTGTCGCACGCTATCGGACGGATAGATCTTCTTCAGATGGGACGCCATCACACGCCGCGAGCGGTCGCGTCAAAACTGGTCTACGGTCTCGCCGTCGTGGATGCACAGCAGGTGTTTCCAGTTCTCACCCTCGATCGAATCGCTGATGAACCGGACCGAGCCATCGCACATCACGGCGTGCACGCCGCCGGGGTGATAACTGCGGGCGGCGACGACGGGGCGATCGCCGGCCTGCGTGATGCAGTACAGTTGAGGATCGCGAGTCGGTCGATTCGACGCGGGGCATCCCCAGATCTTGTCCGCCAGGCAATCATCGTTGGCATTGCCATTGGGCATCATCCGTACGTCACGGGCACACAACGTTTGGTTCCCACCGCAGAAGAACGAGCCGTGCGGATGGGCCCAGCCGCCACGATAATCCTTTTCATTATCCCGATTCAGAATCTCGGCGACGGCGATCACATTGCTGGTGCCGTCCTTGATGTCCGCCAACTGGGCGCCGTAGCGTCCCGAGGCGTTGAACGCGGCGCGTTCGGTGTCCATGCGCGTGCCGCGAAACGAGTCTTGCGAGAAGCCGCTGCCCGCGCTGAAGCACGCCCCGTAATTGCCCTTGGCGAAACGCAGGTTTGTACCCGAGCTGAACCACGCGGCGCTCTCCGTGCCGGTGCTCGGGCAGATAAGGACTTTGAGGCTGGTCGCTACGACTGCTCTATTGTCGTCACTGCCCTGAGGGAGAATATTAAAATCGTACTGGTCATACAGGCCTTGCTGTTCCAGTTGGGGCAATAGCATCAGCAACCAACTGGCGCGCCAGTTGTAGTTGGTGGGCGCCGGCCAAGCGTTGGCACTGTAATAGATTCCGCCGGGCGGAAAACGGCCGATGTTGTCGTGATAATTGTGCAGGGCCACGGCGATCTGCCGGAGATTGTTGGCGCACTGGGTTCGCCGCGCCGCCTCGCGCGCGCTTTGAACGGCTGGCAACAGCAGCGAGACCAGAACGCCGATGATGGCGATCACCACCAACAATTCCACGAGCGTGAAGCCGGGTTTTGCTCTTCTCATCACAATCTCCTCTCCGGAACGAAAGAAAAAACGATTCAATCAGGCCGACCGCGAAAAGTAAGACGGCGCGGGTCGAGCCGAGGCTACCTCGTAACGCGGGCTGGCGCCCGCAACCCAAGAATCTGTTTGGCCGAAGGCCTCCGCTCACCGTAGCCTGGGGCAACGCCCCAGGGCTGGCGCCGTGCGCGCCTCTGTTGGCCGAAGGCCATATTCATCCGGGCCGCGGTGACACGTTGATGTTGGCCTTCGGCCAACACGGTTGCGATCATCTCTGACTCCTGGG
>JAVYAJ010000414.1:0-3103 GCA_032229885.1 Candidatus Anammoximicrobium sp. | reverse complement strand
GCGCGGCGACTCGCCCGGCTGGCAGCGCGGGCCCGGATCGCCGTTGCGGTCGATCATCTCGACCAGGCGAAGGCCATCTCTGCCGCCGCCGTGGCGGAGGGCGCCGTGGTTCGAGTTCTGATCGAGGTCGATATCGGCATGGGACGCTGCGGCGTCGCGCCGGGCGCGGCGGCCGTCGCGTTGGCGCGGCAGGTCAGCGAGTTGCCAGGCTTGCAGTTCGTCGGCCTCCAGGCATACGAAGGCCATCTGGTCAATCTGCCCGATCGGGCGGCGCGCAGCGAGCAGGCCCGAGCGGCGATGCAACAGGCCATCGAGACGCGCGGCCAGCTCGAAGCGGCCGGTCTGCGAGTGGAATGCGTCAGCGGCTCGTCCAGCGCGACCTACGACAGCACCGGCGTCCTGGATGGCGTCGACGAGATCCAAGCCGGCACCTACGCGACGATGGACTGCCATTACCATCGTTTGACGCCCGAATTCGAGATCGCGCTGTCCGTCCTGGCCCGGGTCATCAGCCGCCCGGACCCGCGGCGCGCCGTCCTGGACGTGGGGGTCAAAGGCGCGGGCGGCGAGTTCGGCGTTCCGACGCTGCGTGACTGGCCCGACGTCGAGATCCCGTTCTTTGCCGCGGAAGAGCACACCGTGGTGCGCAACGTGCCAGCTTGGCCGATCGGACACGCGCTGCACGTGATCCCCAGCCACGCCTGCACGACCTGCAACCTGCACCGCGAAATGATCGTGCACGAAGACGGCCGCGTGGTCGATGTCTGGCCGATCGACGCCTCCGGAAAACTGACGTGACGTTTCAGCTCGCGGCCACGCGCGGGCCAGCTTCGAGCCGCGTCCACAGTTGAGAAATCTCGCGACGGCCGGCCACGGGCGCTTGGCAGGCAAAGTTCTCGCAGACATAAACCGTCGGCTCGCCATCGACGGTCGATTTGCCCTCAAACAGCGCGTTCAAGTGCGGCGTGCCGCCGTTGCCCGCCCGGCTGCGGCAGGCGACGACTTGGTTGGGCAAGTAGCGTCGCCGTAGATCGCTCAGCACGGCGGCCGTGTCCGCCGCGGTTGGATCGCCCAGCAAGGCCAGCTCGGGCGTGGGGCCCAACTGCATGTCCGCTGCCGCCAGCATCTGCCCCATCGCGGCCGGCGCTTGCTCGATCCACGGCGACGCGATCCGCAACAAGTCGTACGCCGCCTGAAGGTAATCGTCACGGCCGCACAATTTGCCCAGCCGCAGCAGGCCGCACGCCGCGGCGGCGTTGCCGCTGGGGACGCTGCTTTCGAAAAAGTCTTTCGTCCGCGCGATGAGCAGTTCGTGATCGTCGGCCGTGTAGAAAAATCCGGCCTCGCGCGGGTCCGTGAAATGCCGCAGGACGAGATCCGCCAACCGCACGGCATGGTCGATCCAACGCTCGTCGAACTGCGCCTCGTACAGCGTGATCAGAGCTTGGATGAAGAACGCATAATCGTCCAGATAGGCGTCCAACTTGGCCTGCCCCGCGCGCCAGACGTGCAGCAAGCGGCCGTCGGGGCGAACCAGGTTCTGCAGCAGGAAATCCGCGGCGCGAACCGCCGCCTGCAGATACGCCGGCGCGTCAAACACGCCGGCGGCGCGCGCCAGCGGCTCGATCATCAACGCGTTCCAGTTCAACAGGACTTTGTCATCCTTGGCCGGCCGCGGGCGGCGATCGCGCACGGCCAGCAAGCGACGCCGCGATTCATCCAACTCGGCCTGCAGTTCAGCGAGGTTCCAACTTTTGAGCTGCGCGCACTGGGCAATCGTCCTGGGCAGATTCAGGATATTCCGTCCCTCGAAATTGCCCGCGTCGGTCACGTCGTACACCGCACAGAATCGTTCCGCGCGCTCGCGGCCCAAGACCGATTCGATCTCGGTCGGCGTCCATAGATAAAATCGGCCTTCCTCGCCCTCGCTGTCGGCGTCCTCGGCGCTATGAAAACCGCCGGCTGGGTCCGTCATATAGTCCAGCACATACCCAAGCGTCTGCCGCGTTACGCGAGCGTACGCGTCGTCGGCGGTGGCCTGGTAAGCGTCCAGGTACGCGCTGGCCAGCAGCGCGTTGTCGTACAGCATCTTTTCGAAATGGGGCGTCAGCCAGCGTTCGTCCACCGAGTAGCGGGCAAAGCCGCCGGCCAGGTGGTCGTAAATCCCGCCGCGTTCCATTTTGTCCAGCGTCAAACGCACCTTGTCCAGCAGTGCGGGCTGGTCCGTGCGCCGCCACATCCGCAACAGGAATTGCAGGGCCATCGGTTGCGGGAATTTCGGCGCGTCGCCAAACCCGCCGTTGACCGAATCGAACTCGCGTTCCAACTGATCGACCGCCGTCTGCAGGAATCGCTGATCGATCTGCGCCTGGTTGGATCCTACCAGCCCCGGCTGCTGTAGATGCGCCGTCAATTGCGCAGCGTGCCCCACGGCTTGTTCACGTCGCGTCTGCCACAGCTCGGCCACCGCCTGGACGACCTGAACAAAGCCTGGCATGCCCATCCGCGGATACGGCGGCCAATAGGTTCCGCCGTAGAAGGGCTGCAAGTCGGGGGTGAGGAACACGGACAAAGGCCAGCCGCCGCGCTGGGTCATCATCTGTACGGCGGTCATGTAGATCTGGTCCAGATCGGGCCGCTCCTCGCGATCGACCTTGATGCTGACGAAGTGCGCGTTCAGCAGCGCCCCGATCTCGGGGTTCTCGAACGATTCCCGTTCCATCACGTGGCACCAGTGGCACGCGGAATAGCCGATCGACAGAAAGATCGGCATCTGTTCGGCGCGGGCCCGCTCCAAAGCCTCGACGCCCCACGGATACCAATCCACCGCGTTGTCCTTGTGCTGCAGCAGGTACGGACTCGATTCGTGTGCGAGGCGATTTGACATGGCTAGTTCCCGACAGCATGGCCGCCAGCGAGCGGATTAAAGTCTTACTCCGTATCATGCGCGCACCGTGCGCGCATCTTGTACACCGGTCTGTACAGTACACTTTTGGGTTGCTGGTACTGGCCGGCGTTAAGTGAAATTGGCATTGAATGACTGTTGCACAGCACAGACGACAGGAAGCGTGTTGGCCGAAGGCCATCACCAACGTAGCCTGGG
>JAVYAJ010000413.1:0-17072 GCA_032229885.1 Candidatus Anammoximicrobium sp. | reverse complement strand
GGCTGTTGCTTGGTGACCGCCAACGCGAGCAAATGCACCGCGGTGGAGAACAAGAGTTCGCCTTCGTATTGGTTCTCGGCACAGTCCTGGAAAATGGTATCCAATTCCTTCGGGGCGAGAGTATTGACGAACAACGCTCGCGTCATAACGGCCACGGGGGCGTCCTTGGTGAAGCGATCGATCAGCGTATTCATCAACGACATCGTACCTCTCCGTAGAATGGGCCGAGAAAACTGACTCCGTCCCTCCATTCTACGGCTGAGCTGCTGCTTCGACTGGTCCTAGACGAAAACGTCTCCGCCCGCACATTGCCATGCTTCACTAGATTCACGGAATTCCATCGTGATCGCGCGTACGTGCTAGCTTTAAAGGGCTGGCGCCACTCACCAAAAGTCTCCTCCGGGGTTCGACGCGCCTGGCTGGCGAGACGCGCTCTGTCGCGTCCGCACTACCTGCTCGGCGGTAGCTTCAATTGGCGCCACACACGAATACTACTGCCGTATTGTGGTGCTTCCGGGTTTATCTCGCGTTTGGACACGAATTGTTTGGAACGGGAGGCTATAGTCTGACAGTATGACGTGGCGAAAGCCTCGCGCGACGATCCCCGATCTACTGCTCATTTCGTGCCCATTTACGGCCATCGTGCGGCCAGTTCGGGTTTGGGGCGGTGCAAGACTTCGTTCGGTGGAACTGGATGTCCTGCACAAGCCCGACATTTCCTTCGGGAGATGAAGGTCACGGAAGTCGCCGGCACTCTCGCGCGACGCTCAGCTCGCTTGGCGAGCAAATGTGGCGGTAGCCGAGCCTAACCAGTCGGCAGTTCCCAGCCTGGCCGGTACTGGCGAACGAGATATCGGTTCGCCCCGGGGGCGTTGGTGATCTGCATCTCTTGGCTGTCGAAGAGCACCTTCCGGCCGGCCCGCAGCGCGACGGTTCCCAAATTCACCGCGTCGGTGATCGAGCCCGCATGTAGGAAGCTACCGGCGGATTGCTCGCCGCCACGGATCGCCTCGATCCAACTCGGATAGGGATGGGGGCGTCGCCCCCGCTCGACCGGCGGCTGGGGCGGGGCATCCTTCCACAGCGGCGTCCGCTTGCCGGACGCGAACAGTTGGGGATCCTGCCCGTGAAACCCGGCCAGGATCGATCCCTGCTCGCCGACGAACAAAATGCCCTCGCGTGCCAGATCGAACTGGTGGGCCTCCAACTCGGCGGGCAGGCGCGGCAGCATGCCGCCATCGTACCAGAACAGGTCCAACGCGGGTGCACGGCTGGATGCGCCGAACGTCAAGTGGATCGTACAAGCCGTGGGGTACGCGAAATCGTTGGCCACGGTTCGGCACACATTGTCCTCGATCGCGCAGGTGTGCGTCTTCCAGGCCTGGGCGGCGGTCGGCGGGGCCAGATCGAGCGCCTTGAACACGGGCCACAGGCTGTAGATGCCCATGTCGGCCATCGAGCCGCCGCCGAAATCGTACCAGCCGCGGAAGACCGTGTGCGTGTAGTGCGGATGGTAGGGACGGTCCACGGCCGGTCCCAGCCACAACTGCCAATCGAACCCCAGCGGGATGGGCGGTCGATCTGGGGGGATTTCCGTGTACTGAGGCCATACCGGCCGGTTCGTCCAGTTGTGGATCTCGCGGATGCGGCCGATCGCCCCCTCCAGGATCCGCTCCGCGATTCGTTCGTTGCCGGGCGCGGCGCCGTGGGCCAACAGATGCGTGGCCACCTTGCTTTGCCGCGCAGTTTCCACAACCAGCCGACCTTCCGCCAGGCGATTGGCGATCGGCTTGTGCATCATCACGTGCTTGCCCTTCTTCATGGCGGCCACGGCGATGGTCGCGTGCAGATGATCCGGCGTCATGATCTTGACGGCGTCGATGTCAGCGTGTTGGTCCAAGAGCTCGCGAAAGTCGGCATACGCGGCGCACGCTTTGAAGCCGCCCGCCCCGCGCTGCCGAGCGTAATAGGTGTCGACCACCTCGCGGCCGATCTCACGGCCGCCCGGGCAGCCGCGTTCGTCGGCCCGCCAGGACTGATCGCCCAAGTAGCCGCGGATCTGGTTGAGCACCTGTCCCTTGCCCCATTCCGGATAATCACTGCTGGCCGTGTTGGGATCGCACACGGCGACGATCTGGATCTGGGGATCGGCCAACAACGATCCCAGTTCGCGAAATCCCTGCGTGCCCATGCCGATATGGGCCAAGGTGATCTTCTCGTTGGGTGCGACTCGGCCGACGCCTCCCAAAACGTGCCTGGGGACGATCGTAAATGCACTCGACGCGACCGTCGCGCCCACGAACGCTCGACGCGTGACCTTGCCTGCCATCGGACGTCTCCTCGTCGGAATAAACGGTGTCGAACCGCGTGCCACGGTGTGAACCCGCAATTCTACGACCGGGAACAGCGCGTGCCTACCGAAGAGTCAGGAGGCGAGTCGCGAATGTGGATGGCGTCACACGTGGGAATGATCGCGTCGTGTTGGCATCGGTGTTCCAGAAACCCGTGACGCCGCCCGTTCCGCACTTCAGTACTTGGGGTTTCCGACGCTACCGCTACGGCTGGCCCTCGAACACCAGATCGCCGAACGTGAGGGGATCGTCCAAGCTGGCGCCGCCCGCGGTGGCCGACCAGATGGCGCGGTCGATCTTGCCCTGAGGCAGCGCATGGTAGCGGGCAAAATTGCCTCGCCACACGTCGCCCGGCGCGGGCGAATCGGCCGAGAGCGATTGGAAAGGAATCGTCAGCAGCGCCCGCCAGCGTCGTGGCTCGGCGTCGACCCGAGACTCGTATTCCCAATCGCCGTTCCAGGTCGGATCGTCGCGCCCATAGCGCGGATCCATCGCGTCGGTGATCAACCCGGCGACCGCATCGTATCGGGACGCTGCGTTGACCCCGACTTGGAACCGATAGAACAGGTCGCGGGCGAGTTGGGGCGCAAGGCGCACGTCCAGGGCCTCGTGGTCGCGCAGCTCGCGGTCGCGGCCCAGCGGCGGAAAGTCGTCGGGGCCGCCGGGTTCCAGCTCGCACTCCGCCCGCAGGTACAGACGTGATTTGTCCCACATCAGCCGCAGCGTCGTCTTGCGCGGCGAGCCCGCCAACGGCGGGATGAAGGCCAATTCGTGCGACTCGACCTGTTGCCATTGCGGGGCATCCAAGGTCACCGCGGCGTTGGCCGCGACCACGCGCAAACGTTGTTTGCCCAGCGTCGGCGCGCTGCGCATCGCCGCCGTATCCCAATTGAGGCAAGTAGAGGCGTAGGGCTCCTGATAGCCGTCGTAGGCCAGGCGCAGATGGTTGGCGTCGTGGCCGGGAAAGGGAAACAGCGTATACGCCCAGTCGCCCGGCGTCCGCGGCGCCCCACGCGGCGGATACAGCGTGGCGATGAATGCGTTGCGCTGGTCGATGGCGTCCAGCAGGCGATCGCGCGAGCCGGCGTCGCCCAGCAGTTCGTAGGCGTGGCACAGATGGACCACGCGGGCCAGATGCTCGACGTACTCGAACTCGGTTCGCACCAGAGCCAGCCGCGTCTTGACCTTGGCCGAGCGGCCGATCCGTTCGGCCCGCGACAGGTCTGCGTCCAGCGCGGCCAGCAGCTTGGGCGTGTACAAAAAACCGATCAGCCGGAACGGGTCGGTGACAGTCTTGCGCGCCCGGCCTTCGGCGGGCTGGTAAGTCCAGGCGTCGCAACGCGTGCCGATATGGTCGGAATACAAGGTGATGGCGTCGTACAACTGGTCGTAGAACGACTGCATCGTGCGCGAGGCGTCGCCAAAGGCCGCGTCACAGAACTCGCGCACCAGCTCGCCGGCGCGGTTGTGCTCGGGATCGTCGAACATCCGGCCCATGACGTAGTACACGGGGCCTTCCAAGCCGAACAACTGGCCCGGTCCGTCGCGGTGAATGGCTTGGATGTGGTTTGCCGCCAGCCGCTTGACCTGGGTTTCGATGTATCCGGGCGTCCGCATCGGCGTGTACCGCGTGCCGAGATTGGGGCACCAGTTGTAGATATAGCCAGTGAAGCCCCGCGGCGCCTCGTAGCCCTGCCAGGGCGCGATGTCCTCTTCGTTGGTGCCGGTGAGCATGATCGACGTATTGGCGGGAAATTTCGTGAACGTTCGCGGCGGCGCGGCGGTGAGGATGTAGGACATCATCGTCACCTGGCGGCCGGGGTGGGATTGTTGCAAGCGCTCGGCGACGCGCAGGTTGAAGATCCAGATCTTCTCGCCCCAGTCGTCGCCCGTGCCGTACAGCTTGGCGCATTGCGGGCATTGGCAGGGGCGGAATCCGTCGGGTTGGCCCAGATCCACCGCATCCCAGCCGCGATCCAGCCACCGGGCCAGATCGCGATAGATCAGGTCTTGGACGTCGGGGTTCGACAGACAGTACTGGGCATTGCCGCCGCCGGGCTTCAAGCGGGCCCCGTTGATCAGGGCGAAATATTCCGGGTGCGAGTCGAAATACTTCTCCGGCGGAATCGCCCGCTCCCACGTGTGCCCGCCGAAGATCTCGTCGACGCGCGGGAAGCGATTGTGCGCCAGGTCGTAGAAGCCGCTGCCCGCCGGATGCGCCGTATTCAAACGCACGACCGGCGTCTTGTGAACATCCAGATCCGCGGGGACCGCGATGGTCGAGCGAGGCAGGAACTCGATGGCCGGCGAGGTCAGCAGGTCGATCCGCGCCGCGATGGCCAGCGGGTTGTACGGAGCGATGTCGGGATACAAAAACCGCACGCCCAAAAACTCGCGGGCGAAATCCACGGCCGCCTTGGCAGTTCCCAACCTGTCCCAGTTCGGCCGGCGTTTGTCTTCGGTCTGCCCCTTGCTGGCCCGGTCGAGTCCGACGAGGATCACATCCTTGCCCGCCACGCGCTGGACGTAACCCCACTGGTCTAGGTTGGCGAGATCCACGCCCGCGGCCCGCGCCGCCGCGGTGTCGCCGAGGACAATCGCAGGCTTGGCCGGATCCCGCTCGTCCTCCGCCACTACGGGGACGGTGATCCCGTTGGCCTCGAACGCCGTTTGCAACAGTCGGGCCGTCTGGGCCAACGCGTCGTCGATCGCGGTGCTGGCGGTCGGCGCCGGTACGACGATCTGGTAGTCCGACCGCTGTTGCTCGCCCAGCGTCAATTCGCCCGCGCGAGCCGACTCGGCCGGCTCGACAAGCCCCAATGCAATTATGGCGAATGCAACGATGGCGAACGCAGGTGCGACGAACGCGGCGGTGGCAAGTGCGGCAAACCGACACGCGGCGGCCCTGAACGCCGCGCATCGGAACGCGGCACTTCGACACGCGGCGTTTCCCGGCGTGGCGTTTTCCAGCGCAGCGGCGCCCCGCGAGGATTGGCCCGCAGAGGGGGCCTGAGCTGCCTCGGGGACGCCATAGCCGATGTCCTCGACTTGGGCGATCAACTGCCGCGGCGTTTGCTGACGCGAGTCATACTGGACCGTCGCCTCGCTGGCCGCCAAGTCGCTGGCCGCAAAGTCGACGGTCGCTGTCAGCACGTCCGGCGTGGTTTGGAATTCCTGTTCGACCCGATGCGCACGGGTCGCGCAACGCATGCCTTCGATCGGCAGATCCACCCCTTGTCGGCCTTTCACAGACACTTCCGCCTCCTTTTCTTTCGGTGATCCCCGCTGCCGTCATCTCCGACGGCCGACAGCCGCTAGGCATTCCAGCGTATGACAGGCACACTGGCGCGACAATCCAGAACCCCAGTGCGGTACGGCGTTAGCCTGTCGCCTCGGCCTGGATGTGGCCGATGACTGCGCGGATGATGGCTTCGAGATCGAACCGGTTGCGGTGGCGAATCGCACCGTGCAGACGCGCCAGGACGGGGACGCGCCGCCGAATGTCCTCGAAATCATCATCGTAAGCGTCCGCGTAGCTTTGAAAGTGGATCGGCGATTGCGACTGGGCGATCCGAATCACTTGCTGGGCCAACTCGAGGATCGACACCGGCTGGTCGCTGCCGATGTTGAACACCCGGCCCAGCGCGGCGTCGGTCTCCATCAATTCGAAGACCGCGCTCAGCACGTCGTGGACGTGGGCAAAGCAGCGGACTTGACGCCCGTCGTCGTGTACAACCAGCGGCTGGCCGGCCAACGCCGCGCGGACGAACCGCGGCAGGACCATGCCATACGCTCCGGTCTGCCGCGGCCCCACGACGTTGAAAAAACGACCGATCACGACCGGCAGTTGAAATTGCCGCCAGCAGGCCAATGCCAGAAACTCGTCGATCGCTTTGGACGCGCCATAAGACCAACGGGATTTGGTTGTCGCGCCGAAGACCAGATCGTCGTCCTCCGTCCACTCGGGCTTGGGATTCTTGCCGTACACTTCGCTGGTGCTGGCCAGGAACAGCTTCACCTGTTCGCCGCGCGCGGTCCGCTCGACCAGCGCCCTCAACACCAGCTCGGTCGGATGGATGTTGCGCTCGATCGTCTCCATCGGTTGGCGAGCGATCAGCGCGACGCCCACGGCCGCCGCCAGGTGGTAGACCTGGTCCACGGACGCCACGGCCCGCGCCACGAGCGCCGCGTCGCCGGCATCGCCGCGGATATAGTCGAAGTTGGGGTGTTCGCGAACGCCGGCCAAGTTGTCGACGCGGCCCGTGGATTCGTCATCCACGACCGTCACGCGATCACCGCGCGCCAACAGGGCTTCGGTCAGATGCGAACCGATGAATCCCGCGCCGCCGGTCACCAAGATGTGCTTCACGGAGATCCTTTCTGTCGGCGCTTGCTCGTCGCCGCCCGTCTTAGATTGGCTGTTTGCCCGCGTTTCGCAGGGCCTCGGTCGGCCAGTGTCCAGTTACGATCGACGCCTCGCTCGCTCGACCGGCGCGTGTCTGTGTTCGGTGGCGGGCGGAAGCGGCGCCCGCGCAAAATGAGCGGTCAAACGAGCGGTCAATCCGTCAGTTGGAAAAGCCGCTTCAACGCTTCCAACAGCCCATGCGAGGCTCCGCTGTCGGATTCGTCTCGCAGCGACTCGAGCGGCGGATGCAGAAGTTTGTTGACCAAGCGATCGAAAGACCGGCCGATCTCGCTCCGGCTGTGATCGTCTAAATCGCTCAGTCGATTCAACAGCCGCCGAAGCTCTTCGCCCTTGACCTCGTCGGCCTGGGCTTTGAGCCGCTGGATGGTGGGGCCAGTCGCCCGGTGCGCCAATTCATTCATGAATCGGGCGGTTTCTTCCGCGACAATCCGTTCCGCTTTGGGCCACTCCTTTTCGCGTTCCCGTCGATTGGCCTCGCATACGGCCTTCAGATCGTCGATCGAATACAGATAGACGCCCGGAAAGTCGCCGACCGCCGGTTCGATATCGCGAGGGACCGCCAGATCCAGAATGAACAGAGGGCTTTCGGTCCGCGTCTGGTGGATCGGGCGAAAAGCCGGAACGGTCAAGATCGGCTCGACCGCCCCGGTCGTCGAGACGACCAGATCGGCGTCCTTCAACAAGCGCGGCAGTTCCGCCCAGCGCTGCGGAACCGCGGCGATCTGTTGGGCCAGACGCTGCGCCCGCTCCCAGCAGCGGTTGACCACGGTGATCTGCCGCACGCCCTCCTCGATCAGGTAGCGGATCGTCTCTTCGCCCATCTCGCCGGCGCCGATTACCAGCACTCGCTTGTCTTCGAACCGTTCGAAGATCGCCTTGGCAAAGTCGGACACGGCGACGCTGGAAATGCTGACGCGCCGCTGGTTGATCACGGTCTCTCGGGCCACGCGTTTGGCGACTCGCAAGGCCGCTTGAAAGGCGGCATTGGTCAACGGCCCCACGTTGTTGGTCAGTCGGGCCAGGTCGTACGCCTGTTTGACCTGCGCCAGGATCTGCGCCTCGCCCACCAACATGCTGTCCAGGCTCGACGCGACCATGAACAAGTGTCGGATCGCATCCTCGCCGGTCCGTTCGAACAGCGCGTCAAAGATGTCGGCCTCGGCCAAGCGATGAAAGCCGGCCAGGAACTCCACCAATTGGTGATGGGTGGGGCACGCGATCGGGTCCGCGGCGGCCGTGTAGAGTTCGACGCGGTTGCACGTCGAAACCAGAACCGACTCGACGGCTGGAAAACGCCGCCGCAGGTCGGCCAGGGCCGACTGGGCCTGGTCCGCGGAAAACGCCAGCCGCTCGCGCATCTCCACCGGGGCGGTGTGGTGGCTGCAGCCGACCAGTTGGAATCTCATAACGCTCCTCCGCCCACCGGCTGCGCGGCGCCGTATGATGGAACAACGCCAACAGCCTGGGTCTGCGAATTGGCATGGCGCGACGGAGCGAGCAGCACGGCAGCCAAGACCGCCGCGAGCACGACAAAGTTGGCCAACGTCAAATACACCACGGTGCGGGCGTGCTGAGCGGGCCGGCGCGACGACTCGAATTTCAGCACGGCGATCAACCACGCCAACAGCAGCCCGGACGTCCAGACGACGGGGTCTGTCCAGGGCAAGCCGTCTGGGCCTTGTAAAACGTTCATCATCACTCCGGCCAGCAAGCCGGCGCCGATCATCCACGACGAACTCAGTTGCGCTTTCCGAGCCGCCTGCTGTAGCCACTCGAGACTGGGCATCTTCAGGCCGTCCTGCGACCGTATTTTCATCTTCAGCCGGCGCGACTGGATCAGGTACATCACCCCCAGGATGAATCCAACCAACGCGACCACCAATCCCAACAGCAACGCGGCTCCGTGCAGCATGCCCCACACGTACAGAGCCTCGCCGCGCGGGAAAGGCTCGGCCTCGCGGAACAGCGTGGCAACCGCGATCAGCAGCAACACCAGGGGCAGCATGAACACGCCATACGCAGCCTCGCGACGACGAATCGTCAGGATCAGATACATGATGGCCAGCCCCCAAGCCACCAACAATAGCCAGTCGAACCAACCGGACAGCGGCGGTGCATGACTGGAATTCGGGGTGGTGCGCAGCGCGATGTAGATCGTCTGAGCGAAGACGCCGGCGCCGGTAAAGCTGAGTGTCCCGAAGATCCGAGCTGGCGCGCGCAGCACGACGCGGAACAGCTCGAGCAGCAGCGCCGCGGCATAGCTGGCGACAAAACAGGACAGATGGACGTTGGTCAGGGAAAAACCAGGCATGAGGTGACGTCTCGGACGCATGATGCCGCGACGGCACAGGCTGCGCAACACTCCCGAAAGCGACTACGCGCGCCGACGGGCATGTTCTCCACTGCGGTTCATTTGGGCCTGACCGTTGCCAAGGTTATTGCGGTCCGGCGAGCCCGTAGCCGAGCGCGAGGTCGCCGCACCGCGGAGACAGTGCCCGAAAACACGGTTTACGGGCACCGAGATTTTGACGTTTTGCCCACCGGGATGCAAGCCGCATTCGTCTGGTTGAGCCTCAATTTTTGCCGCGGATCTCGGCCAGCGTGGTCGAGATCCGGCGCGGAACACGCCGTTTCTGCCCCGACATCGGCATAGGGAAGCGAACGGACACACGCGGGAAGGACAAAGATTTCGACTGCCGACCGCATGGGGACGCCGGAGACGCGCCGCTCAGCCTCGGTCCAAATCGCACGACGACGGATCGCCGCAGACGACGGATTCCGAGCCTCGGCGGATGGCGGAGCGGCCGACGAACCACCGCAGGCACTCGCCGTGCGCCGCCCACGGAAGCATCCCGTGGCGCGTTGCGCTGGGCGCGCATGCCTGCTGCCGACGTTGGCTCGTGGACCGTTACGATGGCGGACGCGCAGTCCGCGGCAGCCGGTCGAAGAACGCCGTTCGAGCGGCGATAGAAACGCTGCCGAAGAACCTACGGCAGGACGCGATGTGCCGTCAGGTTCCGAACTCGGGACGGCGGCGGCCGAGCTGGCTCTGCAAACGTTGGACGATGCTGCTGTGCATCTGGCTGACCCGGCTTTCACTTAGATCCAAGGTCGCCCCGATCTCCTTCATCGTCAGTTCTTCGTAATAGTACAGGATGATGATCAGCCGCTCGTTGCGGTTCAGTCCTTTGGTGACCAGCCGCATCAGGTCCGTCTTCTGGATCCGCCGCGTGGGGTCTTCGCCCTTCTTGTCCTCGAGGATGTCGATTTCGCGAACGTCCTTATAGCTGTCGGTTTCGTACCACTTCTTGTTCAGGCTGATCAGGTTGACAGCGCTGGCTTCGAGCATCATCTTCTCGAGCTCTGGCAGGCTCAAGTTCATGTGCTGCGCCAGTTCGTGCTCGGTGGGATGTCGTCCCAAGCTCGCCTCGAGCTGTTTGGTCGCCTCCTGCAGCTTGCTGGCTTTCGAACGGACCAGTCGGGGCACCCAGTCCATCGCCCGCAGTTCGTCCAGCATCGCGCCGCGGATGCGAGGCACACAATACGTCTCGAACTTGACGCCGCGGGTCAAGTCGAACGAGTCGATGGCGTCCATCAGGCCGAATACGCCGGCCGAGATCAGGTCGTCCAGCTCGACGCCGTCCGGCAGGCGAGCCCAGATCCGTTCGCCATTGTACTTGACCAACGGCAGGTATTCCTCGATCAGTCGATTTCGCAATGTGACGTCATCCGAATCCGCCTTGTACGCTTTCCAGATCTCGAGAATATCTTGTCGGTCAGCGTCGCTCTTGGACGAAACGGACGACTGACCAGAATGTCGGACCGGCGCTACTGCGATCGCCATCACAATCCTCCATGATTCGTAGTTCTGCGAACCCACGCAGACAGGGCCGGCGGATTCGCCTGTGCCGCCCGCGGCCTGGCGTGCGGTTGATCTCTATTGTTCCTGCAGGGCAACCGCTGGTGTCGATACAATCGCTGCAAACATCTCAAATTATCGTGCTGAGAGACACCGGCGGGTTAGGTTGCTATCGGCAAAGATCCCGCCCCGAGTTGAACCAAAATCGCGGGATTACCGGGGCGAAGCCCGCCACCCCGGGCGGGGCTGTGTCAGGTGGTCGTCCGCGCAAGGCCGTTGGTCGCCACGACGGCGATAAACGACCGGCAACATTCGCCTGCTATATCCAGAACCCATCCAAGCGCACAGCCTTCGCCGACCCGATCCCGCCTGGCTCATGTCTCGACGATTCCCAGCATCAGCCGCGCCAGCTTTCTTCGATCGGCCGCCTGGATGTCGTCCGGGACATCCTGGCCGTCGGTCAAGTAGCTGATCGGCAATCGAGTCTCTCGCAACACCGGCAACAGGCCGCCCAAGCCGCTCGCTTCGTCCAGTTTCGTCAGCAGCAAAGCCGTGATTCCCAGGCTGCCGAACTGGGCGGCGGCCCAGCGGAGGCTGAGCCCGGCGGATGCGCAGCTCAGCGCCAGGTACACCGCATCCGCCCGGCATTCGCCCAACAGGGATTCGAGCTCGCGGAGCTTGATTTCATCTCGCGGACTTCGGCCAGCCGTGTCGACCAGGATCAATTCCTGCTCGGACAGCCGATCGATGGCCGTGCGCAGTTCGCGCGCCGTGGCGGCGACCTCGAATGGCAGGCCGATAATCTCCGCATAATTTCGTAGCTGCTCGGCGGCGGCGAGGCGAGGGGTGTCGATGCTGATCAACCCGACGCGCCGTCGTTCGCGCAGCCGATAATGCGCGGCCAGCTTGGCAACCGTGGTCGTCTTGCCGACGCCGGTCGGACCGACGACCGCGACCAGACGCCGCTGGCCCGGCCGCACGACGAGCGGCTCGCAGACGCGAATCTCGTCCTCGACCAGCCGGAGGACGCGGGCTTTCAGCAACCACAGGTCCGCGGCGTCGTGCGGACCGGACGCCTGGCAAGCTCGATCGACGAGATCCCGCGCCGCGGCCTCGTGCAGCCCCGCGTCCATCAGTTCGGCGAACAGTCGAAACGTCGGGTCGGGCGGAGGCGCGGGCCCGAGCCGCGTTGGCGGCCGCGACAATTCCTCGATCAACGAGGGCGGCTGGTCGAATGGCTCGCCGTCGCCCGCACGGAAGCCACCGCTACGGCCGCCGTCGGTCGCCCGCCACTGGCTCGGTTGCCAAGCGAGCGGCCGCGAGTCGCACGATCGCAAACCGGCCGCGTCGTCCAGCGGGCCTACGTCCGGCAGCGGCGTGTCGCGAACGGCTGGAAGGTCGTCCACCCGCTCGTCCTCGACCGGCAGACGGCTGGGCACTTGGACGTCGGCCGAGGCCAGAACCTCGACCTGGCGTCCACCGGGCAGCCATCCCAACAGGCCGTTGCGGACCTCGCGAGCTTGCAGGAGCGTGGCGTCTTCGCCCAACATGCGGCGCACCAACTGGAGAGCCTCGGGCATCGAACGGGCTCGAAATGTTTTGACTTCCATAGACGCTGCCTTCCGTCACGCGGCGACTGCCATCGGGCCGCGCACCATGCGAACGGACTCGAGTCGCGTGTCCGACGTGATTTCCTCATAGCTCAGTACGGTCAGTTCCGGCAGACGCGCCGCCGTCGCCTGGCGTACGGCCGCCCGGATCTCGGAGGCCACCACCACCACGGGCGGATGCCCGTCGGTTCGTAGGGGCTCGATTTCACGTTCGAGCCGGTCGCACAGATGTTGCGTGATCAGCGCCGACAGCCGCCCGCCCATCCCCGTTTCTCCATTCCGAACACTGGTTAAAATCCGGTCTTCCCAGGCCGCGTCCAACGTCACGGCCCACAACTTCCGCTGCGAGTCGCGATATCGCGAGGACAGGGCGCGCGCCAGACGCCGCCGGACAAGCTCCGTCAGCCTCTCGGGGTCTCGGCTCTGCACGGCGTGATCGCTCAAGGCTTCCAGGATCGGTCCCAAGGGGCGGATCGGCACGTTCTCGCGCAACAACCGCTGCAGAACCTGCTGAATTTCGCCCAGCTTCATCACGCTCGGGATCAGCTCGTCGACAACCGTCGGCGACGTCTTCTGCAGCTCGTCGACCAGATGCTTGACCAAGTCGCGAGTCAGCAGGTCGGCGCAGTAGGTGCGCACCACCTGGGCTAGATGGTCGGCGATCACGGCGCCTAGGTTCGCCCGCCCGGCCTCGGCCTGTTGTCCGGCGTCCGCCTGATCGCCGGGGACGCATCCTTCGGCGACCAGATTTCCGACGATCTTGATGCGGTACATGCGCCGGTCTAAACGCAGGTTGTCGCGGATTCGGATCTTGGGCATCACCACGCCCAGATCCGCGGCCAACCGCCGGCGAATCTCCGAGATCTGATTCAACAGATCGCCGCCGCGCCGCGGATCCGCCAGACGGATCAAGCCGACGCCGATCTCCAGTTCGAGCGGATCGACGGCCAGGAACTCTTCGATCCGTTTCTCTTCGCGCGCGGGCGGCTCTTCGACCGCCGGCTCGGGAGTCTCCGCGGCCGGCGGCGCAGTCGGCCGATTGAGCAGGAACGCCAATCCGGCGCAAGCTCCGCCGATCGTCAACAGCGGGATGGCCGGCAGATGCGTGAATACGAGCAGCCCCAGGAATCCGCTGGCGATCGCCAGGACTTGCGGTCGCGAGAACATCTGGCGAAGAGTCTCGCGCGAGAGATCGACCGCTTGCGAGCTGCGCGTGACCAGCAATCCAGTGGCCACGGAAATCAACAGCGCCGGAACCTGCGCGACCAGGCCGTCGCCGATCGTCAATTTGGTGAACACCTCGGCCGCGGCGACGATCGGCATCCCGTTCTGGACGACGCCGATGAACAGCCCGCCGCCGATGTTGATCGCCGTGATCACCAGGCCGGCCACGGCGTCTCCGCGCACGAACTTGCTGGCCCCGTCCATCGCCCCGTAGAAATCCGCGTGCTGCACGAGTTCCGCGCGGCGTCGCTGCGCTTCGCGATTGTCGATCAGCCCCGCGTGCAGATCCGCGTCGATCGCCATCTGCAAGCCGGGCAATCCGTCCAACGCGAACCTCGCGGCGACCTCGCTGATCCGCCCGGCGCCTTTGGTGATCACCACGAACTGAATCACCACGATGATCGAGAAAATCACCAGCCCGACGACCGTATGATTGCCCGCCACAAATTCGCCGAAGGCGCGAATCACCTGCCCCGCCGCGTTCAAGTGATCCGTGGGCGCGGCGGTCAGAATCAGACGCGTCGAGGCGACGTTGAGCACCAGGCGGCTGAGCGTCGTGACCAGCAGCAGCGAAGGAAAGACGCTGAACTCGAGCGGCGTTTGAACGGCCAAACTCGTCAGCAGAATGATCACGGCCACCGCCAAGTTGGCCGCCAACAGCAGATCCAACACGGCCGCTGGCAACGGCACGATCAATACCAGCAAGCTCGCGATGATGCCTACCGGCAGAATTTGGTTTTGCCAACGCGCCAGATGCGACATGCTCTGAACTCGACCGCCTTGCCGCGACGGTGGCGCTGCGACGGATCGCGCTGATGCCACAGCCGGCGAGCATCCCCAGACAAGTCCGGCGGCGCGGCGTGCGTCGCCGGGGTGACGGGCGGAGATTATCGGAACATCCGCCCGGTGTCCAGATCGGTTCACCCGCGGCCCGAAGCGTTCGCGCGGGCGACCGCGCAGCGTGTCTGCCGACACGCCGCGACAGTCGCTGACGGCCGATTCGCCGCGCGGCCGGGCGCGGCCGCCACGCCAGCAGTGCAAGCTGCCCCGCTGCGCTTCTCGCGAGGCCGGCTCCGGATTTTTTCGTGGACCGATCTCCAGGGGTCCAATGGCGCGCATGGGCGGATATACTGCGGGCGGGCCGGAGAGGCGCCTCGGCGGGCGGACTTCAGCTTTCCAAGGTGCGCATTTCGAGCGACAGTCACTGAATTTTCCGAAACTCGGGCAGTAGCGGAGATCCGACGCAACGAAAAAGGAGCGGGATCATGCAGAGATCGAAAACGGACCTGAGCCGTCGGCGGTTCATGCACAGCGCGGCGGCCGGGATGGCGGCCTTTACGATCGTGCCGCGAAACGTGCTGGGACGCGGCGAGACACCGCCCAACGAGCAGATCGGCGGCGCACTGATCGGTTGCGGCGGACGCGGCCCCGGCACATTCACGTGTCTCGGCCCAAACGTTCGCCGATTGGCCTCGTGCGACGTGAAATTCCGGGATCGTTGCGACAACCGGGAATTCTACGTCGACTATCGCCGCCTGCTCGAACGCCCAGACATCCAAGTCGTGGCGATCGCCACGCATCCCGGCTGGCACGCTCTGATTTCCATCGCCGCGATGGAGGCCGGCAAGGACGTGGTGTGCGAAAAGCCGATGACGCGTTTCATCTCCGAAGGCCGCGCGGTGGCCGACGCCGAACGGCGCTTTGGGCGCGTGTTTCAACTCGAGCGCAAGGGCGGCTACAACCCCAACAAGATCCGCAAAATCTTCGAGAGCGGATTGCTCAAGCACTGCGATTCGGTGCTCGTTCGCCCCGGCGGATTCAAGGTGAAAGAGTGGAGCGGCAAGGTCAAGTACGACGTGACGCCCGTGCCCGAAAGCCTAGACTGGGATCTGTACTGCGGGCCCGCGCCGCTGCGTCCGTTCAATCGACACCGGGTGGGTGGGACGCATCGCGGCTATTGGGACTATGAGGGAGGCGGACTGTCGGACATGGCCCACCACCATCTGCACGCGCTGGCCTACCAGTACGGCCGCGACCTCACGGCGCCCGTCGAGATCACGCCGTACGCGCCGCCGGCGCACCCCGAATGCTGCGGACTGTGGGGATGGTGCGAGTTGAAATACGCGGATGGATTCACGCTGGTGCTCGAGAGCGCCGAGTGGGGGCCGCGGTACGAGCGTCAGCAGCACAAGAATCTGGGTGAGACCGAACTGCTGAGCCTGCTCGGTGACGAGGATCGGAAAAAGCTGGATGCGCTGCCGGATCCGCAGCGGCTGCCATTCTTCGAAGAGGCGATCCAGACGCGGTCGCTCACGGGAAGCCATGCCGAACGGTCGCATCGGGTGGCCACGATCTATCATCTGGCCAACGCCGCCTTCCGCTGCGGACGCCCGCTGAAGTTCGACCCCGACACCGAACAGATCGTCGGCGACGATGAAGCCAACCGATTGGTCAACCAGCCGATGCGGGCGCCGTGGCGCCTGTAGCCGCGTCCCGACCGCCCCCGCAGCCCCCCCGCGGCCGGTCGCGCGCGTTGCGCCGACAGCTCGGGCGCATCGTCCGACCTGCTCGGGCTCGCGGTGGGCGTCCCCCGTGGCAGACTTGCCGACCGGACTGGCAACCGCTCAATTTTTTCCCTCTCGCACAAGGATCTTGAAGATGGCCGTCTCGGAACAACTCCAAACGCTCGTCGCTCGAATGCCCGATCCCGACGCTCGCGGGATGTTCACGGAAAACATTGACAAAGACCAGATCGACAGCGCGCTCGCGGCGATCCACGCGGGCGGTTCGGACTTCGTGCGCGGGTTGGTCGAACTGCTGGCAGAACCCGGCAGCGAGGCGGACGTCAAGCCGCATTACGCGCTGCACAACCTGGCGAACCATGTCGTCAGCAAAAAAGACGATCGTGCCCGTCGCGCGCTGTGCGAAGTCCTAGCCGAGGCCCTGTCCGGCGATCATTCGGCGTATGTCAAAAGCTTCCTGTGCCAGACGCTGCAGTGGTGCGGACGTCGCGAGTCCGTGGCGGCCTTGGGTCGGTTGCTGACGGACGAGCAACTATGTGACCCGGCGGCGATGGCCCTGGTGGCGATCCAAGACGGCGCGGCCGAGGCGCTGCGGGCGGCGTTGCCCGAGGCCCGCGGCCGTTGTCGGCTGACGATCTTGCACAGTCTGGCGGCGTTGGCCGACCCCGGGGCGGACGCCGCGTTTCGGCAAGCTTTGCGAGACGAAGATCGCGAGATACGCTTGGCCGCGGGAGCTGGCCTGGCGCGGCTGGGCAGCGCCGGCGCGGTCGACCTGCTGCTCGCAGCAGCCGATGTCCCGCCGGGATGGGAACGCGTGCAAGCCGCCAAACACTGCCTGGTGCTGGCCGAGAAACTCAGCGCCGCGGGCAATCCGACCGCGGCGCGAAGAATCTACGAGCGCCTGCGCGACACACGCCGCGACCCGCACGAAGCGTACCTGCGCGAAGTCGCCGAGAAAGCCCTGGCGACCACGGTGTAACGCCTCGGCTCGAACGATACGCGTCGAGGTCAGAGGGATCCGCGGGCAACGGCGGACGCGAACCCGCCCCCGGGGAACAGCGCTCGCTCTCGGGAACAGCG
>JAVYAJ010000412.1:0-5222 GCA_032229885.1 Candidatus Anammoximicrobium sp. | reverse complement strand
GACGACTGACCACCGACGACTGACCACCGACGACTGACCACCGACGACTGACCACCGACGACTGACCACCGACGACTGACCACCGACGACTGACCACTGACGACTGACCACTGACGACTGACCACTGACCACTGACAGGTGGCAAATGACGGCTGGCAACGATACCCAACGATCCCGCAAGTTGATCTTCGGCTGTGGATACCTCGGTCTGCGCGTCGCGACGGCTTGGGTCGCCGCTGGCGCCGAAGTGTTTGCGATAACGCGGGACGCCGCGCGCGCGTGTGTCTTGCGTGCGGTCGACATCTCGCCGCGGGTTGCGAATCTCCTAGATCCGACGACCTTGTCGGGCCTTCCCGATGTCGACACGGTGTTGTTCGCGGTCGGGCACGATCGCACCCAGGGCGACGCTGTGCGAAAAATCTGCGTCGATGGCCTGCGGCATGCGCTCGCCAGTTTACGGACGTGTCCGCGTCGCCTGATCTATGTAAGCTCGACGGGCGTTTACGGCCAGCGCGGCGGTGTCTGGGTCGACGAGCAGTCGCCGTGCGAGCCGACCCGCGACGGCGGACGTGCCTGTCGCGACGCGGAACTCGTGCTGAGCGAGCATCCGTACGGACGGCAAGCGGTGATTCTGCGTCTGGCGGGTTTATATGGTCCCGGCCGAATTCCGCGGCGAGCCCAGCTTGCCGCCGGGCTGCCGATCCAAACACCCGCGGATGGTTATCTGAACCTGATCCATGTCGACGACGCCGCTCGCGCCGTGCTCGCCGCCGAAGATCGCGCCGCGCCGCCGGCCGTGTATTGTGTTTCCGACGGGCATCCGGTGCCGCGAGGCGACTATTTCCGTCAGTTGGCGGCCCTGCTCGGGGCGCCGCAGCCGACGTTTGCGCCCCCCGTGGCCGATTCCCACGCTGCGCAGCGGGCACGCGCCAGCAAGCGTGTCCGCAACGGCCGAATGTTGACCGAGCTGAACGTCGAACTCCGGTATCCATCGTACCGTGCGGGTTTGGCGGCCATCGTCGCCGCCGAACTCGACGACGAACTCCTGTAGGAAGAGGGCGCTGGCCGACCGAACGCAGCCGTCGTTTTTTCCCGGGCGACCGCCGGTTTCGTCCAGGTCGAGATTTCTCTTGACCGACCTGGGCGACTCGCTATACTTCGCTCGCTTTTCCCCGCTGGGCAGCTAGTGCGTTGTCTAGGCTAAGGGTTCGGATGGCGCTGAACGAGCGGCGCGAGCCGATGGGCGCAAGCTGACCGAGAGGCTGGATTCTCGCCTTTTCGCCATCCGCGTTTTGGCCTCCGCGACGCACCAGGCGAGAGGAGAATTTCAGCAATGAGCCAACCCGAACCATTCGTAGACATCCATTGCCATCTAGCGCCAAGATTGGATGACGGCGCTCAATCGTGGGAGCAGTCCTTGTTGATGGGGGCGATGGCGGCCGCGGACGGGATCCACACGATCGTCGCCACCCCGCATCAACTGGGCAATTTTTCCCACAACAGCGGGCAGACGATTCGCGCGCGGATCGACGAGCTGCAGCAGTTTTTGAACAGCCACGGCGTCGGGCTGCGGGTTCTGCCGGGCGCCGACGTGCGAATCGAGCCGTGCATGATCGACCGGCTGTGTGCCGGCGACGTGCTGACTCTAGCCGACCACCGCAAACACGTGTTGCTCGAATTGCCGCACGAGCTGTATTTCCCGCTGGAGGAGGTTTTGGAGGGGCTGCGGCGCGTCGGGATGACGGGCATCTTGTCCCACCCGGAACGAAATCAAGGGCTGCTCAAACAACCGCGTCTGCTCGGCCCGCTGGTCGATCGCGGATGTCTGATGCAGGTTACCTGCGGAAGCCTGCTCGGAACATTCGGCCCTCAGTCACGGCAACTGGCGGAATGGATGCTCGAACAGGGCCTGGTGCATTTTCTGGCCACCGACGCTCACGGACACACGGCGCGGCGGCCGTTGATGCGACACGCTTTCGAGCGAGCCAAACGGCTGGTGGGCGAGGAGATCGCGGTCGACCTGTGCTGTCGCAACCCGGCGCGCGTGGCCGCGGGCGACGAGATCGGCGTCGTGAGGTATCGAGCCAAGCCTCGCGGCTTGCTGGCCCGAGTGTTCGGACGCAATCGGGCCGCTTGATTCAACCGAGCCACGATCCAAGGTTCCCACAAGGCCGACGGCGCGGCTGGGATCACCGGGATCCGCGTTCGTCCGGTCGCAGGCCTATCGAAGCGTTGAGGTTCCCGTTGGTGTCTTTCAAGTGAGACTCTCGCGCCGCCAGTTTCGAGGGAATCCGCCGCTCGGATCGAACTGTACGGTGCGCGGGTGAATAACACCTTACGAACGTCAGCTTCGGTGTGTCAACGACCGACGGAAGCGCGGCTTACGAGGTGCCATTTCGAGCAGCGCGACGTGTAAATGTTCCGCCGCTATCCCATAAATGCGAATACCCAGACAGACTGTCGGCGGTGCGCCGCTGGCTTGGATGCTGCTAGCTTGGATCCCGCTGGTCGAAGTGCCGACGGCGCCGCCCGGCCAGGCACAGGCGGAAGATGCGCGCTGGCCAGACGAGTATCAAACGGGCCAGTTCCTGTGCCATGCAGATTTTCCTTTGGCGGCGCATCGGCCGCTGCTGGACAGCCTGACGGCCTTGGAGCACGACGTGTTCGAACGCCTGAGCCTGCGTCCGTCACGAGAACCGGTCCACATTCTTCTGTTCCGCGGCAAAGGCACGTATCAAGGTTATGTGAAACGGTATTTTCCCGAGGCGCCGCTGCGCAAAGCGCTGTTCATCAAAGACCGGGGCGTGAGCATGGTGTTCGCCTGTCTGGGCGAGGGGTTCGACGTGGATTTGCGGCACGAGTGCACGCACGCGTTGCTCAACACGGCCCTGCCGGTCACTCCGTTGTGGTTGGACGAGGGCTTGGCCGAGTATTTTGAGGCGCCGACCGCGCAGCGCGCGTCCGGCAATCCGCACCACAAATACGTCCGTTTGAACGCCTATCTCGGACAGACGGCTCGTCTCGAAGACCTCGAGGCGATCCGCGACCTGCCTCAAATGACACGCAGTCGATATCGCGACGCTTGGGCATGGGTTCACTTTATGCTGCACGGGCCACAGGAAGCCCGCGAGGAATTGCAGCGGTTTCTGGGCGATCTCCAAGCTCTAACTCCGCCCGGCGTGCTGAGCCGCCGGCTGCGCCAGCGTCTGCCCGATCTGGACGCCCGATTCGCCAGCCACTGTCGCCGCTGGTACACGCCATAGCGTAGGGGGCGTTGCAGCGCGTGCCAGGCACGCGCCGCCTGGCGCGGTCAATTCCTTAGACTACTACCGTTTCAACTGTTGGGCGTTTGGGCTTAGATAGGCGGTGAATCTGTGTGGCCGAAAGCCTCCGATTACCGTAGCCTGAGGCAACGCCCCAGGACTGGCGCCGCGCGCGAGCCTCTTTTGGCCGAAGGCCATATTCATCCGGGCCGCGGTGACACGTTGATGTTGGCCTTCGGCCAACACGGTTGCTGTCGTCTCTGACTCCTGGGGCGTTGCCCCAGGCTACGTTGAAGATGGCCTTCGGCCAAGACGATTCCGGTCGTCCGTGCTGCGCAGAAGTCATGCAAAACCAATTCCCCCTAAACCCCACAGTTTCCGGATTCTTGACCGTTCCACGCGGCGTCTGCGTCGCTCGGACGACGTGACGCGCCGAGTCATGGGCGACGCCACGCCCGTCCTTGCAGCCTGGAACACATCCCTTCCCAAATCTGTCTCGTCACATCATTGCTTTCCCTTATCCATCTCTACGTTCCCGCGTCTCCCCGTCTTTGCGTCTTTGCGTCTGGGTGTCATCTCATCCTTCCGGAATTGCGCCTCGATGGCGATCGGTGAAACGCCAAAAATGCCGATCAGGGGCGGTTGGTTCGCGAATCTTTTCGTCCGCGCAGCGGACGCGGACGAGGCCCGTTCACCGCGACAAAACTCAAGATCGTTACAAACGCTACCGATAACAGAGACGGCGGTTGGTCCGTACCAACCAGAGGTGTCGAGGTTTGGCGTCCCGGCGACTCGGCCCGCACGTTCCGCCGACCTGTCGCTCGGCGCGCGCCTCCGCTTCGGCAGTTGAGGTTGGCGGGGCGACGGCCAAAGGCTTTGTTGCCCCATCGTTCGAGCGAATACCGAAATGAACACCGCCACGCACAATCCGTCGACAGCCGCGACCGATTCACGTCGTAAGACGGAATCTGAGCGGTCGCCCGCCGCGTTCGAGAGCCTACCGGTCTTGGTCCGCCTGCCCCGCCTGAGCAGCGAACCTGCGCCGCAACCCATAGCAGCGGCGGTTGAAAGTGAGACGGACGCCCCGAAGACGAATCAACGCGCACAAATCCCGGTTAGTCCATCGCCTTCATCCTCGGCCGACGCCGACGCGGGCTGTCAGATGGCGACGCCGGCTCGATCGCCGGCGACGCCTCACGCTCCCCTTGTGTTTTCCACGTTCGGGTCTCCGTGGGTTCGATTCACTCCGCCTCGTTGGGCGACACGGACCGCAGTAGCTTTGGCGTTATTCGCCGTGGTGGCGATCGCTTTTTCGCTGCTCCGCGGGCCTTCGCCGGGCTTGGGCCCTATCGCGGGCGACCCGCTGCTGCTGGATATCGCCAAGTCGCCAGACGGCGTCGCGCCCAGACAGGACGTCCGCGCCCAACCCTCGCCGCTGGCCGCCACAACGAGTGCGCCCCGCGCCGGCGAAGGCGCGAACGATGCGGGCAAGACCGCGCGTCCATCGATCTACACCCCCGTCACAGCTTCGCGCAACGATGGCCGGCCGGTCGATAGCGTGCGTCACCCGTCGACGGCGCCGGTGGCAATGGAAGTGGCGGCAGAGTCGAAACCCAGGCACGACAAGACGCCCGCGCCGCCCACCGGCGTGGCGTCCGCCAAGCCATCGGCTCGGCATGTGGCCGTGACGCCGCCCGTCGAATCGCCATTGATCCCGAACCACGACAGGTCCGAGTCCGCGGAGCAGGCCGCGGCAGCCGCGGCGGGCCTGCCACTGGCGGCCGCGCAGGAAACGAGTCCGATCGGTGGGGCCTCGCCCCAGATGGCGAGCACGCTGTCGAGCGGGCCGTCATCCTCGAACGAGCCGTCACCCTGCCTCGCGGCGTCCGAGGCCGACCGAGAGGTTAGGCGAGCGAACGGGTATCCCGTGACCGACCCGGCCACCTTTCAGTACCCGAT
>JAVYAJ010000411.1:0-29963 GCA_032229885.1 Candidatus Anammoximicrobium sp. | reverse complement strand
TGCTCGCCACGACGCACCTTGTCAACGGCTTTGTTAGCCAGTTGCATCACATGAAAACGATCGTGAACAATCTTGTCTTCGGCCAGAGGGATGCTCTCCTTCGCGGCCTTGACGTAGGCCGGACTCATGTCGATGGCGACCGCCTCGACTGAGGCGATGTGCTCTGGCAAAAGCTGGGAAAAACAGGCTACTCCCGCTTCTGTGTCGCGCCCGTCCGAGATCGCCTCTACCGTGCCCTTGTCCAGGTCGTAAACCAGCGTCACGTAGTCTTGGCCCTTGCTGAACGCCTTCTCGTCGATGCCAATCCGCGGCAGTGGCTTGACTTCCTTGCGCTCCTGGCCACGCCGCACCGCACGCTGCATGAACGCCCACGTCTCGTCCCATGTCGTCCGCAGAAGCCCCATCGCCCCTTTCACCGTGTGGGTGGCCAACAAAACATCAACTGCAAAACGCTCGAACAGACTTGTAAACCGACTGCTCTTCTCCGCCCAAGGAACCGACACGGTTTTCACGCCATGCTCGGGACAGTTCACGCGGGGCTGCCGAGCAACCAAAAACGTCTTAAACTGGCACGAGTCCAAATGCCTCCACGATCGCGTTTCCGCATGGTCGTAACAGGGCAACTTCCGCTCACAGTCCAGGCACTCGAATTTCGTTCCTCGTGGATGATCGACGTGGATTCGTATCTCTTGCGCGGTCATGTCCAGATCCACCTTGGAAATCGTCCACGGCAACGCCAAACCAAGAATCGCCTGATAGAGTTCTGTGTCCTGCATCTGCGCGTCCCTGCCGCCCAAACGCTACCAAACCCACGACAAACCCGGAAGGACCTCGGAATTCATCGTCAACGGTTTTCGCAAGAGTGACGTGGCCAATTCGGCAGAAAATCATTCTAACACGGCCGGTCGCACGTAAACAGATCGAAGCGGCCCATCGTGGAAGCGGCATCCTGCCCGCTCGGACCCTGGATAACCAGCGACTGCAAGCTGCTGCCACTGTGGCCCGGCCCAGCAGCGGCTGAAAGCCGCTGCCACCTTATGCCTCGGACCATCCGGACAATCGAACTGGTGGGTGGCACGAATGCTGGCCACGACTGGCGACGCACGTGCCCTACCTTGTTCAGGCTCTCCGGCGCGTCGCGCATCGCCTGACGAGTTCCGTATTGCGGCCACCGCCGTAACGAGATGGAGTCCTGCCGCAGGACGAAGGCCTCGACCAATTTCCGGCGGCCGACGTTGTGTGCCACTTCCGCCGCGAATTGCGGGTAGCACGAATCTAGCCTGCGGCCGATCGTCGCGGCCGCGGGAAGGCAAGCCGCACATCGAGAGCTGCGCGGACTGACGGACCAGGGGGCTTGCCGCGCTGGCACCGAGCAGGCAAGATGGTCCGCGGTGGGGCGGAGCCCCGCGAGGCGCCAGCAACCTTGCCATGCCAGCTAGACTAGCTGTGGCAGCCAACGCGGCCAGCGGGCTGCCCTTGGGGCGTCATGTTTGGCGCGGCGGACGATGGATTTTGCGGGGCAACGGCCGAGTTCGTGGCGGCAAGTGGGTAACGATCAGCGTGGCGGAGTAGTAACACGGGGCTGGCGACGAGGTGGTTGCGACGGGGTGCGCATGAAGACGCGTGAGAGCGGGATGCCCGCGGAGGAGGTCTGGCAAAGGTTCTTCGATCCGGAGGCGATTCTGCGCTCGTTGGGCCTGGGCCCGCACGCTGGAGACATCGTCGAGTTCGGCTGCGGGTATGGAACGTTCACGATTCCCGCTGCCCAAATCGTCACCGGTACGGTACATGCGCTGGACATCGAGCCCGACATGGTGACCCATACGCGAGCCAAGGCCGACGCGGCGGGCCTGAGCAACGTGCGACTTGAGGTCCGGGATTTTGTCGAACATGGGACCGGGCTTCCTCCGGCAAGTGTCGCTTTTGCGATGCTGTTCAACATCCTACACGCCGAGGAGTCCGAGCATCTGTTGCGCGAGGCCTATCGAGTGCTGGCTCCGGGCGGACGACTGGGGCTGATCCACTGGAACCATGATCCGGCCACCCCGCGCGGGCCGCCGCTGGAGATCCGGCCGCGTCCCGAGCAGTGCCGTGATTGGGCGCTGCGAGTCGGCTTTGAACTGTGCCAACCGGGCATCATCGACCTACCGCCGTATCATTACGGCGTCACCTTGTTATGCCCGCCGCCGGACGGTTGACCGGCTGCACCGCCCACGGATCCGTGCGGGCGGCCGATTTGGCCCCCGCTTTGGTTCGCATCGCGCCCCGGCACGACGCGGCCGCGGGGCGCCGCCGGTGGAAGGCGGATCCGGCGGCCCGCGGATTTGGCGAGGAGTGGATACGGTGCGCGAGATCATCTCTCTGGGAGCGGCGTTTCTTTGGATGGCGTTGGCTGACGGACCGGCGGTCCGGCTGGCCGTGGCGACCGAGCCCGCCGCGGCTGCGGCAGACAGCGCGGCAGATGGCGCCGCAAAACACGCGGCGAAGGGCACTGCAAAACGCGCCGCGGACGGCGTCGCAAACAATGCCGCGCGTGTCGCCGCCAATGATGCGGCTCGCCACGCTACGCATGACGCGGCGCCCCGCGCGGCGAATGCTGCGGCATCCGCCTCGGCGGCCATCGCGCCGCATTGGGACGTGGCGTCCGTGTGGTCCGGCCATCCCGTGGGGTTTGCCCTGCTGACCCACGCAGGCCGCCAGTGGGTCGCGTTCTACGACGACCAACGACGGATGACCGTCGCCGTGCGCTCGCTGGACGACGACGGCTGGCAATTCACTCGCCTGCCAAGCGTCGTGGGTTGGGACAGCCACAACTATGTCACGTTGGCGATCGACGACGTGGGACATGTACACGTCAGTGGCAATATGCACTGTCGGCCCTTGGTGTACTTCCGCACCGAACGGCCGGGCGACATCAGCAGCTTTCACCCCGTGCCGACGATGGTCGGCCGCAACGAGGCCCGTTGCACCTATCCGCGTTTTCTCCGCGGTGCCCGTGGCGAGTTTCTGTTCACCTATCGCGACGGCAGCAGCGGCAACGGCGACCAATACTTCAACATCTACGATCCGGCGACCCAAGCGTGGCGGCGGTTGCTGGACGAGCCGCTGTTCGCCGGCGGCGGCAAGATGAACGCCTACTTCGTCGGCCCGGTGCAGGATCGTTCCGGCGTGTTTCACCTGTGTTGGGTGTGGCGCGATACGCCAGACTGTGCAACCAACCACGATCTGTGCTACGCTCGCAGCAAGGATCTGGTCACCTGGGAGACGGCCGCCGGTCGGCCGCTGGCGTTGCCGATCACCCTGGCCACCGCCGAGATCATCGACCCCGTGCCCGCCGGGGGCGGGATGATCAATGGCAACACCAAGCTGGGCTTCGACGCCCGGGGGCGACCGATCGTCAGCTACCACAAGTTCGATGCGCAGGGCAACACTCAGGTGTACAACGCGCGCTGGGAGGACGATCGCTGGCGGATTCATCAGGTCACCGATTGGGACTATCGCTGGGATTTCCGGGGCGGCGGCAGCATCATCTCCGAAATCCATGTGGGTCCGGTCGTCGCGGATGCGGACGACGCGCTGAGCCAGACCTGGCGCCATGTAAAATACGGCTCGGGGAATTGGCGGCTCGATCCGCGGACGCTCGCCCCGGTGGGCGATGCGCCCGTGCGCCAGCGCCGGCCCGCGGGCTTTGGGCGATTGGAATCGACCTGGCCGGGCATGCAGGTCCGCAGCGCGGAGGATTTGGGCGGCGGCCCCGACCCTGCCGTGCGCTACGTGCTCCGCTGGGAGACGCTGCCGACCAACCGCGATCGGCCCCGCCCCGCCCCGTTTCCCCCGCCCACCATGCTGCGAGTGTACGAAGTCCGGGGCGAGTGACGCGTCGCCCGCCGCGGCGCACCCGACCCCTTTTCCGCGTAGACACGCCGTCGCGGCGCACCAAACCGTTTTTTCGCGCGCACACCGGCCGTCGTCAAATCCGGATTTGGATATTTTCTTGACCAAAAATCGTCTCAACGGTGGTTTCCCCCGTTGTCAATCGAGAATTCTGGCGTTAATGTAGTATACTCATGTAACTCGACGGGATTTGGCACTGTCGGATCGCATTGACGATATTTTTGTATGTGTGTCCACAGGAGTATCATTACAGATGTCAACTGTACCGACCACGGAATCCAGCGGCAAAACGTTTCCGCCGCCGGCGAATTTCGCAGGCAAAGCCCATTGCCCCTCGTTCGAGGCTTATCAGCAGATGTACGACCGCTCCATTCAGGATCCAGCGGGTTTTTGGGGGGAGGTCGCCGAGCGATTCGTCTGGAACAAAAAGTGGGACAAGGTTCTCGACTACAGCTTCGAGGGCGACGTCTACATCAAATATTATATTGGCGGCAAGACGAACATGTCCGTCAACGCGCTCGATCGGCATCTGGAGACGCGCGGCGATCAGGTGGCGCTGATCTGGGAGGGCAACGAGCCGACGGAGCAGCGTAAGATCACGTATCGCGAGCTGCACGACGCGGTTTGCCGGTTTGCCAACGTGCTCAAGTCGTTGGGCGTTAAGAAGGGCGACCGCGTCTGTCTGTACATGCAGATGATTCCCGAACTGCCCGTGGCGATGCTCGCCTGTACGCGGATCGGCGCGGTTCACTCGATCGTGTTCGGCGCGTTCAGCGAGGATTCGCTGCGCGACCGCATCCAGGATTCCCAGTGCAAAGTGCTGGTCACGCAGGATACGGCGTATCGCGGCAAGAAACACGACATCCCGATGAAGGCCAAGGCCGACGCCGCCGTGGCGCAGTGCCCGAGCATCGAGCAGGTGGTGGTGGTCAAGCGAACGGGGCTGGACGTGCCGATGCAAGAGGGGCGCGACCACTGGTATCACGAGGCGATGGCCGCCGCGGACCCGCACTGCGAGCCCGAGTGGATGGACGCCGAAGATCCGTTGTTCATCCTGTACACATCGGGTTCGACCGGCAAGCCCAAGGGCGCGCTGCACACCACGGGCGGGTTCATGGTCTTTACGGCGATGACGTTCCAATACGTCTTCGATTACCAGGATGGCGACATCTGGTGGTGCACGGCCGATATCGGTTGGGTCACGGGCCATGCGTACACGGTCTACGGCCCGTTGTGCACCGGCGCGACCAGCGTGATGTTCGAGGGCATCCCGACCTATCCGGACGCAGGCCGGTTCTGGGACGTGGTCGACAAGCACAAAGTCACCCAGCTCTACACCGCGCCGACGGCCATTCGGGCTTTGATGCGCGAGGGCGAAGAGTTTGTCGCCAAGCGGGATCTGTCCAGTCTCAAGCTGCTGGGATCGGTCGGCGAACCGATCAACCCCGAGGCTTGGCTCTGGTACTGGCGGGTGGTTGGAAAGGGACGCTGTCCGGTGGTCGACACCTGGTGGCAGACCGAGACCGGCGGGATCATGATTTCGCCGTTGCCCGGCGCGCACACGCTGAAGCCGGGCAGCGCTTGTCGTCCGTTTTTCGGCGTCGAGCCGGTCATCATGAACAGCCAGGGCGAGGAAGTCGCGGACGGGGTCGCGGGCCGGTTGTGCATCAAGAAGCCCTGGCCAGGGATCATGCGGACCACGTATGGCGATCACCAGCGCTTTATCGAGACTTATTTCAGCGCGTTTCCGGGCGCGTATTTCTCGGGCGACGGCTGTCGTCGCGACGCGGACGGCGACTATTGGCTGTTGGGCCGCGTCGACGACGTGATCAACGTGTCGGGCCACCGGCTGGGCACGGCCGAGGTCGAGAGCGCGCTGGTCAGCCATCCGGCGGTCGCCGAGTCGGCTGTCGTGGGCTATCCGCACGAGATCAAGGGCCAGGGCATTTATGCCTACGTCACGTTGAAGGCCTGGGTCGAGCCGAGCGATGCGCTGCGCGCGGAATTGATCCAGCACGTGCGCAAGGAGATCGGCCCGATCGCCACACCGGACGTGTTGCAGTGGGCGCCCGGTCTGCCGAAGACGCGCAGCGGCAAGATCATGCGGCGGATCCTGCGGAAGATCGCCGAGAACGAACTCGACAACGTCGGCGACACGTCGACGCTGGCCGATCCGTCGGTGGTCGAGCATCTGGTGGCGACTCGCCGCGAACAAACCTAGGCCGCCGGACGGAATTGACGCCCAGCATCCCATCGCCGCTCGTCCGCGCCGCGGCGATGGGTGACCGTACATCGTGACGAATCCGAGTGCGCGTCGCGTGCCTCGCGAGACGTTGCCTTCGTCCAGGAATCAATTCGAGGCGAGTGGCTTTTTGACAGAGAGGTAACGAATGGCTGCTGCTCCTGAGGTTGCGTCAACCGAATTGCCCCCGCCGCGCGACTTGACGCCGTTGTTTTTTCCCAGCTCGATCGCGGTCGTGGGCGCATCGCGCAAGGTCGGTTCCGTCGGCCACGCCGTGATCCGCAACTTGATCTACGGCCACTACACGGGCGTGATCTATCCGATCAATCCGAAGGCCAAGGGGATTCTGGGCGTCCCGTGCTTCAAGGATTTAGAGTCCCTGGGCGAGACGCCGGACTTGGTCGTGATCGTCGTCCCCGCGCCGCACGTCGAACGGGTCGTGATCCAGGCCGCCGAGTTGGGCACGCGCCACATGGTGGTGATCTCGGCCGGCTTCAAAGAGGTCGGCGAGGAAGGCGCGGCCCGCGAGGCCCGGCTGCGGGATATTGCCCGCGAGCGCGGATTGTCGTTGTTGGGGCCCAACTGTCTGGGCGTCATCAACACTGATCCGTCGGTGCAGATGAACGCCTCGTTCGGCCGGGATATTCCCCCGCACGGCAGTCTCGGGCTGATCTCGCAGAGCGGCGCGTTGTGCGCGGCGCTGCTGGATTACGCCAAGGGACGCGGCATCGGGTTCTCGCAGTTCGTCAGTTTCGGGAACAAGTGCGACATCGACGAGGTCGACCTGTTGCGTTCGCTGGCCGCCGACGACAAGACGAAGGCGATCATGATGTATGTCGAGGAGATCAGCGACGGCCATCGCTTTCTGGCGGCGGCCCACGACATCATCCACGGCGCGAATCCCAAGCCGATTCTGGTGATCAAGAGCGGGCGCACGGCCGAGGGCGCCGCCGCCGCGGCTTCGCACACCGGATCGCTGGCTGGTTCGGACGAACTGTACAACGCGATGATGATCCAAGCCGGCGTGTTCCGCGTCGAGACGGTGGCCCAGTTGTTCGATCTGGCCGAGGTGTTCACCGATCCGCTGTTGCCCGCCGGCCGGCGCACGGCCATCGTGACCAACGCCGGGGGGCCGGGGATCATGGCGACCGATTCGGCCATTCGGTACGGGCTGGAGTTGGCCAAGTTCCGAGATTACACCCGGAAATCGCTCCAGTTTCAGATGCCCACGGTGGGCAGCATCAAGAACCCGGTGGACGTGATCGGGGACGCACGCAGCGATCGGTATCGGGCCGCTCTGGACGCAGTGACGGCCGACGAGACCGTCGACCAGGTGCTGGTGATCGTGACGCCGCAGACGATGACCGACGTGAACGAGATCGCAGTCGTGATCGGCGAGACGAAGGATTTCTGTCACAAGCCGGTGACGGCCTGTCTGATGGGCTTGGAGGACGTCTCGACGGGCGTCGAAATCCTGCAGAAACAATACGGGGTGCCGACGTACGCGTTTCCGGAAAACGCGATGCGGTCGATGGCGGCCAAGAGCCGTTTTGCGGAACGCGTGCGGACGAAGGTCCGCGGCTATCGCGAGTTCGCGGTGGACAAAGAAGCGGTCGACAAGCTGTTCCAGAGCGAGCTCGACGCGGGGCGGCCGCAGTTGATCGAGGTCCGCGCTTTGGAGGCGCTCAAAGCCTATGGCTTCTCTACGGTTCCGTTCCAGTTGGCGCGGTCGGCCGATGAAGCGGTCGCCGTCGCCGACGGAATGGGCTACCCGGTCGTGATGAAGATCGTGGGTCCCAAGATCCTGCACAAGACGGACGTAGGCGGCGTGCAACTGGATCTGCGCGACGCCGCGGCGGTTCGCGCCTCGCACGACACCATGCTGCAGAACGTCCGCGGGCGGCTGGGCAACGAGGTCGAGATCTGGGGCGTGCTGATCCAGAAGATGCTCGATCGCGGCAAGGAGGTGATCCTCGGGGTCACCCGCGACAAACGCTTCGGCGCCGTGTTGATGTTCGGCTTGGGCGGGATCTACACCGAGATTTTGAAGGACGTCGTGTTTCGTCTGGCGCCGATCCGCGAGAACGAGGCCGACGAGATGATCCGCCAGATCCGCGCCATCAAGCTGCTGCAGGGCGCTCGCGGCGAACCGCCGTCCGACCTGGCGGCCGTGGCCGAATGCCTGTTGCGGCTCAGCCAGTTCGTGACCGCGCATCCCGAGATTCACGAATTGGACATCAACCCGCTGTTGGTCTATCCCCGCGGCAACGGCGCGATCGTCGCCGATGCAAGAATCATTCTTTCCAAGGAGTAGGTGAGCAAGCATGGCTGGTGATTGGCGTACCACGTGGAGCAAGAAACTGATCTCGGCGCACGAGGCCATCAAGTTCATCAAACCGGGCAACCGAGTGTTCATCGGATCGGCCTGCGGCGAGCCGCAAGACTTGGTTCGCGCGCTCGTCGATTCGGGCGCGGACGCCGAGGACACCGAGCTGCTGAACGTGCTGACGATGGGCGTGGCGCCGTACACGGACCCCAAGTATTCGAGCCGCTTTCGCGCCAACGCGTTCTTCATCGGCAACAGCGTTCGGGACGCCGTTGGCCAGGCGCGGGCGGACTATACGCCGATCTTTTTTTCGCAGATCCCGTCGATGTTCAAGACGGGGCGGATCCCCATCGACGTCGCGTTGATCATGGTCAGCCCGCCGGACGAACACGGCTTCTGCAGCCTGGGCGTCTCGGTCGACATGACTCGCGCCGCGGCCCAGGCGGCGCGCCTGGTGGTCGCCCAGGTCAACAGCTACATGCCGCGGACGTTGGGCAGCAGCTTTATCCACGTCCGCGACATCGAGTATCTGGTCGAACACAACGAGCCCTTGTTGGAATGGCCGGTGATCACCGAGCGCGACTCGATCACGGCCCGGATCGCCGACAATGTGGCGAGCTTGGTTTCCGACGGCGACACCTTGCAGCTTGGGATCGGACGTCTGCCGGACGCCGTGCTGTCCTCGCTGACGGATCGGAACGACTTGGGCATCCACACCGAGATGTTCTCGGATGGCGTCATGCGCTTGACCAAGCAGGGCGTCATCACCGGAAACCGCAAAACCATCCATCAGGGCAAGATCATCGGGAGCTTTGCGGCCGGAAGCCAGGAACTGTTCCGCTTTATGGACAACAATCCGCAGATCGAGATGCATCCGTCGGATTACACCAACGATCCGCGAGTGGTCGCCAAGCACGAGAACATCGTGGCCATCAACGCGGCCATCGAGATCGATCTGACCGGCCAGGCGGTCGCGGATTCGATCGGCGAGCGTCTGTACAGCGGGATCGGTGGGCACGCCGATTTCATGCGCGGCGCGGCCATGGCTCGCGGCGGAAAGCCCGTGCTGGCGTTGCCCAGCACGGCGACGGACAGCAACGGCCGCCTCCGCAGCCGCATCGTGCCGTTTCTCCAGCAAGGCGCGGGCGTGGTCACGACGCGCGGCGACATCCACTATGTGGTCACCGAGCATGGGATCGCGTATTTGCACGGACGCACGATGCGCGAGCGGGCGATGGCCTTGATCCACATCGCGCACCCCGATTTTCGTTCGGACCTGCTGCACGCCGCCAAACGTCGGCGACTGGTCTATGCGGACCAGATTCTGCCGTCGGCGCAGCCGTACCCGCAGAATCTCGAAGAGACCTTGGTGCTCGAAGACGGCGCCAAGATGCTCGTCCGGCCGATTCGCCCGTCCGACGACAGCGCGATCAAGGCCATGTTCTACGCCTTCAGCGAGCAGACCAAATACCTCCGCTACCACGGCACGTTGAAGTCCCTGCCGCACAACAAGCTGCAGATGTTCTGCAACGTCGACTACGACACCGAGATGGCGTTGGTGGTGGTTCATGGACAGGCCGGCCACGAAGAGATCCTGGCGGTCGGTCGCTATATGACGAATCCGGCCAAGCGGAGCGCCGAGATGGCGTTCGTCGTCCGTGACGACTGGCAACGGCAGGGCATCGGCAGCCATCTGTTCCGGCGGTTGATCGAGATCGGCCGCCAGGCCGGCATCCGCGAGTTCAACGCGGATGTCCTGCCGGAGAACAGCGGCATGCTCAAGATCTTCCACCGGTCGGGCATGAACACCGAGACGGCGACCGACGAAGGGGTCGTGCGCGTGACGATGCGAGACACGGACTGACAGATATCAAAAAGTAGGACGCGAACGAAATGCGGCGGACGGGCGGACGCCGGTAAACCGCGCTCGCCGCCGGCTCGCTCCACGTTCATCGCGAGCGGCGCGCATGCGGACCGGTCGCCTTTGGCGCGGGCCTGTTGTCCATCCTCGCACCGCGCATCCGGCGGGCCGGTCTGCGCGGCGCCCGTCCCGGTTCGGCGTTGGACGCCGCGGGGGCGCGTCGCAGTCACGTGCCGCGCGCCGTCCGCAAGGATGCCCGCCCGGGTTATTCGTAGGACGACGAGCTTGCGGCAACACCGCATACGTCGCGAAGAAACTCGATGCGGTGGTTGGCGTCGGGATAGCGGTCGGACGGTCCCGCCACCAACATGGCCGCGTCGCCGGACAGGCCATGGGCGCGCAACCACTGGCGGGCGTAATCCTCCCAGCTCTCGGGATCTTCGTCGATCGCGACCGGATGGACGCCGCCGGTGAACGACAAGGCTCGGCGCACGGCCAGCTCGCGGCTGAAGGCGATGATCCACACGGTCGGTTTGAACCGCGAGATCATCCGCGCGGTCGCGCCGCTGCGCGTCGGCACAAAGACCGCCGCGCAGGGGACGGTTTCCAAAGCGTGCTCGACCAGCGACGAAATCGCCTCGGCCGCGGTTGCGGGCTTCGTCTGACGCAGCAGAGCCCGCAAGTCGTCTAGCCGCGTGGGCGGCCGATGGCGTTCGGTGTACGCGGCGATCCGCGCCAACATGCCCACGGACTCGATCGGGTATCGGCCCATCGCAGATTCGCCGGACAGCATGATCGCATCGGTTCCATCCAGAATGGCATTGGCGACGTCCGTGGCTTCGGCGCGCGTGGGCAAGCGGCTGGCGGTCATCGACTCGAGCATCTGCGTGGCGGTGATCACCGGTTTGCCGATCAGGTTGGCCTTGGCGATCAGCCGCTTTTGCAGGACGGCGATTTCCTCGATCGGCGTCTCGACGCCCAGGTCGCCGCGGGCCACCATGATGCCATCGGCGGCCTGGAGAATTTCGTCGATGTTCCGCAGCGAATCGGCGCGCTCGATCTTGGCGATCACCAACGGCCGGCAGCCGATCGCCAAAGCCGCCTGGCGCACGTCGCGGATGTCGTCCGCGCTCTCGACAAACGACTGGCTCACCGCATCCACGCCGGCTCGCAGCGCGAACTCGAGGCAGACGCGGTCCTGTGGCGTGAAGGCCCGGATCCCCAGACGGATTCCCGGCAGATTGAGCCCCTTGCGCGAACGCAACTCGCCGCCTACGGCCACGCGGCACTGGACGTCCTGGCCGGATGTGCCCTCGACGATCAACTGCACCAGGCCGTCGTTCAGGAACAGCCGGTCGCCCGGCTTCACGACCCGGGGCAACTGGGGAAAACTCGTCGCGATCCGCGTCGCGTCGCCGACGATGTCCGCGGCCGTCAGCGTCAGCGTCTGGCCGGCCGCCAGCTCGACCGGCTCGGGATCGATCCGGCCCAGCCGCATTTTCGGGCCGGGCAGATCGGCCATGATCGCGATGCCGCGGCCGACCGCCTGCGCGGCCTCGCGAATCCGCGAGATCCGCGCAGCGTGACCGGGCAGGTCGCCGTGCGAAAAGTTCAGCCGCGCGATGTCCATTCCGGCGCGGATCAGTTCTCTGAGCGTCTCCGGCGAGTCCGACGCCGGGCCGATCGTCGCGACGATCTTCGTCTTGCGCGTCGGCAACGGGCAATCGCTCATGTCAGCACCGATCCTTCGACGAACGGCCGCCCGTCGCGCAGCGCCAGCAGGTTGGCGACGGTCGTCCGGGCGATGTCCGACAAGGCCTCGCGAGTCAAAAACGCCTGGTGCGCCGTGATCAGCACGTTCGGAAACGTCAGCAGCCGCGCCAGCTCGTCATCCTGCAAGACCTGGCCGGACAGATCCTCGAAGAAAACGCCCTCCTCTTCTTCGTAGACATCCAGCGCCACGCCGCCGAGCTGGCCCGACTTCAACGCCTCGATCAGCGCCGCCGTGTCGATCAGCGCCCCGCGGCTGACGTTCACCAGAATCGCCCCGCGTTTCATCCGGGCCAACGATTCGCGGCGGATCAGGTGGCGGGTCTGCGGCGTCAGGGGCACGTGCAGCGAGACCACATCGCTGGCGGCGGACAGCTCGTCGGCGGCGACGTATTCGATCCCTTGCTGTCGGCTCCACTCGTAATCGGGAAACGGATCGTAGGCCAGCACGCGCATGCCGAACCCCCGCAGAATCTGCGCCGTGATGCGGCCGATCTTGCCGGTTCCGATGATTCCCGCGGTCTTGCCATGCAGATCGAATCCGACCAACCCACTCAGCGAAAAGTTCAGCTCGCGGACGCGGTTGAACGCCCGATGGATCTTGCGGTTCAGCGTCAGCAGCAGGGCCACGACGTGTTCGGCGACCGCATAGGGCGAGTAGTCCGGGACGCGGGTCACGGTCACCCCCAACGCCTTGGCGGCCTCGACGTCGATGTTGTTGTAGCCCGTGCACCGCAGGGCCAGCAGGCGGATTCCCAGTTTGGCCAGCGTCTCCATGACCGTCCGATCCGCACAATCGTTGACAAACGCGCACGCAGCCTGGGCCCCCGCGGCGGCGTGCACGGCATTGGGGCCAAGGCGAAACTCGAGGAACCGCCAGTCGATCTGCTCGGCGCCGGCGGCGCGGGTCAGCGATGCGCGGTCGTAAGGTTTGGTGTCGAACACGGCGACGATATGAGTCATCAGAGCCTCGTCCTCTGGGAAGATCGGGTTGTGCGCGGGCGAGAGCGTCGGTCCGGGCGTCCGCCCCAGGGCCTGCCTCCGGGCGATGCGAAGCCCGGGCTGCCAGACGTCATGTCCGGCCGCGCGCAGTGCGCTTTGCACCGCGGTTCGGCAGCGGATCGGGGCGCCGGGATCCGACGGAACACGATAAGATAGGCGCGTGCCGCTCGCCCTTCAATGCGCAAATCGGTAGAATTGACCCGTCCCGAGAAAGTGACGCGGTTGCGTTCCGATTGGCTCGGGATGGGTGTCCGCACGGCCGGGGATCTCGGGCACGGCGAGGATCCGCGCATCCGGTGCGTGCCGCGGGGAGGAAACGCTTTTCGCCAACCGCGACGCGACGCGCCCGGCTCCTTGGCCGCCGCCCAGCATGTTGCCGCTTTACGAAGTCCAGCAACCGCCGAACGAATGACGCTCTCGATGGCCGATTCCACCCCCGACAACGACTTGACCGTTCCGACGACGGCCAGCCCGCTGGACGCGTATCAGCCGCCCGCCGCGCTCCGCTCGACGCCGCTCGGCGCAGCGTCCGCCGACCTGACATCGGCGGCCTGGACGTCCTCGGATGCCCGCCCGCGGGGGCTGAAGGTCCTGTGTACCGTCGTCATTATTTTGGGCGCGGCCGGCTTGGTCAGCACGGCCTTCGGGGTGGCCGCGTTGTGGTTGGGCCAGCGTGCGGAGACGATGTTTTTCGTCGGCGATCAGCCCGGCGCGCCCCAGCATTTGCGTGAATTGAACGCGCAGATGCAGCGCGAGATGCTCGCGGTCCAGTCACGGTTTTGGACTGTCAACGTCGGCCTGCTGGGCATCCATGCGGTCGTGGCCACCGGCCTGCTGGTCGGCGGGATCCAGGTTCTCAGGCAGTTTCGCCGCGGGCGTCGCGTGTTGATTGCCGCCTGCGGCTTGGCGATTGCGTTCGAACTCGCCCGCGGGGTCGTCCAGTCACTGCTGCAGATCCAGGCGATGTCCGTGATGCAAGCGTATTTTGAGGAAATGACTCAGATCTCGATGAACGAGGCCGCCCAGGCCGCCGAGTGGGTCGCGCGGGCGGCGCAGATGGCGATGCTGTTCGGCGCCGTGTTGATGATCGTCTGGATTCTCGCCAAGCTAGTGTTCTATACCGGGTCCGTCTGGTATCTTGGTACCGCGCGTGTGCGCGAGTATCTGGACTCGATTTCGCCGACTGTCGTTCCCAGCGCCGCCGATGGGCCGTCTTCGTCGGGCGGCGATTCGCCCGGCTGACCGCCTGCGCATCGCGTTTCGATGAACCCGCCTCAGGGACAATCATGAGCATCCAGCCCGGACGTCGCATCGCGGTCTATACGGGAACGTTCGATCCCATTACGCTCGGCCATCTGAACGTGATTGAACGGGCCGCCACGCTGTTCGACGTGTTGATCGTCGGTGTCGGGGTCAACACCAAGAAAGAGCCGCTGTTCACGGCGGACGAGCGGGTTGCGTTCGTGCGACACGTGTGTCAGCCGTTCGCCAATGTCCAGATCCAGACGTTTCAGGGGTTGGCTGTCGCGTTCGTTCGCCAGTGCCGGGCGCAGGTGATGGTCCGAGGCGTGCGTCCCTTGACGGATATTGCCGCCGAGTTTACCATGATGCTGGCCAATAAGCAACTGGATCCGGAAATCGAGACCGTTTTTCTCATGGCGGACGCAGCGTACTCGCACGTCTCGAGTTCGCTGATCAAGGAGATCGCTCCGCTGGCGACGGACGACATGCTGCTGCGATTCCTGCCACCCGAGGTCGTCCCCAATCTCCAGCGGAGAATGAAGTCTCGACCATCGGCGTAGCCATCCTCCAACGGTCCATTTTTTCACGCAAAGGGAGCATCTCATGGGCGAACAGAACACGAGCCGCCGCGAATTTTTGGAAACCATGGGCGCTGGCGCCGCCGCGGCGTTGCTGGGGTCCGGGATGGCTCAGACAAGCCTTGCCGCGGCCGAGCCCGCCAAGTTGGCGATCGACGGAGGCACGCCGGTGCGGACCAGCGGGCTTGGTTCCGGCTCGTATGGCACGCAGTATTACGACGAAGTCGAAGAGCAAGAGTTGCTCGAAGTGCTCCGTTCCCGCTCGCCGTTTCGCCATCCCGGCGGAAAGGTTGCCAAGTTCGAGCGCGAATACGCGGCCCACATCGGCGCCAAGTTCGTGATCGGCGTCACGTCGGGAACCACCGCCTTGTACGCCGCGATGGCGGCGCTCGAGATCGGCCCCGGCGACGAAGTCATCCTACCCGCCTGGAACTGGTACGCCGATTACGACGCGATCGTGCTCAGCGGAGCGCTGCCGGTCTTTGCCGAGATCGACGATTCGTTCGACATCGATCCGACCGACATCGAGCGGCACATCACGCCGCGCACCAAAGCGATCATCGCCGCGCACCTCGAGGGCTGCCCGTGCGACATGGACCCGATTCTGGCGATCGCCAAGAAGCACAAGCTGCGGGTCTTGGAAGACTGTGCCCAATGCGCCGGCGGAAAATACAAGGGCCGTTACGTCGGCACGATCGGCGATATCGGCATCAACAGTTTTCAGATGAGCAAGACGATCACCTCGGGCGAGGGCGGCGCGGTCGTGACCAACGATCCCGAGCTGTACGAGCGAGCCTTCCGCTTCCACGACGTCGGCATGATGGGCCGCTCGTACAACGACGCGGTCGGGCAGGGGGTGTTGGCCGGATTCGCCTCGTGCAACTTCCGCATGAACGAGTTCACCGGCGCCGTCTTGTGCGGTCAGCTTAAGAAGCTCGAGACGATCTGCGCGGGGCTGCGGACCAACGCCAAGGCCGTCCGCGCCGGCCTGGCCGACCTGCCGGGCCTGAAGCTGCGCAAATCGGGCGACATCGAAGGCGATCTGGGAATGCGGGTGTTCCTGGACATGGGAACTCGCGAGCGTCGCGACCGCTTCCTCCGCGCCGTGCGGGCCGAGGGCATTTCCGCGGCCGGCCCAGGCGGATCGGCGATTCTGCCCGTCAGCGGGCGGGTGGCCAACAAGGCGACGATCCACCCTGACTGGCCGTCGTTTCGCAGCCCCGAAGGGCAGGCGATCCAGTATGGCGCCGAATGCTGTCCCCGGACCATCGACATCCTCGACCGTCACGGCGGCGTAACGATCGGCCCCAAGTACGACGAACAGGACGTGGCCGATGTGATCGCGGCCGTTCGCAAGGTGTACCTCGCGATGGCGACGACCTGAGGCGTCCGACGCGGAAGCCGTACAACAGCGGCGCTCGGGGAAAACCACGATTTTCGGACTCGAATCGCGATCCGTCGGCTCGCCGGGAATGCTGAGCGCAGCCTGGAATGGTGAGCACGGTCTGAAATGCGAAGCGCCGCCTGGAAGGGAACCTTGTAGGGCGGACTTCGGTTCGCCCTCGCCGCACGGGGCTTGACGTTCGTGGGTGCAGGCTCCGCCGCGCCCCGTATGGCCGTACGATCGGATGATGCGTATTGGGCGGCTGCCCCGCCAACCCGTGACGTACGGGGGCGAGGTTCGGGCGAGGTTCGAACGTGGGCATGCGTGAGACGGGACGGGTACGAAGATGGCCTAGCGATGCACCGCAATCCGCGGCGAGATCCTGCACGGGGCGCACGCCTCGGACCAGCGACTGCTCAACTGCGAAAGGAGCGAAAAATGGATAACCAGCGTTTAACTCGGCGTCAGTTTGTGGCGACCACGTCTCTAGGCTCGCTGGCCGCAGCGGCCGCGCACGTGGCGCCGGTCCGTGCGGCGGCAAGCCCCAGCGCGGGAACGCTGGCCCTCCACGGCGGCGCACCGGTCCGGACGAAAGGGTTCAGCCGCTGGCCGATCTGGGACGTGCAGCAGGACGAAGAGCAAATCGTGGCGGTGCTGCGCAGCGGCGTCTGGTCGCGAGCCAAGGTCGTCGCGGATTTCGAGAAAAAGTGGGCCGAATTGCTGGGGGCCAAGCAAGCCCTGGCGACCACGCACGGCACGACGGCCCTGCTGACCGCGCTGAACGCGCTGGACATCGGCGCGGGCGACGAGGTGCTCGTCGGACCCTACACGTTCGTGGCCTCGATCAGCACGATCATGCTGTCCGGCGCCCTGCCGATCATGGTGGACACGGATCGCGAAACGTTCTTGGTGAATCCCGAAAAGATGGAGGCCAAGATCACGCCGAACACCAAGGCGATTCTGCCCGTGCACATCTATGGCCTGCCGGTCGATATGGCGCGCGTCAACGCGATTGCCAAAAAGCACAACCTGCTGGTCGTGGAAGACGCCTGCCAGGCGTGGCTGGCCGAGATCGATGGTCGCAAGTGCGGCACGCACGGCAATCTAGGCTGCTTCAGCTTCCAGAATTCAAAGCACCTCACCTGTGGCGAGGGCGGCGCCGTGGTGGGCGACGACCCGGACGTGATGAAGCGAGCGTACGCGTACCACAACTTCGGCAGCGGCGGTCCCTATCTGGGTTCCAAGTGTCGGATGACCGAGTTTCAGGCAGCCATCCTGCTGGCGCAGATGCAGCGGCTCGAAGAGCAAACGCAGCGTCGCTGGGAAAACGCGACCTACCTGACGTCCCGATTGCGACAGATTCCGGGCATCCTGCCCCACCGGTTGAACGAGGGCGTCACGCGCGCCGCCTATCACCTGTATCCCTTCCGTTTCGATTCGGAAGCGTTCGGCGGCGTCAAGCGGGAAAAGTTCATGAGCGCCCTGCGCGCCGAAGGCATTCCGTCCTCGAGCGGCTACGGCCGCTTGAACGAATCGCCATTCATCGAAAACACGTTGAAGTCGCGCGCGTTTCAGCGGATGTACTCGCCGGAACAGCTCGACAACTGCCGCGCCCAGTTGGCCTGTCCCGAGAACAACGTGCTGTGCACCGAGGCGGTTTGCCTCAGCCAGAACCTCTTGTTGGGAACCAAAGAGGACATGGATGACATCGCCAACGCGGTCGAAAAGATCTTCGAGCATCGGGCGCAGTTGCTCTGATCCCACCGGTTGCAGACGGCATCGCCGGTCAGCGCGGCGTGATTTCCCCTGCGGGCCTGCCGCGCGCACCCGGCCTGCGGAGGTGCGTTGCAATCAGGCGCGCACCGAGCGCCCTTGCCTCGGACGGCGTGTTGTGAGTGCGCGGTGCTAGCGTGTTTCACAATCCACGGCGCCATGCCCATGCGCGCCCTGCTCGGATCGCCATCCGAAGGCTCGGCCTAGACCACGCACCGGTCCAGCCTGTCGCTCGGCCCAGCGGCGGGGGCATCGGGGAGGTTGACGGATTGCTTCACCATGGTGTCAGCCGTGTTGGCCTTCTTGGCCCCTAAATTGTTCCCAGTTCCAACGGCGAACAGTCCGCCGTCGAGCGGCCCAGTCGGGGGCGCTGATTCTGTTTGGCCGACGGCCGCCGGTCACCGTAGCCTGGGGCAACGCCCCAGGACTGGCGTCGCGCGTGAGCCTCCTTTGGCCGGAGGCCCTATTCATGCGGGCGGAGGTGGCACGTTGATGATGGCCTTCGGCCAACACGGTTGCTGTCGCCTTTGCTTCCTGGAGCGTTGGCCCGGGCTACGTTGAAAATGGCCTCGTTGATGATGGCCTTCGGCCAAGATTGTTGCTGTCGTCTTTGCTGCACAACAGTCTTGCAATACCAATTTCACCTGAACTCCACAGCTTCCGCTTTTTTACCGCGCCGCGCGCGCACCGTGGCTGTGAAAATCTAATCTTTCAGCTTGCGGCGAGCCGATCACTTTGTACGGATGGTGACGGTAATTCTGAATGTAGAGCTTCTCCGGTCCACCACCGAATCGCCGACCTCAATCAAGGATGTTCCGCGTGATTCGCAATGGCACATTTGGATTGGCCTTTCTGTTCGCGACTGCCTGGTTGACGAACTGGTCTTTAGGTCAGCCGCCGAACTTGATCGTCGTCGCTGAGCCGCTCGATCTGTCTAATTCGGCGCCTGTCGTAGCTGCGGCACTGCCCGAAGCGCCGGTTGAGAGCGCATCAAACGCCGCGGCGCGCAAGAGCGTGTCAAACGCACCGGACGCTGTCCACGTACGCATTCTCGACGCGCCGGAGCCCGCCATTCCGGCGACCGAGGCGAACATCGCCGACGCTGAGGCAGTTGAAATCGTCTCGAGTTCGGGTCCTACTCTCGCGCCTCCGACGGTCAAGATGCGCCTCGTCGAGATTCGTGCTGCCGAGGCGCCTGCCACCGAAATATCTCCGGCTCAAGAGGCGCCAACCGAAGCCGCGACGGCTGAAGCAGCCGCGCCCGCAGCGCCTTTGCTCGCGTCGGATGTTGTCGAGACACCTTCTGGCGAGACTCCGACAGGCGAAGCTCCAGCACTCGAATCCGTGGCGACGACGAGTCCGACGACCGAAGCTCCGGCACAGGAGACCGCTGCCGTCGAAACTCTGGGGGTTGATCCTCTGGTTGCCGAAGCGGCGGCGCCCGAGACCAAGGCGATCGCCTCTCTAGCGACCTTAAACGTGTCTTCTCAGCCGCAGATGCTTCAGCCTGCACCGGAGATCAAACGCATCCCGGCAACCCCCGAGCCCAGCCAGCCTAAACGACGGCGAACGCTGAGCGACTATGACGGCGGCGAATCGGCTCGAAACGTTCACCCCGTAGGGCTAAGCCCGCTCGCGGGGCAAGACAGCACGGCGACCTTCGTACCGTCGTTGCCTGCATCGAGTGGGCGCACGCTCGACTCGGGTTCACCAGGCGACCGCGTCGCCTCGAATCCAAGCCCGCAGCCCCGGCAGTGGGCAACCCCGGCCATGCCGCGCGTCGTGCCGAACGGACGCGTGACCCCGCCGGCGGCACGGTTCGCACGGCCTGCCCAAGTCCGGCCCAGCCCGAGTCACCGGGCGCCCGAATCGTTTCGACCTCCGATGTCGCCTCGCCAAGGACCGATCAACGCGGCGTATCCTCCGCCTAACTCGTGGGGTAATAACGGCGTCAGTTCTGGCCTGGCGCCGATCGCCCATCGCGCACCCGAGGCCAGGCGGACATTCGTCGCGACGCCCGCACCGATGGTGCCCGCCGCTTCGCGACCATGGGGCGTTCAGGTCCGCTAAGGCAGAAGATGCGTCTGCCACTGCATCGCTGCCCGCTCGCCGCTGATCCGATCCGCGAACCTCGGTGAAGGAAGTTCGGCAGGTGGGTGGGACTAATGGCTCCAGTTACGGTCATTGGGAAGAAGATGTTTAAAACGCAGAGACGCAGAGGTCGCGAAGGGAAGACATAGGCTCATACTCTGCGCTCTCTGCGCCTCTGCGGTTCCAACGCCTATCCGCGGACCTCGGCGAAAAATGCGGCGCGCATCGCGCTGGAAAACGCCCAACGATTTGCCGACACCGCCCCCGCCGGCTGGCCGCTGGCCGCCGTCGACTTCTGGGCACAGATCAAAGTGATTGGCCTGCTCCGCTTGATGCGCGACTACCGCCGAGCCGGCGTCTTGGTACGGTCCGTTACCGAGCAAATGGAACGACTGGCGGCGACCGATGGGAGCCCGTCCAGTTTGCACGCCCTGAGCAGCTCGCTGGAGCGATCCGGAGACATAGAGCTTGCGGAGGGCCGTCGGTCGGAGGCGTTGGTGTTCTACCTCCGCAGCTTGGAGATCCGTGAGCGGATCGTGCGGGAGTTTGGCGACACGCCGGAGAGCCTGCGCGATGTGGGTGCATCGTGCTACAGGCTGGCGTTGTGCGAGGAAGGGCTGGGGAATCCGGCAGATGCGATCGGCTGGTTGCAACGGGCTCGGGCGTTGACGCAACGAATTATCGACACCGGCTGGGCAACACCACAGAATTACGAGGATCTTGAGACGATCGAGGCATTCTTGGGGCGGTTGCGAGAGGGCGCGTAAGGGAGTCTGGCGGGTGGATGGGGCGGGTGGCTCCGGTGACGGGCATTTGGAGGACGATGTCCGAAACGCAGAGGCGCAGAGGTCGCTGAGGGAAGACAGAGGCTCATACTCTGCGCTCTCTGCGCCTCTGCGTTTCCAATGTACGAATATCCGATCTGCTTCGCGTCGCGAGCGGAGATGCGCCGTTCGCCTGCAAGCTGCCCGGCGGCAATGGCATCGCTTGCCCGAACGTCGCCGGATGGTTGCGTGGTAGCGGTCACGCGTGGAGCGTGGCCCGCCAGCGCGGCGTGGGGCTTGTCTCGCGGGATACGCTCCGGACGGATAAGGGGGCACTGATTGGGCGTCGTGGCGACGGACTTTGGCGTGTGGCGCTGGTCTTCGAGCATGCGTTTTAAGGTGCACGAGCCGGGTGCTTGCACGTTGCGTCTCGAAACGCCATGATGGTGGTAGCTGGCTGTGCGGGTTCCCGATCTTCTGGCGCGCGCGTCTGGTTACCGCAGGGGCAGGGCGGCCCGGTCACGGTCGTGTGGCTCGCGGCGTTGTCGTTGCCGTGGATGTCAGCTCATCCGCGTTGCGCGATCCGGCAACATGGCGGTATCCCTCATATCGCGAATGGGCTTGACTGGATGGCCGTGGCGAGGCGACCGACGAAGCTGGGTTAGCGCGTCGCTGCGCGAGGCTCGTCATGTAGATTGAACATCGGCCGAAGGGCGATCTCGGTGAGTGATGCATTATTGTGGGCAATTGTGCTGCTGTTGGTGGGCCTGGGCCTGATCGCGCTTGAACTGTTCACTCCCTCGGGCGGGGTCCTGGGAATTCTGGCGGCGCTGGCCATCCTGGGGTCGTTGGCCGTCGGTTTTAGCAACGGCTGGGTGACCGGCGTCAGCCTGCTGCTCGCCACGCTCGTCATTCTTCCCGTGGTTCTGGCGTTGGCCATCCACTATTGGCCGCGAACGCCCATCGGCCGGCTGATCCTCTTGGATACGCCCCGCGGCGACGACGAGATGCTTCCTGAAACGGCCGCATCGCGACAGCTACGGGATCTGATCGGGCGCCGCGGCGTGGCCAAGACGAAAATGCTGCCGAGCGGCGCCGTGCTTATCGATGGGCGAGTGTATGACGCTTTGAGCGAAGGCATGGCCGTCGATCCAGGGCAAGCGATTCGAGTCACGGCGATCCGCACCAATCGGCTCGTGGTCGTGCTCGATACCGACCCGATGAACGGCGATCTGGTGGACGGCGCCGCGCTGACCGCGCCGGCCGAAAACGCGGACCCGTTGTCGAAGCCGGCTGAGGATCTGGGGCTGGGCTCGTGGGAGCCAAACGATCTCGGCGCGAGCTGATGGCACTGGAAATGGCTGGACGGCGAGCGTCGGGTGGAGGGACGCGCTCCGTCGCGTCCGTCGCGGTGCGTCGCGATCTGTTGAATGCTGGCCGGTTACGGCCACGCGTGGAGCGTGGCCCTCCAGCGCGTCCATCCGGGATGCGGCCCTGACGGAGCATGGCGCTCCGTCACTCGTCGTCCGACAGCCGCTGGATCACCACGGCTTCGCCCGCTCCGACTTTGACCTCTGTTCGCAGCGTTCGGCTCGCGGGTTGGTCGGTCCGTATGAGTTTGCCATCGCGATCAAAGTAGTGCACCGCCACACGGCAGGATTCGCCCGGCCAGCCGTAGCTGCCCGAGTGCAGCGTGATGATCCGCTCGCGGCCGAGCAGATATCCGGCGTGCAGTTCGATGGGCGTAAACGGGAAAAGGTAGCGCGAGATTTCGTGGGTGTACGTGTAACGCGTCCCCACCGGCAGGCAGGCCATCTGCAATGCGCGAACGACATTGGCGAAATCTGTCCTACTGGACAAATAGCCCAACGGCGTACCAAGATTCCCCTCGTAGCACCAATAGTCGTTGTGTTGGATCTCGACCATTCGGGGCACGCCCGTCGCCAGCATGGCGCGCGTACAGGCGGGACCGTTCCCCATCACCATCCCGCCATCGCGACGGGCGCGGTCGATCGCCGCCAGCCGGTGTTGTTCACCCAACAGCGTCGTGATCCCGATCTCGCGCTGCAGCGCGTAGGTCTTGGGATCCACCAGTCCGGAATGCCCGTCCGACATGTTGTACGTGATCAACGGCGCGCCGTAGGCGACGCCTTCCATCTCGTCCCAGTACAGCCCGTCGGCGCCGATCTCGCCGCGGTATCGGTCGATCGCTTCGAGCATGGCGCGGCCAAACGAATTGTCCAGCGTCGCCACCATGCTCCAGGTCAGGCTGTAGGCGCCGCCCCACTCGGTCGACAGAGGCTGGTCCGCGGGGTTGACGAGCCAACTGTCCCGAAATCGGTCGTGGCCGGTCTCGGCCGTGTCCCGCTGGGTGTCGTAGTAGACCAGCACTTTCACTTCGGGGCAGGCCTCGCGAATCCGCGCCGCGGCGCGCTGCAAACGGTTGCGGAAGTCGCCCCAATAATCGTCCAGCACGCCGGTCCCAAAGCCGATCCGGTGACGGTCCTGCCGTGGGTCCACCCAGCCGCCGCAGTAGCACGCAAAGCGGATTCCCAACCGGCGGAAGTCGTTCCTGATTTGTTCCGTCGGCTGCGCGAGAATCGCGTCGGGATGAAAGAACGTCCATGCGCCCGGGACCGTGAAGTTGGCGCCCCAATCGGCCCGCACCAGGTTCACGAAGTCAAAATAGTCCGGCCCCGCCACGGGCCAAATCGACCACCGCAGCGTATACGATTCGCCCGGCCCCAAACGAAGCATCTCGGTTCGCAGGCCGGCCACCGGCGGCTCGGTCGTGCAATACAGGCGAGCCTGGTTGCGCAGCACGTCGTCTTCGGCCAACAGCCCCAGCCCTTGATCGGTCAGGCTCAAGTGGACACTCGGATTGGCCGGCGAATAGTAGTCGCTGACCGCCGGATCGGGGTTTCCTGCCAGCCGCACCGCCGGGTCGCCGACATCGGCCAAGCTCAGCTCGTGGCGAACGATCAAACCCAGCGGGCGTTGCGGGTCGAGATTTGTCAGCGCGTCGGCGATTTCGATCTTCACCGCACCGAACCGGATGGTCCGTTCGAGCCGATAGCTCGCCCCGGTTGCCGTCAGTCGCGTCGGCGCGAGGCGCTCGGGCCGCCAGCCGGCCTCGCCCGAGCGATCTGCCTGATCCTCCGCGACGAGCCGGTTGAATCCTGCCTGGGGATATGAGAACGAACTGGAAAGCCGCCACGGGTGCGAACCGACCTTGACGATCAACCCGCCGCCCGCCGTCAGGCTTCCTTCGTAGGGTGCAGGACCGGCCGCTGGCTGGCCCGTGTTGATCACGGGCGCGACGACCGCCTCGGTGGTCATCGTAGGGCTGGCGCCGGGTTGAACGATCACCCGCAGATCGCCCAATACCAAATCGCCCTCGGGCGCCGTCCAGGCGGTGCGCAGCCGGTCTGCCGTGTTGGTGATCGCCAAACGGTTTTCGGCCACGGGGTTCGCCAGATCGGTCACGTCCAGCACGAACGTGTAAGGGTCGTCCGGCGCGTAGCTCGGCCGAGAGGCGAAATCCGGCGCGTACAGCAACCGCCAAGCGTGATTGCCGAACCACGGAGCGACGAGGTTTGTCCCGACCGGCGCGTCGAGCGGACGGTTGACCAGACGCACGACCCGGCGACTGCGAGCCGGCTGGATCTCGCGCCCGTTCAATGTCATGTTCAGAAAATACATCGACCCGGAAGGCGTCTTCCAGTGCAGTCGGGCCGTGACGCGCAGCAGGACGGTCGAATCGTGTTGTGGCGTCGAGCCGAAATCGAATGTCGTCGTTTGGCCGGGCGCGATGCGCTGCTCGTGTGTGATCAACCGCAGCTCGTCGCCGCGCGTGGACGCCGCGGCCCAGATCACGAGCAGCATCGTCGGCCAGCATCTTCCAAATCGGGTCACTTGATGTCCTTCAGCTCGAATGCGAACTCGTTCGCCCCCGCCACGACCGTGGCCCGCAGCGAGCTGGTTCGTGGGTCGCGCACTGATTGCGGAATGCTCGTCGCCGCGACGGCAGGAGCTGGCTGTTCGCCGGGGGCGGGCGGCAGAGGATTGGCTTCCGGCGGGAGCACCGTCACCGTGTACTCGCCCAAGGGCGCCGCACCGAGCACCACCTTGCCGCTGCCGTCGGACGTTCCGCCCGCTCCCATCCCGGTGGTGTCGTTGTGCAGATCCACCTGGGCGTTTGCCACCCCGGTTCCAGCGTAGGTCACCACGAGAGTGACCGGCGCGGTGGGGACGCCGGAATGCGGCGCTTTTGGTCCGCAGCCGAGGCCGCCCGCCGCAGCCATCGTCCCTCCGATCATCAGAAGAAGCCTCAATGCGGATCGCGCGCGATTGTGTGGATACATCTGTGCGGGGCCCTCTCGATCAGCTCGATCACTTGCCAGTTGCGTTACCAGCTCGTGTCAACGACCTGCCCGTCGTCGCGCGTGCACAATCGCCGAAACATCTCCATGTCGATATTCTCCGTCAAGAAACGCACGGTGCCGTCGGCCAGCAACACGTGAATCCCGCCGGGATGAAACGAATTGAGCACGTAGTTCACTTCGTGTTGAGTATTGCAACTGGCAGGCGCGCCTCCAAGCCAGTAGGCATTGGGCGGATGCCGTTCCGTCGTCAGACCGCCCGTATAACCGCTGCTGGACGTGATGTCCTTGACGGCCGTCTTCTCGTCCCACGTATTTCGTCCGTCCGACGAAGCCACCGTGTTGGTCACCAGGCCATGCCAAGCGCCGATCGCGTTGGCGCTCCGCTCGCCGGCATCGACCTGTCCCGACTGTTCCCCCACGATGATCGTATTGCTCGTGCCATCCGTAGCGTCCCGAAACGCCCTCTTGCGCAGCGCCACGAGCAGCCCGTTCTCGCAGTAGATGCCGCCCTGAACCGAGCCGGCCGTGCATACGGTGGCTGTTCGCCCGGCCGGGTCCGGATAGGCGCCAGCGATCCCACAATAATCCGCCAACATGCCGTCCTTGGTATTGCTCATGTCACGTGTGTTAAGCGCCTCGAATGGGCTGGATGGGCACATATAGCCATCGACGATCAGATTGGCGAGGACATCGTGATTGGCGCCGTAAGACGGGGTAGTATGTGACCAAAAATGTCCGTTCCTGAAATCTATCTGGTCGTATGCAGCGTTCTGCTCCATAAACGGCAGACTTCGCAGACGCCAATTCGGGCCTTTGCTGCCAAGCTCTGCGCCGATCGGAAAGACATTATACGTGTCGTGATGATTGTGCAGCGCCAGCCCGATTTGTTTCATATTGTTCAAGCACTGGCTGCGCCGCGCCGCCTCGCGCGCCGCTTGGATCGCCGGCAACAACAAGGCGACCAGAATCCCGATGATCGCGATTACCACCAACAGTTCAACCAGCGTAAACCCGCCGTTCTTTTTCGCACCACCCGACACGTTCTGGTCCCTCGAATTTCTGGACAACGAGAAAGAGAAAAACTTATCACAGACTTAATCCCGAACGCGCCGCGAACCGCGACGGCTGGAACGTCAACCTTGAATCCAAAACTATATCAACTAGCAGAAACCATTGCTAGAAAACAGACGCCCTGAGCCTAAATTGTGACGCGTTTCGATAGAATGTCAACTCTTTGGGGGCCAGCATGAACGGGCCGAGATGATTCGCGCGAGCAGGCTATCCTACCAGCCCCAACCATCGTGAGCGTGATGACGTTCGATCTAGGGGAGATTCGCTGCGTTGCATCCGTCGTTCGACCTCCGTCGGTGGCGCGACGCAGTGCCTTACGGCCACGACGGAGCGTGGCCCTCCACGAATCTCAATCATCGAAGACGGCCCGACGAACGGCACGGTGAACCTGCGGCGATAACAGCTTTGCTTGGCGCGCTGCCTCCAGGCCGTGTCTTTGGTTGCGACCAAACGTAGCAAAGCTGCGCACGCCGGGATTCAGCGCGATCGCGCCCGCAAGCGCGAGGCGTAAATGCGACCAGTGGATCGACTTACCCTTGCAGACGCGTCGGGTTATGATGGCGCGCGATGGTGCGGGGTCTCTGGACGCCATGACAATCCGGGCTAATGCGGCGTGACGTGTGGCGCCGGAGAATCGACAACCCCGGATTGAGCGGCACTACTGAGAACGAGAGAACGAATGACTCAGAATATGAGATTCGGACTGCCAAAGCAAGTTCATCGGCTCGATCGTCGCAGGCTCGGCTGGATCGGCGGCACGCTGTTCTGGGGGCTGATGGCGGTCTGCGGATTAGCCTTCTTCAGCCCGATGGCCGCTGGGGTCGAAACGGTACGAATCGACGCCGCGAGCGGCGCCCCGCGGATCTTGATCGATGGACGGCCGGTGCGGGCGCGGATGTTCTGGGGCGCGCCGGGGGCGCGACCGCTGCGGATCGGGACCCGCGGCAAGATGGTCGAGTTCGAGTTCTCGCCGACGCAAGACGTACTCAACCAAGCGACGATGCATTTCCGGTTCGGACAAGCGCGGGGCACGATCTGGCTGGACGATATCCTGGTCCAAGATGCCGAATCCGGCGTGGACGTGATTCCAACCCAGGATTTTTCGGCGGGGATGGATGATTTCCACCGCGCGTGGACGTTCTGGCCGCCGGGACCACAGAACACGGTCGGGACGATCACCGCCGTCGAGGGAGGTGGTCATGCAGACACGCGGGCGTTGCAGATTGCGTTGCACGAGCCACCCCGGGGCGGATGGCCGGATTTTCACATCTATCATATTCCCAATTTGACGCTGCGCGCGGGACGTCGCTATCGGGTTCGGCTGTGGGCGCGGGCAGAGCCTGAGCGCGATCTGACGGTCACGTTTTATCGGCCGGGACAGACCTTTACCTATCTCGGCGGCCCGCCCGGCGCGTTCGAAAGTCAAATCCAATTGGCCGCGCGCGTCGGCGTGGACTTCGTGAGTTTTCCGCTCGAGTTGCCTTGGCCCAAACCGGGCGAACAGACCGATTGGACGAGCGTCGACGCCCAGTGCCAAGCCGTGCTCGATGCTAATCCCCGCGCGCTGCTGCTGCCGCGGATCGGCATGGAGCCTCCGGCCTGGTGGCGCGAGGCCCATCCGGGCGACATGATGGCCTGGGACAAGGGGCCGCCAGCGCATGTGTGCGCGGTCGTGGCTTCGCCCACGTATCGCCGTGACGCAGCGGAACGGCTGAGTGCGTTGGTCGCGCACGTCGAACACAAGTTTGGCGACCATACGGCCGGGTATCATCCTTGCGGCCAGAACACGGGCGAGTGGTTTTACGAGGCGACATGGGGCACGGCGCTCAACGGGTATGCGCCCGGCGATCTGCGAGCCTGGCGAGCGTGGCTTGCGCAACGATACCCAACCGATGCCGACTTGCAGGCCGCGTGGCACGACTCGCAGGCGTCACTGCCCAGCGTCGCCGTGCCTACCCCGGATCAACGTCGAGCGGCCCCGGCCGGCATCCTGCATGACCCGCGAGTCGGCCGCAGGCTGATCGACTTTGCCGAGTTCCAACAGCAGATGATGGCCGAATGCGTCTGCGAGCTGGCGCACGCCGTGCGCCGGGCCTCGGATGGACGAAAGCTGGTGGTGTTCTTCTACGGCTATGTATTCGAGTTCGCCGCCATCCGCAATGGGCCGGCGACCGCCGGTCACTATGCCCTGCGGCGCGTGCTTGATTGCCCGGACATCGATGTCCTGTGCAGCCCGATTTCGTATTTCGACCGCGGGTTGAGTCAAAGCGGCCCCGCGATGACCGCGGCCGAAAGCGTCGCGCTCGCCGGCAAGATGTGGCTGTACGAAGACGATACCCGAACGTACCTGGGGACGGGCCATTCGCCGGGTTGGGTCGATGGCGTTTCGACGATCGAAGACACGAATCGGCTGTTGCTGCGAAACACGGGTCAATGCGCCATTCGAAACTTTGGCACGTGGTGGATGGATCTGGGCGCGACCGGCTGGTTCAACGATCCGCGGATGTGGGCGGAAATGGATCGTCTGCGCGCGTTGGACGAACCGCTGCTTGCGCGACCACAGCCGTACCGACCCGAAGTTGCCGCCGTGATCGACGAACCGAGCATGATCCGTGTGGCTGCCGGCGGGCAGGCCGTGACACGGCCTGCCGTTTACGAGGCACGGCGGGCGCTGGGCCGGATGGGAGCGCCCTACGGCCAGTATCTGCAGGATGATGTGATCGCCGGGCGAGTCCACGCCAAGATGTACGTGCTGCTGACCACCTGGAACCTGTCGGCCGAACAACGTCGTCAACTGTTGGCGGCCACAAGCGGCGCGCTGCGAGTCTGGTGTTACGCGCCGGGCTTTCACCAGCAAGACGAGACGTCGCTCGACGCGATGCAGGCGTTGACGGGCTTTCGGCTGGTCGCCGTCCAGGACCAGGCCGCCTGGGCCGAGCCGACCGAGCGCGGAAGGCAGCTCGGATTATCCGCGGGATTTGGCGTCAAGCAGCCGATCGTCCCGCTGTTCGCCGTCGCGGACGCCACGTCGGACGAGGTTCTGGCAACGTGGCCGGACGGCACGGCGGCCGTGGCGCTGCGTCGGACGGACGATGGATGGTCGTTGTTTGTCGGGCCGCCGGGTTTGTCGGCAGACCTGCTGCGCATCGCCGCTCGACGGTCCGGGGTCCACCTGTATGCGCAGACCGACTGCAACATCTACGCCAACGGTCCCTATCTCGTCCTTCATGCTGCACACGACGGCCCGCTGGAAATCGATACGGGGCGCCGCGATCGAGTGGTCGATCTGCTGAGTGGCGAAGACTTGGGCCTCGGCCCCGAGATCAGCCTGCAGGTGAAGGCCGGAGACACGCGTATTCTGCGGATCGATCGATCAACGCCAAGCATCGAGCCGTTGCGGTGAGCAACGCGAGCTGTTGGATTTCTGGGATCTGAACCTTGGAACGGACGCAGCCAAATTGGGTCGCGCGTGCTGTCCCGCGCTAAGAAGAAGCGGTTTAAGCCACAGAGAACGCAGAGAACACAGAGGTCGCTGAGGTAGCAGACAACGTGGAACTCTGCGTCCTCTGCGTCCTCTGCG